>SLLG01000252.1 GCA_007134215.1 Opitutales bacterium | reverse complement strand
GCGATGTGCAACCGCGCGACTGGTTCCGCCTCCTGCGGCGTGAATTCCTCACCTCGCTCATTATGGGTGTGCTGATGGGGGCCCTCATCGCTGCCATCGGTGTCTTCCGCGCGGACCAGGGCGTCGCCGTCGTCGTCGCCGCCACCATGATCTCCATCGTCATGGTGGGCAGCCTCATCGGCATGCTCCTGCCCTTCATCCTCCACCGCCTCAAAATGGATCCTGCTTCGGCAAGCGCACCCCTCGTTACCTCCCTCTGCGACATCGCCGGCGTGCTCATCTACTTCGCCCTTGCCACCGCTTACCTCAGCGAGCGCATCCCCGTGGCGGGGTGAACGGCGGCGTCATGGAAACGAGGGCAAGGGTGCGGCCATGAGCGGTCCGCTTGCGCAGCGGCCGCGGTTCATCGTGCGGGAGGCCGTCACCCTTGCGACACGCGCTCGAGGCGGTCGAGGACGATGCCGGGGGTGAGGAGTTCGGGGAGAATGAGGGGCTCGTCGAGCCCGGGGGCGTAGAAGAGGTTGACGGGGATGGCGGTGCGCCCGAATTCGCGGAGGGCCTCGGTGATGCGGGGGTCGTGATTCGTCCAGTCGGCCTGGAGCGTGACGATGCCCATTTCATGAAAGCGGCGGCGGACCTCGGCAGAGCCGAAGACGACGGCTTTGTTGGACTGGCAGGTGACGCACCAGCGCGCGGTGAAGTCGACGAAGACGATGTTGCCTTCATCGGCGAGGCGCTCGGCTTTGCCGGGCTCCCAGTCTTCCCATGTGACCATGGGGGCGTCTTCGAGATCGGTGGCGAAGGGGGTGGGGTAGCCGGCGGCGAGTCCTCCGGCGAAAAAGAGCACGGCCACGGCGTAGCCCGTGCGGCGCACGCTCTTGGCGCGGAAGGCCGCGCCCCAGCGCCCGTAGACCCACGCCGCCGTGGCGATGAGAACGAGTCCGGTGAAGGCCTTGAGGAGGGCGGTGTCGGCGTAGCCGTTGCTGCCCACAAGCTGGCCGGCCAAAACCCAGATGAGGTAGGCGACGGCGGCGTAGAGAAGGAAGGCCATGCCCTGCTTGAAGCTCTCCATCCACGGGCCCGGCCTTGGGAGGAAGGCCATGAGCCTGGGAAAGATGGAGAGGATGAGGTAGGGCGAGGCAAGGCCGAGGGCCATGGCGGTGAAGGCGAGAAACTGCTGCCCCGGCGGCATCGCCATGAGCGCGCCGAGCGCCGAGCCGAGGACGGGGGCCGAGCACGGTGTGGCGACGACGGTCGCAAGGATGCCGCTGAAGAAGGAACCGGAATAACCTGATTTTTTCGCGAGCCCGTCGCCCACGCTCATGGCGGACTGGCCAATCTCGAAGACGCCGCTGAGGTTGAGCGCGAAGAGAAGGAAGATGATGATGAGGAAGTAGTTGAAGACGGGCGATTGCAGTTGAAAGCCCCAGCCGAGCTGCTCGCCGCCCGCGCGCAGGACCATGAGAAAGCCCGCCAGCACCCAGAAGGAGAGGAGGATGCCGAGGGTGAAGGTGAGCCCGTGCAGGACGACGGATTTCGGATCGGAACCGGCTTGGTTGACGAAGCCCATCACCTTGATCCCGATGATCGGGAAGACGCAGGGCATGAGATTGAGGATGAGCCCCCCGAGAAAGGCGAGTGCGGCGACAAGCGCGAAATTGACAGGCGGCGCACCTGGATCCGCGCCTGCCGGACTCAACCGTGTGCTGGCGGCGGCGAGGCGGTCGTCCGGGGCTGTGTCGCCGAGGGGCACATCGACGGCGATGCCGGCGAGGGCGCGTCCGTCGACCGTCCATTCTCCGGAAAGCGCGGCGAGGACGCCCTCGAAGCGGTCGCCCGTGCCGCCCGCCGGATCGACGGCAAAGGCGAAGACCGCGTGGTGCTCATCGAGAAACTCGGCTTCCTGCGTGAGGGTCGGCTTGATGAGGAGATTCGCGTCGAAAAAATACAACTCCGGAGGCAGCGGGTCGCCGCCGGATTCGACGAGCAAATAATAGGTTTCGCCGTCCTGCCACGCGGTCGCCTCCACGGCGGGGTGGGGGCGCGGCAGGTGGCGGTCGGCGGCGGCGAAGAGGTCGGCGCGGTCCGGGTCGGGTTCGGGAGCACGGTCTTCAACACGCAGGGCGAGGGCAAGGCCCACCGATCCGGGAATGCACATGGTGTCCGTGCACATGAGCCAATCGGCCCGCGCGCGGAGAACGACTTCCGCCCCCGGTTCGGCGTCAGGCGGTACGCGGATGTCCACGGGCAGGAGGACTTCGTCCTCATAGACATACTCCACATAGCCGAGGCTTTCGTAGGGGCGGGGGACGGTCCATTGGATTTCACCCGCCTCGAAGCCGTCCGGCAGCTCCCAGCGCAGGCTCGGGCTGTAGCCGGTGGCAGTGATCTTCCAGTAGGTGTGCCATTTCTCCTCGTGCTCGAGGCGCAGGCCGACGCGCGCGGTTTCTCCGGGGCGCACGGTCGACGTTTCGGCCACGAGTTCGGCGGTGACGTGCTGGTCCGTCTGCGGCCCGAAGGGCGGCTCTTCCGCGGAAGCGGCGGCGAATGCCAGGAAAAAGGCGATGGCGGTTGTAATGCGGCGCATGTTCACGAATGGGAGGGACCACGGAAAGGGTTATTCCGGTGGATTCTTTTCGCCATATCGAGCGTTTTCGCCTCCGATGGGGTCTGTTCGGTGGATATTGATTATGTTTCGATGCACCCGCTTTTCATGGATTCAGGCCGCAACCGTGCTGACAGCCCTCCTGACGGCTGTGGCACAGGCCGACGGCGAAGCGCCGGAGGCGCTTGCGGAAGCCGCCGCCGACCCGCTGTCGGCCGCCGACGCGCTTTTTGCCGAGGGGAGTTTCGCCCTCGCGCGCGATGCCTACGCGGCTCTCGCTGAGGCGGTAGACCTCCCGTCGGCGGAAGGTCGGCGCGTGCGCTTTCGCCTGCATGAAGCGCGCCTCCTTGTCCGTGCCGAGGCGCAGGGCTGGCCGCACTGGCGGAGCCTGACCGATGAAGATCGTGAAGACTTCGAGGCGTTGGAAGCCCTTGCTCGGGCCGAATGGGAGCGGGAGCGCGGCGCCTCGGCGGAATGGGCCGACATGCGCGAGGCGCTCGGCTGGCTGTGGATCGATGTGGCGGGTGACGGTGATCGCGCGCGGGCGGCATTCCGCGACGTACTCGATTTTTACGCCCGTTCGACCGATCTTGAGGCCGCGCGGGAGGGCTTTCTCGGGACAGTCTTCGCGCTCGCCGGGGGCGGGCCGGACGGCCTGCGGGTTTCCTACCGCTTCGGGCGGGTCGGCGAACGCGCATGGCTGGAGGACGCCGCGCGCATCGCGGAGACCGCCGAGGACCGCGCGCGGGCTCGGCTTCTCCTCGCGGACCACCGGCAGCGATTCGAAGCGGACAACCGCTCCCGCCAGCGGGCGGGCGACGCCCTCGCGGACGCTGTCGCGGCGGCGGAAGGCACTGCTCTCGAGGCCGCCGCCCTCTTCGCCCGCGCCGAGTGGCTGTCGCGCTACGGCCACAGCCACTACACGTCGCGCGGGCGGCTTGTCCTTGAGCCCGATTTCGCCGCCGCGGTGGAGATGTATGAAAAGTTGCCGGAGATCGATCCGGCGCCGTCGACGCCGCGCCGCGACGCCTTCCGCCGCCGCGGACCCGAGCGCCGCGGATTCGGGCGCGAGGATCCGGGCGCGGGCTTTTACAGCCTCCGTGACCGCGCGCGCGAAGCCCTCGAACATATCCGGACGCCTGATCTCAACGCGGTTGTGGGCCACACCTTCAAGCCGGACGCACAGGTGCATTTCGCGGTCGTCCGGCGCAATATCGACGCTGTCGAGGCGCGGCTCTGGCGCACGACCCCGGAAAAGCTCGGCGGGGCAAATCCGGACGACCTCGACCGTGCGAAGCTTGTCGAAGAGGGTGCCGAGCCACTATGGGCCCGGCGCTTGTCCATGGCGCCGGAGCGTCCGCACCTGTCCATCGAAGAGCGCGTCGTCCTGCCCGACCCGCTTGCCGCCGGGATCTACCTCGTCGAGGTCAGCGGCGGCGGAGAAAGCGCTGTCCGGCTCCTGCTCGTGACGGAAGCCGCGCTGGTCGCCCATGCCGGCGACCGCGTCCTTTTCCATGCGGTGGACAGTGGCACGGGTGCTCCGGTCGCCGAGTCGGCGTTTTCCATTTCGTTTTTCTGGACGGAACGGTCCGACGGGCGGCCGGAGACACGCCGCGAGTCCGTTTCCGCCCGAGCCGACGCCGACGGTGTGGCGGTGATCGACTGGCCGGAAGTCCCGCGGCGCGCGCGGATGTTCGCGGTGGCCGACACCGCGCTCGGACCCGTTGTCCTGCGCTCCATGCTCGCGGCGGGGCCATGGTGGTCGACAGCCGGCGAGAGCGCGGGCCTGCGCGCGCACGCTTACGCCGACCGGCCGCTCTATCGTCCCGGCGAGACGGTCCGGTGGCGCGCCGTCCTCCGCGATTTGCGGGACGGTGCTTTCCGCCTGCCCGAGGAGTCAGGATACACTTACGAAGTCCGTGACTACCGGGGGGATGCAATCGCGGAAGGTTCGCTGGATTTGAGCGAGTTCGGGACCGCGCACGGTATGCTGGAGCTGACCGCCGAGGCGCGGCCCGGTCCATACCGGATCCTTTTGCGGCGCGGGGAGTCGGTTCTGCGTTCGGCGGAACTGTTTGTCGTTGAGGCGTTCCGGGTTCCGGAATTCGAAGTGGAGGTGGTCTTCGACGGAGTGGAGAACGGCGTCGGGCAACCCGCCTTTCCACTGGGTGAAACGGTGACAGGCCGGGTCGAGGTGAGTTACTTTGCGGGCGGGCCGGTCGGCGACGCCGAGATCGAGATCCGCGTCGATCGGCGGCAGCGCGGGCACTTTCCGTGGTTACCGCCGGGGCGGCAGGGCGCGGGCCGCGAAAGGGTCGGCGGAGTCCACGGCGGCGCCGAGCGGGTGGATTTCATCACTCTGCGCACGGACGCGCGCGGCACCGCCGCCTTCGAAATACCGACCCACCTCGAAGACGACGCGGATTTTAAATACACGCTTGATATCGCGGTGCGCGACGCCTCGGGGCGAGAGACGCGGAAAGCCGCCTCCTTTCAGGTGTCGCGGCAGCCGTATGATGTCTCGCTCTATGCCGAACGCTCTCTCCTCCGGCCCGGCGACCGCGCGCGGCTGCACATCGAAGCCGCCGACGCCAACGGGCGCGGTGTGGAGGTCGGGGGGCGGCTCACCGTCGTGCGCGAGCGCTGGCGGCAGGTCTATATCCACCAGAGGCGCGGCAACGAGATCCCGGGCGATGAGTTCCGCGCCCTGCCCGAACGCTCGCTCCTTGGTTCCGCGCAGAGCGATTTTCGGCTGAAGGAGGAAGGGTTCGTCACAGAGACCATCGGAGAAGTCTCCCTGACGACGAGCACAGACGGGCGGGCGCTCTATTCAATGGAAACGCCGGAGCCCGGCTACTACCGGGCGACGTGGGTGAGCGAGGGGCGGCGGGGCCTGCCCGTAACTTCGGAAACTGTCTTCTGGGTCACGCCTGAAGGAGATTCCAGAATCGGTTACCGGCCGGCCGGTGTACAATTGCACTTTGACGACCGCGTCTACCGCGCGGGTGAACAAGTGCCCGTGCTGATCACGGCGGAGGCCCCCGGCCGGACTGTTCTGCTGCTCCGCGGCGAAGAAAGTATCCGGCAATGGAAAGTCATCCGCATGAGCGGAAACGCCCGCCTTGTGCTGCTCGATACATCCGAGGCGGACGCGCCTACCCTTGGTCTGACCGCCACCATGGTCCATGGTGATGCTGTCTACGGGGACAACCGTCGGTTGCGCGTGGAACGGGCGGCGCGTGGCCTTGATATAGAACTCGAACTCGACGCGAACACCTACGCGCCGCGCGGGAACGCCACCGCCTCGCTGCGCGTCCGCGACGAAGAGGGTAACCCGGTGCGGGCGGAACTCTCTTTCGGTGTCGCCGACGACGCTGTTTTTTCGCTCATGCCGGAGCGCCTTCAAGGCATCGGAGAGAGTTTTTCCATCGGAGAGCGCCACATCCGTCTGCGCACCGTAAACAGCTTTCAGTGGCAGCCGGTCTTTCGCCCGGGTGTCGACGAACCGCCGGAGGGCACGGAAGCGCGGGCCGACATGCGGGAAACCGACGATGAGATTTTCGAGTTGAGCCCCTTTACCGTGGAGTCCGTCGCCGATGCCGGATACCTTGCCGCTCCCGCCGAAAGCGCACCCCCGCTCGCCCGAGCCGGCGGCGCAGGCGCCGCCGCGGCGGCACCGCTCTTGCGCACCGATTTTCAATCCACCGTGGCGTGGTTTCCGGATGTCGTTACCGATGAAGAGGGGAAGGCCGAGGTGTCATGGACCTTTCCTGACAACCTCACGCGGTGGCGCGCGGCCTACGTCGGTGTTTCCGGTGAAGACCGCTTTGCGGAGGGAAGTGCATCCGTCGTCACGCAGTTGCCGCTCATTGTGCGGTTGCTTCCGCCGCGCTTTCTCGTTGTCGGCGACCGGTCGGTGATCACCGCCTTGGTCACCAACAATTCCGCCCGCGAGCGCGAGGTGCGGGCCGTTATCGAGATCGACGGTGCGCTTTCGCTGCAGGGCGGCCCGGAACAGACGATCATCATCCCCGGCGGGCAGACCCAGCGGGTGGCATGGGCGGCGGATACAGTTGCGCCGGGCGATGCCGGTGTGAGGGTGACGGTGCGCGCACGCAGCGCCGCCGACTCCGTTTCGCTCAAAGTGCCGGTCCATCCGTATGGAGTGGAACACTACAGCGGCTTCGCCGGACGCATGGAACACGGCAGGGTGCGCACGGAGGTGAACCTGCCTGCGAATCGTCAACCGGGCACGACGGAAATGAAGATCACGGTGAGTCCGAGCATTGCCACCTCAATACTCGACGCACTGCCGTTTCTCATTGAATTCCCCTACGGATGCGTCGAACAGACAGCGAGCCGTTTTTTTCCCGCGGCGGTCGTCGCGCATTCCCTCCGGAACCTCGGCTTTTCCGCCGATTCCGTGACGGCCGGTATCTTCGGCGGTATCGATCCGGAGCATCTTCCCGAACGCGAAGCCGGCCTTGGCGATCTGGACTCCGTTGTGGCGGCGGGACTCGCGCGTCTCGCCGACACGCAGGAGGCTTCCGGCGCATGGCCGTGGATGCCGGGCGGGCGGACCGACATCCACATGACGGCTTACGTCCTCTGGGCGCTCGAGACCGCGCGGCACGCGGGTGTCGATGTGGACGCGGACATGACCGCCCGGGCCCGCTCGTGGCTCGAAGCGGAGGTCAACCGCGTCGATAGTCAGCCGCAGCTTCGCGCGTGGATCCTGCACGCTCTGTCCGCCCGCTACGAAGCGACCGAGGCCGGGCGTCCCACGCCGCGTGAGGCGGCGGCGTTCCTCGACCTGATGCGCGGGCGCGCCGACCTCGGCGCCTACGGGCAGGCGATGCTGGCCCTCGTTGCGGCGCGCTTCGGATTTGAGGAAGACGCGCGCCTGCTCCTGCGCAATCTGCGCACAAGCGTGCGGATCGAGGAGCAGCCGGATGCTTCGGCGCTGACCGCAGCGGGACGGCAGGGCACGCTGCGCACGGCGCACTGGGGCCGCGCCCGCGAATGGTGGAACTGGTGGCGCTCGCCGGTGGAGGCCACCGCCTTTGCCTTGCAGGCCATGCTCATTGTCGATCCTTCCAACGAACTTATTGTTCCCGCCATGAACTGGCTCACCCGCAACCGCACGGCGGCGCGCTGGAACCATACGCGCGATACCGCCGTCGCCGTCCTCGCGCTCACGGAGTATCTGCGTATGTCGGGCGAACTGGAGAGCGATCTCGACGCTGAAATCCGCGTGAACGGTGATACCGTTCGGCGCGTATCCATTCCGTTGTCCCGTGTGATCGAGGGCGCGCGCGCCACCACCGTGCCCCCCTCGATGCTGCGCGAAGGGACGAACACCATCGAAATCATCCGGCGCTCGGGAGACGGGCCCGTGTATTACCGTGTCGATACAAAGGCCTTTATCGACGCGCCTCCCGTCGCGGCGGCGGGCAATGAATTATTTGTCTCGCGGGAGTTCTACCGGGTGCGCGAAATCCCCACGCTGCTGCGTGGATTCCGCGACCGGCTCGAACCGCTCGGCACCGGCGGAAGGGTCGCCGTTGGCGAGCGAATCGAGGCTGTCCTTGTGCTCGAAGCGAAGACGGACCTTGAATACCTTGTCGTGGAGGACTTCCGTGCCGCCGGCATTGAGACGGTGCAGATATTCAGCGGCGAGCGTGTCGCAGCCCGCGAAGTCGATCCGGTCCTGTATTCGGAACTCACGCCGGAAGAACGGGCGCTCGGCCTCACCGAAGGCTGGGGCAGTCGCAACCCCTACATCCGGCGGACGGTCACAACGTATCAGGAAATCCATGAGCGCGGCGGTGTCTTCTTCATCGACCGCCTGCCGGAGGGCACATGGGAAATCCGCTACCGCCTCCGCGCCGAAACTCCGGGCCGCTTCGAGGTGCTGCCCGGGCGGGCCAACGCCATGTATGTCCCCCGCATCCGGGGCAACAGCGCCTCGACGAACGTCGAGGTCGCGGAACCGGAGGCAAAACGGTGAACAATCCGCGCGACCGTATTGTTTTCGCCGCCACCGCGGTCCTCGGTGCCGCCGGCGTCGCCCTCGGCGCGTTCGGTGCCCACGCCCTCGCCGACACCCTCGCCGAACGCGGCTACACCGCCGTTTGGGAAACCGCCGTGCTCTATCACTTGGCGCACGCCGTCGCCGCATTGACCGCCGCCGCAGGCACGGGCGGTTTGGTTTCCGCGCGCGCGGCGCGGGCCGCCGCAGTTCTCTGGCTCCTCGGCATTCTCCTCTTTTCCGGCTCGCTCTACGCCATCGCCCTCGGCGGACCGCGCTGGCTCGGCCCGGTCACCCCTCTCGGCGGCGTCGCTTTCATCGCCGGGTGGTTCACCCTTGCGGCAGGCGCGGTCCGCCGGCTCCCCAAGGACAGCCCGTAGCCGAAGCCGTGCGCAACGCCTTCGGCGTAGGCTGGAATCAACGCCACGATTCCAGGGCAGGCCTTGCGGCCAACCCTTCGCTTTGGTACGGAATCCCTTCGGGATAGGCGCGCGCCGGAAGGACCGGCGGTGTCGGCATGTTTCCGGGCCGGAACGGACCTCCCGCCCGCCAGGGACCGAGCGCCAAGACGGCAGTTGGCTACGCTGGTCCGGCCGGGTCCGCAGCGTGCCATTGCCGTGCACCCGCAAGGCACGGCCGACGGTGCAGACCGGTTGGGAACGGTGTAGATCCCCTTGCCCATCCGCCCGCGCCTGCCCCGCCCGCGGGACACCGCCGCCGTCGTTCACCGCTCCAGAGCCTTGCCCCAACGGGGCTTCGGAACACAGCCCATCCGCCCGCGCCTCCAGAGGCTTGCCCCAACGGGGCTTCGGAACACAGCGAAGGGTTGGCCGAAGAATGAGGCCTACCCTGGAACTCCAGGTGGTTCCCTGGTCCTACACCGAAGGTGTTGCGCTTGCCGTCCGACCGGATCCCGCCGAACGCCCCCGGCCAATCCAACCTCTGCAACCGCGTCCGGGCCGGGGGCCAAGACCGCCCGGCAACACCGTATGCAGGACCATACCGCGAGAATTTTCTGGCACGGGACGGGTAGGGCGGGAGAATGGGGCCCATCATGGCGAAATGGAAGAAGCGCAAGCCGGAGACGGAGGACGAACCCAAGGCCCTCAGCTCCTACACGATCAAGCTGGACGAAGAGCAGCTCGGGGCTCTCGAGAAGGTCTGCGACAAACGGCTCTACGGGTTTTACGATGTCGCGCACTCGCGGTTCGCCTTCAAGGCCCCCTACGAAGGCATCAACATCGTCGCTTACAAGAGCGGAAAAGTCGTCATCCAGGGCAAGGGCACGCAGGCGTTTGTGCAGAACATCCTCGAACCCGAGGTCACGAAGTCGCCCCAGCTCGGCTACGAGGAGGTTCACAATCCGGAATACTACGAGCCGCACGCCGGTCTCGACGAAGCGGGCAAGGGAGATGTCTTCGGCCCGCTGGTGTCGTGCTGTGTCATCGCCGACGGCGACATGGTGCGCAAGTGGCGCGAAGAGGGCGTCAAGGACTCCAAGGCCATAACCGACGGCAGCATCCTCCGCCTCGAGAAGATCATCCTCAAGACAAAGGGCGTTGTCGTGAAAAAGACCTTCGCGGGCATGGCGCGCTACAACGAGCTGATGTCCAAGCCCAACGCCAACCTCAACAAGCTCCTCGCCTGGTACCACGCCCGTTCCCTCGCCGCCGCGCTGCAGGAGCGCACGGTCGAGTGGGGGCTCGTCGACCAGTTCAGCAAGGCGCCCCTCACGCAACAGCAGTTGAAGAAAGACGGCATCGACTTCGACCTGCGCATGCGCACGAAGGCAGAGGATGATCCCGTCGTCGCGGCGGCCTCCATCTGCGCGCGCGCCGAGTTTGTCCGCCAGATGGGCAAGCTGAGCAAGGAATTCGGCGAACCGCTCCGGAAGGGCGCGAGCGCCGCCGTGCGCGAACAGGGCAAGGAACTCGTTGCCAAACTCGGTGCCCACCGCCTCAAGGACTTCGCCAAGGTCCACTTCAAGACCGCCTACGAAATCCTCGGACTGCCCGTCCCCGAAAAGCCCAAGTGGACGCCGCGCCGCTAACGTTCGACCGCGCCCGTGTCGACGGGGCGGCGTGGCTCGTCGGCATCGACGAGGCCGGACGCGGGGCGCTCGCCGGACCGGTCGCCGCCGCCGCCGTGGCCGTGCGCGCCGAGGTCCTCCACGGAGACGCACTGAACGAACTCGCCGCCGTCGCCCGCGATTCCAAAACCCTCCCGGCCGACGTGCGGGAAAGCGTCTTTGCCGCGATCGGGACCGCCGCCGGTGCGGGAGTTCTGCGGTTCGCGCCCGGTGAGGCATCCGTCGCCGAGATCGAGACCGCCAACATCCTCGGTGCTACCAAACTCGCCATGGCCCGCGCCGTCGCGGGGCTCGGCGAGGGCCCCGCCGTTCCCGGAGCGGCCGATGCCGCTGGTCCGCTTTTCGATGCCGTCGCGCCGCCGCCGGCGCGCCTTCTCGTCGACGGGCTCCCGCTCAAGAATTTCCCTTACCGCCACGAAGCCGTCGTCAAGGGCGACGCCCGCTCGCTCGTCATCGCGCTCGCATCCATCGTCGCCAAAGTCACCCGCGACCGCCTCATGCGCGAACTCGCCCCGCGGTATCCCGCCTACGGCTTCGACCGCCACGTCGGCTACGGCACCGCCGCCCACCGCGCCGCCCTCCGGCAACACGGCCGCAGCCCCGTGCACCGCGTCCGTTTTCTCCGCAAGGTTCTGCCTGCCGGAGATCAATAATACTCGACAATCATTATGCGCAACAGCCACAAAGGCGCCGCACCAGGTCACGGACACAGAGGCCCTCGAATTCTTTTGATTGAAGAGACATGAAGCCAACAAACACGCCTCTCTGGCCCGGCCATCCGCCGCTTTGGAATC
Source organism: Opitutales bacterium (assembly GCA_007134215.1). Lineage (GTDB taxonomy): Bacteria > Verrucomicrobiota > Verrucomicrobiia > Opitutales > Oceanipulchritudinaceae > SLLG01. The sequence continues at coordinate 19,542 of SLLG01000252.1, read as the reverse complement.
CGGCGCATCCCGGTCCATTTCCCTATATGGAGTGGTATCCCGCCGGGGACGGTGTGCGGCCCTGCGTCGCCGCCTTTCCGGGGGGCGGATACAGCCGCCTCGCACCGCATGAAGGCGAGGGATACGCGCGCTTCTGGAACGCGGAGGGATTTCACGCCGCCGTGATCCACTACCGCACGCAGTGCGAAGCGAGTCCACAGCCGCTTCGCGAGGGGCCGCTGTATGATGCCATGCGTGCGATGCGGCTCCTGCGGGCCAACGCCGCTTCGCTGGGCATCGATCCAAAGCGCATCGCCGCCACCGGTTCCTCCGCCGGCGGGCACCTCGCAGGCTCGCTCGCCGTGCACGGTGCGGCGAGCGAATCGCCGACGGAGGACAACCTCGCACCGCTCCACGCCGTCCCGGACGCCGTCATCCTCGCGTACCCGGTCATCACCGCGGGGGAGTTCGCCCACGGCGGCTCATTCTGGAACCTCTGCGGCGAGAGCGGCTCCAATCCGGAGCGGCAGGCGTATTTCTCGCTCGAAAACCATGTCGGCGCATCCACGCCGCCCACGTTTCTCTGGCACACGGTCGAAGACAACGGCGTCCCCGTCGAGAACGCCATGCTCTTCGCCCATGCGCTTCGCCGGGAAGGGCGGCCCTTCGAACTCCATCTCTTCGCCCGCGGCAGACACGGCCTCGGACTCGCCGCCGATATCCCCGGCACCAACCAGTGGCCCGGACTCGCCGCCGCATGGCTGTGCCAACAGTTTTCCGCCGATTGAGGCCCGTTCGCCGCCGTCACTCGAAAAAGAGGGGGAGACCCGGTCGACCGCAAAGCAGACAAGGATCTGCAAAGGACAGCCGTCGGCCCGCCTAATATTAGACATAATATTTATTGTGCAGCGTTTTGCATGTAGGCAAGTCGCACTGCGGCTCAGCTTGAAGCTCCGGTGAAGACACAGATTACGCCGGTATCGCCCGCCACAGCCAGTTGAAGGTGCGGCTCCTCACGCGCCTGGCATGAACCCGCGTGCCTTCCGCCTGAGCGCCGGGCGTGGACAATGGTCAAAAGCCTGACGGCATCGGCTACGTTGCAATGTAATTTTGCGATTCACAATCCGCGCCGCGGTCGCCAAGGTTTGCGCGCAGATGGCAGAGGCACAGCAGACGACAGTCGCGGCGGCAAAGGAATCCGGTATCCGGGACAACACCCCGGAACACGGCACGGCGGCGGATTTTTTGCGCGAACATATCGCGCCCGGCAGCGAACTGTCGTTCGTCTCGGCGTATTTCACCATCCAAGCCTACGGGGCTCTGTGGGAGCAACTGGACGGCATCGGCAGCCTGCGGTTTCTCTTTGGCGAGCCGCGGTTCGTGCAGAGCCTCGATCCGGACCGTGCGGAGAAAAAGCTCTTCGCGCTGACCGACGACGGCCTGCGGGTCACCAATCAAATGCAGCAACGCTCCGTGGCGAAGGCGTGCGCCCGGTGGATCCGGGAAAAAGTGGAAATCCGGTCCATCCGCGAGGCCGGTCTCCTGCACGGGAAGCTCTACCATATCGCGGACGGGCCGGTGGAAAACGCCCTTGTGGGCAGCTCTAATTTCACGCTCCGCGGTCTCGGGATGGCCGCCTCGCGCAACAACATTGAGCTAAACCTTGTCGTCAACGACAACCGCGACCGGCGCGCCCTCAGGGAGTGGTTCCAGTCGCTGTGGGACAATCCCGCGCTTGCCGAGGACGTGAAGGACGAAGTTCTGCGCTACCTCGCGCGGCACTACGCCAACAACGCGCCGGAATTCATCTATTTTCTCACGCTTTACCACCTGTTCCGCGACGATCTCGAGGGAACGCAAAAAGCCGACGATCAAATCCGCCAGACCACGCTTCTCGACTCCGCCGTCTGGAAGAAGCTCTTCGGCTTTCAGAAAGACGGCGTCAAAGGCGCGATCAACAAGCTGCTCCAATTCAACGGCTGCATCCTCGCCGACAGCGTGGGTCTCGGGAAAACCTTCCAGGCTCTCGCCGTCATCAAGTATTTTGAAAACCGCAACGAGCGGGTTCTCGTGCTCTGCCCGAAGAAGCTGCGCGAGAACTGGACGGTCTACCGCTCCAACAGCCGTCTCAATCCGCTCATGGAGGACCGCTTCCGCTACGACGTGCTTTCGCACACCGACCTCAGCCGCGACGGCGGGATGTCCGGCGACCTGCGCCTCGAGGACATCCACTGGGACATCTACGACCTTGTCGTCATCGACGAGTCCCACAACTTCCGCAACAACGCCCCCGGCCGCCCCCGGCCCGACGGCACCCGCCCGCGCTCCCGCTACGAGCACCTCATCGACGACATTATCCGCAGCGGCCCGCGCAGCAAAATTCTCTTGCTCTCCGCTACGCCGGTGAACAACCAGATCGCCGACCTGCGCAACCAGCTTTCGTTTATCGTCGGCGGCGATGTGACCAAAGACGCCGGCGCCGACGCCGCTCTGCGCAAGGCGCTGTCCATTCCGAGCATCGCGGATACCTGCCGCAAGGCGCAGACACAGTTTACCGCATGGTCGAAAAAGCCGGCGGACGGAAGATCCGCGCGCGAACTCATCACGAGCCTCGGGAGTGACTTCTTCCGCCTTCTCGACAGCCTGAGCATCGCCCGCTCGCGCAGCCAGATCAAGCGCTACTATGCGGACGAGATGGACCGTCTCGGCGGCTTTCCGCGCCGCGAGCGGCCGCGCGCCGAGTATCCGCTTATCGATACATCGGACCGTTTCTTCAGCTTCGAAGAGCTGGACCGCCAGATATCCAAACTCACCCTCAGCCTTTACCATCCCACGGCGGAACTCCGCGACGACCTGCCGCCGGAGGTCCGCCTCGGCTACGAGCGGCACATCGGCAACTTCACACAGGAAGGCCGCGAGCGCATCCTCATCGCCATGATGAAGGTCAACTTCCTCAAGCGCCTCGAAAGCTCCGTCGATTCCTTTCGCATCACCCTCGGCAACACCGTCGCGAAAATCCGCGCCCTCGAAGAAAAGATCGAACTCTTCCAGAAGCGCGTGCGCGCCAACCCCGATATCGATTTCGACCTCATGGAGGAAGACGACCTTGAGGCCGAAGGGATCGCCGCCGAGGATCTCCTCATCGGCGGAAAGTTGAAGGTCAACCTCGCGCACCTGAATCTCGACCGCTGGCTCGCGAAGATCCGCGACGACCACGGCAAGCTCCTCGTGCTCCTCGAACGCGCCAACGATGTGAGGCCGGAGCGCGACGCCAAGCTCGCCCGGCTCAAGGAGATCATCGCCGCGCGCCGGGCCGATCCTCCGTCAACGGCGGACGGGCGCCCCAACCCCAAAATCCTTGTCTTTACCGCCTTCGCCGATACCGCGCGCTACCTCTACAAGCACCTCCGCGCGTGGCTGCGCGGCGACGCTTCCGGCGGAACCGCCCCGCCCCACCTCGCCGTCGTGGCGGGGAGCGGCCGCTGCGAGACGACCCTCGGCAAGGCCGACTTCCACAGCATTCTCACCAACTTCGCGCCGCTCGCCAAGGAACGCGCCCGCCGCCCGGAGTTTCCGCAGGACGAGGAGATCGATGTCCTCGTCGCGACCGACTGCATCTCCGAAGGCCAGAATCTCCAGGACTGCGCCCTCCTCATCAACTACGACATCCACTGGAACCCCGTCCGCATCATCCAGCGCTTCGGGCGCATCGACCGCATCGGCTCGCGCAACCCCGTCATCTCCCTCGTCAATTTCTGGCCGACCGACGACCTCGACGCCTACCTCGACGTCAAGCGCCGGGTCGAGGCGCGCATGGCCTTGGTCGACCTCACCGCCACCGGCGAGGACAACCTCCTCAACACCGAGCAGATCGCCGACCTCATTGAAAACGACCTGCACTACCGCAACCGGCAGCTCCGGCGCCTGCGCGAGGAAATCATCGACCTCGAGGACTTCGAGGGCGACGGGCTTTCCCTCGCCGACTTCTCCCTCGAGGACTTCCGCCTCGACCTCCTCCGCTACCTCGAGGCCAACAAAACCCTCCTCGAAAACGCGCCCCCCGGCCTCCACTGCGTCGTTCCGGCCGTGCCCGCCGCGCGCCCGGGCGTCATCTTCTGCCTGCGCCACCTCCGCGCCCTTGAGTCCGCCGGGCGCCCCGGCACCACAGTCAACCCTCTCGGCAACCATTTCCTCGTCTACCTGCACGACGACGGGGCCGTCCGCTACACCTTCGCCCAGCCCAAGCAGTGCCTCCGCCTCTTCCGCGACCTCGCGGCGGGCAAATCCGGCGCCGACGAGCACCTCTGCGACCTCTTCGACGCCGCCACCCGCGACCCCGCCGGCATGGAGCGCTACAACCGCCTCGCTCGGCTCGCCCTCGCCTCCATCGCCCGCACCTTCCACCAACGCTCCGCCGCCTCCCTCCTCGCCGGCCGCGACGGCAAACTCCCCGCCGCCGACGAAACCCCCGGCGACGGCGAAAACGCCTTCGAACTCCTCACATGGCTCGTCATCCTCAACCCCTGATCCGATTATCGCTCCCAAAGAATCGGATTTTTCTTCACAGAAAATCTGTTTTCGGCATCATTCAGGCATGAAAATCACCGTCGAAATTCCTGAAGACGACCTCACGGACATCTGCCGGCTCACGGGCATCCGGAAAAAGGGGCCCGCCATCCGCAAGGTTTTGGATGAAGCCCTTCGCTTTCGCCGCAGGGAAGAGATTTCCCAAAAGTTCCTCAGCGGGGAATGGGCCGCCCGCTTCGATGGGTTCGAGGAGGCCAAGGAGAGAGACCGTGCATCCGCGAAAACCTTGGCCGACCAATGGCGCGACTGATCGATTCCAGTCTCTGGGTCGATTTCATGCGCCGCAAATCGCCTCCGGCGCTCAAAGCGCTCATCCATCCATGGATTCTCAATCCCGCGGCTTGCCTTGCCGAGCCTATCGCCTTCGAAGTGCTTCGCCACGCCGCCCCTGACGAACGACCCCTGATTCAGGCGCAGTTTGCCACCCTTCCGCTCCTGCCCACCCCTGCTTCGCTGTGGCGCGACGCCACCCGCCTCGGCCAAACCTGTCGAGACAAAGGCTACAACGCCGGTTCGCTCGATCTCCTCATCGCCGCAACCGCGCTCCACCACGACGCGGAGCTGATCACCTTTGATGCCGGCTTCACAGAAATCGCCCGCCACACTTCCCTCAACGCACACCATCTCCGCCGCCCGTCCCCGCCCTGAGCCAGACCACCCTTTCAGCATCTCAGCTTTTCAGCATTTCCCAACTTTCCTCCCATGTCCACTGACACGACTTCTTCGCAGTTCACCCTGACACCACTTCTACCCGCCGTTTAACCTGGGTTTTTTGGAATTAATTCCATATTTCCTCGATTGTTTATGCTGCCCCGTCAATTGGAATCCATCTTGTGCGAACGGCTGACCCGCGTCCCGGCCGTCGCGCTGCTCGGCTCACGCCAAGTCGGAAAAACCACACTGGCGAGAAGTCTGCGGATTGAAAAACCCGTCCACTATCTGGACTTGGAGCGTCCGTCGGACATCGCAAAGCTCAGCGATCCCGAGCTTTACCTTGGCGGGTTTGCGGGGCAACTGGTCATTCTCGATGAGATTCAACGTCTGCCCGGTCTGTTTCCGGTCTTGCGCAGCTTGATCGACGAACGCCGCCGGGCCGGAGAGCGGTCGGCGCATTTTCTGCTCCTCGGCTCGGCGTCGCCGGACCTCCTCCAGCAGTCGGCGGAGACTCTCGCCGGGCGCATCAGCTATCTCGAATTGTCCCCGCTTACCGTGACCGAATTGGAAGCGACCGCGGAAACAATGAACCGCCACTGGCTTCGCGGAGGCTACCCGGACGCTTACCTTGCCGGGAGCGATGCGGCTTCACGGGAATGGTGCGATGACTTCATCACCAGCTATGTCGAACGCTACTTGCCCTTGCTCGGCGTTGCTTCCAGCCCGCTTCTTCTCCGTCGCCTGTGCACCATGCTCGCCCACCAGCAAGGGTGCATGCTCAACGTCAGTCGGCTCTCTGCCTCTCTGGGCATCGACGGAAAAACCACCCGTCACTATATCGCCCTGCTCGAAGGGCTCTATCTGCTGCGCTCCATCCCCGCTTACTCGACCAACGCCGGCAAGCGCCTTATCAAATCGCCGAAAACCTATTGGCGGGACAGCGGACTGCTCCACACCCTCGCGGGAATTCAGGATCTCGATAGCCTCCTTGGCCACCCCCTCTGCGGGCAGTCATGGGAAGGCTATTGCCTTGAGCAGATCATCACGCACCTGCCGAGGACCACTGCCTTCAGCCACTACCGCACCCAAGCGGGCGCCGAACTTGACCTCGTCATTGAGGATGCGGGCGGGAAGATCACAGCGGTGGAAATCAAACGCAGTCTCTCCCCCGCCGTTTCCCGCGGATACACCGAAAGCTGCGCCACCCTTGGTGCCGCGCACGGCTACTATGTTATTCCCCAAGGGGAGGCCTACCCGCTCAATCGTGGCACGACCGCCATTAGCCTGCCCGAATTTCTTTCCAAGCTCGACCCGGCTTCGTGACTCCCAACTGAATCATACCGAACACCACACCACCCTTTCCACATTTCAGCTTTTCAGCGTTTCAGCCTCTCAGCCTTTCCTGAATTCCACCCATGCCCACCGACCTCCGCCCGGCCATCCAAACCGCCCTCGCCGCCTTCGCCGAAAAACCGCTCAAGGAGGCGAGCCTCGCCTTCTTGGAAACCCTCGGCTACGCCAGCGATCGTGTCCTCGATTTAGGCGGCTCCTCCCCCGATGCCTTTCGCCGATTCATCCGGGAGAACGCCGCCGGGCAGTCATTCGACGAAACCAAGGCCCTCTTCGCCGACTGGAAATCCGCCGACCTCCTCTTCCAGCTGACCGACGACGAACTCTCCGGCCACCGCAGCCTCTTTGAAGAAACCGTCCAGCCCGGCCTCCTCCGCTCCTACCTCTTTTTCGCCATCGAGCTGGGCGGCGATCACTACGCCCGCGGCAAGCTCACCGCCGTCGCCCGCCAGCTCAACCGCGTCTTCCCCATGCCGGTTATGGTGCTGATCAAGCATGGTGGCTCCGACAATCCTGCCGGAGTTTATTCAGGTAACGGAGACAAGATGGTGAAGAGAGACAAGATTGTCTCTTCTACTCTCTCCATCGCCGTCATCAACCGCCGCCAAAACAAGCGCGACGCGCACAAGGACGTCCTCGGCAAGGTCACCATCATCCGCGACATCTCGCTCGCCGAGCCTCACCGGGGGCACCTCGATATTCTCGACTCGCTTGGGCTTGCCAACCTCGTCCATCCCCAACGGCTGCCCGTCAACAGCTTCGATGGCCTCCACGCCGCATGGGAGGAAATTTTCAATGTCGAACTGCTCAACAAGCGCTTCTACCGCGAGTTATCCAACTGGTATTTCTGGGCCATGCGCCACTGCCACTTCCCTTTGCTCGATGAGTCGGCGGACAAATACTTCCTTTACAAAGACCGCGAGAAAGTGCGCGAGCACGAAGCCAAAAACCTGATCCGCCTTCTCACCCGCGTTCTCTTTGTCTGGTTTATCAAAGAGAAGCGACTGGTGCCGGATGCCTTCTTTGATCCCCACGCCCTCTCCGAGCAATTCCTCGAAGACTTCGATTCGGAGTCGAAAGACACCCGCTACTACAAGGCCATCCTTCAAAACCTATTCTTTGCCAGTCTCAATCAGGTGCAGGGCAAGCGGGAGTTTCGCAAAACGGGGCAGCACCACAACACCACCAACCTCCTGCGCTACGAGGCTGATCTCAAAGATCCGCAGGCATTCATCGACGCCGTGGAGGCGACCACTCCCTTTCTCAATGGCGGACTCTTCGACTGTCTCGACTACCCGCACCCTACAAAGGTCGGGCCTCAAGGCGGCAAGGTCACGATCTACGAAGACGGCTTTTCCGACCGCAAAGACAACCCTCTCGTGCTGCCCGATTTTCTCTTCTTTGGCCGCGAACGGATTGAGAATTTGAGCGAAGAATTCGGCGACCCCAAACGAAAGGCCGAGAAGGTCCGTGGACTCATCCCCATCCTCAACGGCTACAAATTCACCATCGTCGAGAACACCCCCATCGAGCAGGAAATCGCGCTCGACCCCGAACTTTTGGGCCAGGTCTTCGAAAACCTCCTCGCCTCCTACAACGAGGAGACCAAGACAACCGCCCGCAAACAAACCGGATCCTTCTACACCCCGCGCCCCATTGTCGACTACATGGTCGACGAATCCCTCAAGGCTTATCTGGAAAAGAAGGTAGCCGAGAGTAGCAGCGACAATCCTGTCGCTGATCCATCCGGGAGTAGCAGCGACAATCCTGTCGCTGATCCATCCCTGCATACAGAGGCAGGATTGCCTCTGCTACCTTTCAACCCCGACGCGCCCACCGAAAAAACCCGTGCTAACCTCCCCCACTGGTCACAGGAGGGCACCACCTACTGGGTCACCTTCCGTCTCGCTGACTCCCTGCCGCGTGAGAAGCTCAACGCATGGAAAACCGAACGCGAAATCTGGGTTCGTCACCACCCCGAACCGTGGTCGGATATTGACTGGAGGGAATACGATGAACGTTTCGGAAAGCTGCTTGAAGAATGGCTCGACGCCGGTGCTGGCGAGTGCCATCTCCGCTATCCCGACGTCCGCGCTCATGTTGCAAAATGCCTAACCCATTTCGATGGCGACCGCTACGACCTTGGCCCCTGGGTGATCATGCCCAACCATGTCCATCTACTCATCCGCCCGAAAAACGGGCAAAACCTGTCAAAGATCATGCAGGGCATCAAGGGCGTCAGCGCCAAAGATTGCAACGCCCACCTTGGACGAACAGGGCAACCCTTCTGGCAGGAGGAGTCCTTTGATCACATCGTGCGAAGTCAGGCGCAGTATGATCGTTTTGCCCGCTACATCGCCGAGAATCCGGTGAAGGCTCGCCTGAAAGAAGGCGAATACCAGTGGAGCAGCGACAATCCTGTCGCTGTCGTTCCTCCGCATCCCCAGTGTGGCAGCGACAATCCTGTCGCTGTCCCAGAGGGCAACGCCGACAATCCTGTCGCTGAATCCCCCAAACCCGAGACAAGATTGTCTCGGCTACCTTTGCTACGTTCCCGCCTCGACCACCTTTTCTCCTACACCGACGAACCCCATCAATTCACCCCCGCCGAAACCGACATTCTCATCCGCGCTATCGACGACTGCAAGATCCTCGATCCCGCCTGCGGTTCCGGAGCCTTCCCCATGGGGGCTCTGCAAAAACTCGTCTATATCCTCGGCAAGCTCGATCCCCGCGATAAACTCTGGGAGCAACGCCAGCTCGCCAAGGTCGACAAACTCATCGAGGCCGCCCAGGAGATCGACGACGCCACCTTCCGCGAGCGCGCTATAACCGACGCCGAGGCGCAGAAGCGGGACATCGAAGAAGCCTTCGCCAAAAACGAACTCGGCTACGGACGGAAGCTCTACCTCATCGAAAACTGTCTCTATGGCGTGGACATCCAGTCCATCGCCACCCAGGTCAGCAAGCTCCGCTTTTTTATCTCCCTCATCGTCGATCAAAACGTCGACCGCGCCCGCGCCAACTTCGGCGTCCGTCCCCTGCCCAACCTCGAAACCAAGTTCGTCACCGCCGATACACTCATTCAGATCGAAAAGCCCTCAACCCAAGCCGAACTCTTCGAACTGGCCGAGGTCAGCAAGCTCCAACGCGAACTCAAGCAGGTCCGCCACGACCTCTTTGCCGCCAAAACGCCGCGCACGAAAAACGCCAAGCGCCAGCGCGACAAGGAACTGCGCGAAACCATCGCCGCCGAACTCAAACAAAACGGCTGGGACAGCGCCGCCGCAAATAAGCTCGCAGCCTGGGATCCCTACGACCAAAACGCCAGCGCCCCCTACTTCGACCCGGAGTGGATGTTCGGCCTGAAGGGCTTCGACATCGTCATCGGCAACCCGCCCTACATCCAGATCCAGAAGTTCCCAAAGGCGCAAAAAGACAAATGGATCGACCAGAACTTCGATACCTACGCCGCTACCGCCGACATCTACTGCCTCTTCTACGAGCGTGGTGCCCAACTGCTCCGAGAGGGCGGACACCTCGCCTACATTACCTCCAATAAATGGATGCGGGCAGGCTATGGTGACAAGTTGCGCGCGTTTCTCGCCGACAAGGTGCATACCCATGCGGTGCTCGATTTCGGCATGGCGCAAAATTTCGGCGCCGCCACCACCTACACCTGCATCACTCAGTTCACCCGCCAGCCGTCGCAACAAAACCTCCGCACCTGCTACGCCATTGACGACAAGGCCGCCATGCACGACCCCGCGGGATACTTCGAGGAAAACGCCGTCGTCCAGAATGACCTCTCCGACCTTCCCTGGGTCATCCTGCCGCCGGACCGTCACGCCATCAAAAAACAGGTCGAAGCCCAAGGGATCCCGCTGGCTGAATGGGTTAGCGAAATCAACTACGGAATCAAAACTGGCTTCAACGACGCCTTCTACCTCACCCAAGAACAGCGCGACGCTTTCGTCGCCGAAGACCCCCGCTGCGCCGACCACCTCGTCCCCCTCCTGCGCGGCCGCTACGTCAGTCGCTACGCCACCAATTGGGACGGAACTTGGATGATCAATTCACACAACGGCGTGAGAGCACAGGGCATCCCACCCGTAGATTTGCAGAAAGAATGTCCTATCCTCTTTGAGCATCTTTCCAAATGGGAGACACAACTTCGCAAGCGCCAGGACAAGGGCGACCATTGGTCCAACCTTCGGAATTGTGCTTACCTGAAAGAATTCTCCAAGCCGAAGATCATCTACCAAGACATAGCGCAAAGCCTTCCATTTTATTACGATTCTAAAGACCACTTTTACTTCAATAATACACTTTGGATGCTGTCTGGTTCAATGGAACCACTGCCTTACTTGACGGCTTTCTTCAATTCATCGCTGTTCCGGTGCTGCTTCAGGGATAACTTTCCCGAGTATTCAGGAAATGCTTATCGGCTATTTTCAATTTTCATGCTGAAGATCCCCGTCCGCAAACCCACCCCGACCGAAGCCGCCCTCTTCGAAAAACTCGTGCCGCTGGTGCAGTGGGCCAAGAGTAGCCCCGACAATCTTGTCGGGGAATTTCCCGCCCAATACCGAGACAGGATTGTCTCGGCCACGTTCCTCGAAGACCTCATCGACGCCTGCGTCATGGAGTGCTACTTCCGCGACCACATGGCCGAGCACGACCTGCTGTTCATTGACGAACTCGCTCCCAGCCTCGACGGCTACGACCCGGATGCCGGTGAGACCCAACAGTGTGCATTCCTCGAACAATTCGTCGCCACGCATAACGCTTCGAAAGCCAAAGTGCGCAATAAACTCCTCCGCCTCACGGCCGACAGCCCGGATCTGCTTGCCGTTATCAAGGAAGAAGGCTCCGTATGAACTGGTTGTTCTTTTACCAAAAATTCACCATGCTCTTTAGATCATCATGAAGACGTCGCACACAACACCATCTGACACCTTCCCTGACGGAGCCGAGTGGGTCCGTGCGGATTTCCACCTGCACACGGCTGCGGATCAGAAATTCAAATACGCGGGCGATCCAGACTTCTACATGTCGGCCTACGTGGATGCGTTGGAAATGGCGGGTATCCGCCTCGGAGTCATCACCAACCACAACAAATTCGATGCCGGGGAGTTTAACGGTCTTCGCTCAGCGGCGAGGAAGAAAGGCATTGGGCTCTTGCCGGGTGTGGAACTGTCGATCAACGAGGGCCGGAATGGGGTTCATGTCCTCATCCTTTTCAGCGATGCCTGGTTGCAGGGCGGTAACGACTACATCACCCCATTCATCGGCAGCATGTTTCCTGGAAAAACCCCGGATCAATATCAGCATGAGAATGGAAAAAGTGACCGCAACCTCCTGCAAGTCGTGGAAACGCTGGATGGCTTGGACAAAGACTATGGATTGATCTTCGCTCACGTTGAAGACCCCAAAGGGCTTTGGGAGGAGGTAGGTTGTGGGCGCCTTGGGGATTGGAAAGAGGACCGCTATTCGGCCATCCGGCGGCGCACGCTCGGCTTCCAGAAAGTTCGTTCCTACAACAAGGAATCCGAGGCTGGGAAACCATGCCGGACAAAAGTGCAGCAGGCGCTCTTCGACTGGTATCCCGCCGAGGTCGAGGGCAGCGACCCCAAAGCGATCGAGCAGATCGGCAAGGGGAAGCCCTGTTTCATAAAGCTGGGTGAACTCTCGTTTGGAGCCGTCAAATTCGCCTTGGGTGATCCGGCTTCGCGGGTTGCCAGGGAGTTGCCCCAACGAACCGTCTCGCACATTCGCAGCCTTCATTTCGAAGGGGGTATCCTCAATGGGCAAACCATCCGGTTCTCCCCGGAGCTGAACACCCTGATCGGCATCCGGGGGAGCGGCAAATCTTCGATTCTGGAGGCGATCCGCTATGTCCTCGACATTCCTCTTCCAGCCGACGACAAGCCGCGTGACCTGAAATACAAAGAAGGGTTGGTCAAACACACCCTTGGCAGTGGCGGCAAAGTTACCATGACCGCGCTGGACAGCTACGGGCAGGAGTTCACCATCTCCCGCATTTTCCGCGAGGCCCCGAATGTCTATCTCGGCGGCAAGTTGCAGCCCGGCGTTTCCATCAAAGAAACCATCTTGCGGCTACCGATCTACTTCGGGCAAAAAGACCTCTCCAGTTCCGGCGAGGGCTTCGAAGCCGATCTGGTTGAAAAGCTTGTCGGCGAAAAGCTCCGTCCGCTCCGCACGGAAATCGAGAACCAGCGCCAGCGCGTGCGCGAAGCCGTCAGTCGCTTCCTCAAACTCAGCACCACCGCTGAACAGAAACGTCACTACGAATCCGAGCTTGCGGATGCCAAGTTTCGGCTCAAGAAATTCGAGGAATACGGTATCGCGGACAAACTCAAGAAGCGCATCGCCTTTCAGCAGGATGCCGCCGCACTGCAACGGATCCGCGAGCGGGTGGAGGATTTCATGGTTGGCCTGAACAGCTTCCTCGCCGAGCACGAGGACGAATTGCGCAACGCAACAGCCTACGTGTCCACGCAAAACGCTTCGTTTTTTGCTGAATACTACGCCGAATATGCCCAGATCATCGCCCAACTCGACAAGCTCAAGCAGGTCGAGACGGACAGCCGGGCCGCTGCAACCCGCCTCGACGCCAAACAAAGTGAGTTTGAGGAAGCCCGGAAGGGGCTGCAGGAAGAATTCGCCCAGATAGAGCGCCAACTTGCCGAGGAACTGAAGCAGACCGGGGCCGCCGCCATTCAGCCCGACGACTTTCTTCAGCAGCAGCAACGCAAAACCAAAGCCGAGCAGATGCTCGAAGTTCTAGCGAAGCAGGAGGCGCAAAAGACAACCATCCGCGACTCCCTGCTGGCCGAGATCGACAAGCTGAACGAACTCTGGCGCGGTGAATACAACGCGATCAAGGGTGAGCTGGACCGCGTGAACGCCAACCACTCCGCGCTCCAGATCGAATCCGATTTCAAAGGGGACAAGGATTCAGCCATCGGGTTCATGCAGCAACTTTATCGCGGCAGCAATATTCGCGAAACCACACTTCGCGCCGTCATGGCGGACTGCGCCGACTTCGGCGCGCTCTTCCGCGAAATCGATACGGCTAAAGCAAAGGCGGGCAGCACGCCCGATGTCTTCGAGAACACGTTCATGCAAAATCTACCCGATTTCGTCACCTGGCAGGTGCCTAACCGGTTCGTCATTCGCTACCGCGACAAGGAATTGAAGCACCACTCCCTCGGCCAGCGGGCATCGGCGTTAATTCTCTACGTGTTGAGCCAACGACAAAACGACGTGATCATCATCGACCAACCAGAGGATGATCTCGACAACCAGACCATCTACGACGACGTGATCAAGTTGATCCGGGAAATGAAGCCCTCGGCGCAGTTCATCTTTGCTACCCACAACGCAAACTTCCCCGTGCTCGGCGACGCGGAACAGGTCCACGCGTGCCGTTATGAGGATGAAAAAGTCTATCTGCTGAGCGGCAGCATCGACTCCCGTCCGATCCAAGACGCGATCATCAATATCATGGAGGGCGGCGAGGAGGCCTTCAACCGGCGCAATCAAGTTTACAACCTATGGAAACCGAAGAACTCATCGAAATAATCAGCCGCGGCGAGGACAGTCGGCATCAGTTCAAGGCGGATTTCACCAACGTGGATGCGCTGGCCGGGGAAATCGTGGCCTTCAGCAACAGCAAGGGGGGGCGGATTTTTATTGGCGTGACCAACTCAAACAGAGTGTCCGGTCTATACGCAACGGCGATTGACCGCCTGAACCAACTGATTTCCAACGCCGCCTCCCAGAATGTCCGCCCTGCGGTGAATCCGCTTACGGAGAACGTTTCTCATCCGGACGGCACGGTTTTAGTGGTCACGGTTCCCGAAGGCGTCAGCAAGCCCTACATGGACAAGAACGGCGCGATTTGGGTGAAGAACGGTGCCGACAAACGCAGGGCGACCTCGCGTGAAGAGATCCAGCGCCTTTTCCAACAAGCCAGCCTCCTGCATGGGGATGAAACCCCGGTGCCGGGGCTAGGCGTCGGCGATGTGGACATGCCCTATTTCGAAGCGTTCTTTCAAGACCAGTTCGGAGAGGCGGTTGCGGATCATGACGTCCCGTTGCCCCGCCTACTTGCCAACATGAATCTGATGAACGGCGGTTCGCTCAATGTGGCAGGTGCTCTTCTATTCACGAAAACACCTCAGTTCCGGTTGCCTGCTTTCGTCGTCAAAGCGGTGGCCTTTCCCGGTAACGACATTGAAGACGAGCAGTACCTCGATAGCCGTGATATCACCGGCAAGGTGGCTGATGTTTTCCAACAGACACTGGGCTTCGTGGTCTCGAACACACGTGCTACACAAGGTGAACAATCGGTTAATTCCACTGGTGTCGAGGAAGTTCCCCGTATCGTCTGGGAAGAGCTTCTGGCCAATGCGCTGATCCACCGCGACTACTTTATCTCCGCTCCGGTTCGGGTATTGGTGTTCGCAGATCGCGTCGAAATCATCAGCCCCGGCCACCTGCCAAACAATCTCACGGTCGAAAACATCAAGACGGGAAACTCGAATATCCGGAATCCGATTCTGGCGTCTTTCGCGACCAAGCTGCTTCCCTACCGCGGCCTCGGGAGTGGTCTTCTCCGCTCGCTGCGAGCCTATCCGGATATTGATCTGACCGATGACCGCGAAGGGAACCTCTTCAAGGTGATCGTTTCCCGAAAGCCTGCCAGTAGTTGACATACGGTTATTAGACCATGACCAAAGTGAATCAATCCAAGCGCTCGGCGCTTATCCTGGCATTTCGCACGTGGTTGTTGAATCCACTGGTCTGTAATCTGAATTTTCCGCAACTTAACCCCTTTCTTCGGGACCGCGGTCTTCGGGGACGTGCCACGCGCTCCCCTTTGCGCGGCTTTTTTCGCATGGAGCGGGAATAAGGCGGGATCTTTGTATCTCCGATGTCCGCTCTTATTCCGCTGCGCGCGGTCGGTTGGCTCCGGCTTCTCTCCCAGCGCCGTCCGCTCCGTCGGCGCGCTACTTCCGCTCCAAACGTATTGAAAGGAACGCTCCATGGATTCCAGACCTGCTGGCCCCGCATATTCCGCGGCGCTTCGGTGCGCCGCTGTGTTCGTCCCGCTTTTGTTTGTCCCCGCCTTCCCCGCCGCTGTCTCGGACGGGCAGACGGATGACTTCCAGGACGGGACGGTCGCAGGCTGGTCCCATGGCAATACCGACAACAACAACCACGCACCCCGGATCGCTATGGACGCGGGACCGGAGGGTCCCGGGGACCATGCTTTGCGCCTGAGTTCGGGTGGAGGATCCGGTGTCGGCAGTATGCTGGTGATGTGGACCCGGCCGGGCAGACGGTGGAAGTAACGAATTCGAGCCCCCATCCCGTGACGGTCGGGCTCCCTCTACCCTTCTCGCACCGCAACTACGAGGCGGATGCGATCCCGTTCCAGAAATCGGGCAGGTTGTGCTGGAATTTCACTTGTGTGCGCATCGGTCGGCGGGGATAAGTCCCGGTCTTCGAACGCCCCAGTGACGCAAACCCGCTCCGGGCTGACATTTTGATTATGATCCTGATCCACGAGAACATCGAATTCCACAACGCCGCCGCGCTGGAGCCGCTGCACGGACTCCCGGGATTGTGTCCCGTGCGGATTCCCGCCGCCGTCCGCCATACGCTGAACCACGGGGCGCGCAGACAGGGGGTAACAGCGACCGGCGTGGAGCTGCGCTTTGTCACGACGGCACCGTCGGTGCGGGTGGCCATGGCGGCGCATGACGAGAACGTCGAGGTTCACGTCTACCGGGGCGGGTTCGGGCACTCCGACCACCGGATCGCGGCGGGGCAGACCCGCGTTATTTCGGTGGGCGAATCGGAGCGCTTCCGGCTTGTTCCGCGGAAGGTGCTGGAGGACGGCGCGCTTTCGCCGGACCTCTGGCGCGTGCAGATCAGCGGGGGCACCGTCGGCTTCCTCGGCCTGGAAACCTTCGGGCATCCCGTCAGACCTCCCGAGACCGGCGAAAAGCCGGCGCTGCGCTGGCTCGCGCACGGTTCCTCCATTACGCACTCGTGGGCCCTGGGCTACCCGCACCACGCGGCCCGCCGCCTCGGTGTCGACGTCCTGAACAAAGGACTCGGCGGCTCGTGCCACTGCGAGGAGACCCTCGCCGCCTACTTCGCCGAAAACGAAACCTGGGACTTCGCCAGCCTCGAGCTGGGCATCAACATGCGCGGCCAGTTCACGCCCGAGGCTTTCGAGGAACGTGCCCGCAACTTCGTCGAGACGTTGCGCGCGGCGCGGCCGGACGCGCCGCTCATTCTCATCACCCATTTCCTCAACATGGAGCACCACCCGGTGCCCGGCGGCGCCAACGCGCAACAAGCTGAATACCAGAAGGCCTTTGACGAGATCCTCCGGCGCATCGCGGGGGAACGGCCGGACGAACCGACGCACCTCATCGAAGGCCGCGACCTCCTCACCGACTTCGACGGCCTCACCTGCGACCTCATCCATCCCGGCGTATTCGGCCACATCCAGATGGGCGAAAACCTCGCCCGCCTCATGCGTCCGCTCCTGCCGGGCGCTCCGCGGTAGCGCGGCAACCAACTGCCGGACCTCAACGCCACCGGGCCCGGCGCAGGCGGGGCGCACGGAAATCCCGCACCGTGCCCCGGATTCCGCACCCGCCCCCGCGCGCTGGCCCCGAAACCGGGCCGCGCCACGACTACGTCCACGCCTCGCGGTGCACACGCGCTTCGTCGTAGCGGACTTCCGGCGGCGGGACCTGCGCCGGATAGCCGAGCGGAAAGAGCGCGAAGGGCCGGACCGCGTCGGGAAGACCGAGAATCCTGCGGCAAGCCGCCTCGCGCGGGGGCACGTTGATGACGGCGATCCACACCGTCCCCAGCCCGAGCGCGTGCGCCGCGAGCTGGAGGTTCTGCGACGCGCAGGCGCAATCCTGTTCGCCGAAACCCGCGAAACCCTCCCGCGCCGGATCGAGGCAGACGAGGACAGCGGCGCGCGCCTGCCGGAAGAGCGCGTTGCCGTCGTCCACTTCGTCCGCAAGACGGTCGAGCCGCCCGCGGTCCGTCACCACGACAAACGCCCACGGGCGCCCGTCGCCCGCGCTCGGCGCGTTCATCGCCGCCGCGAGAAGGGTACGCAGATCCTCATCGGCAACTGTCTGCTCGGTAAACACCCGCACGCTGCGCCGCGTCATGATCGCTTTGATCGTGTCCATGCCCCGCACCCAACCAAACCGCCCGGCGGAGGCAATCCCCGTATGCGCCGATCCCGGGCTTACACGCGTTTCTACTCCCGGCGATAAGCCGCGAAGGAACAGACAAATCCCCGGGGGGCGGAGCGGCGAAATACCGAAGCTCCTCTCCGTGCCCGGGGAACGCCGCCGTCCCGCCAAACAACAGAGTACCCCTACCCCCCACAAAAAAGACCGCATTTACTCTTCCGGCTTATGGCGAAGCTCCCAATGGGCGTTGAAATCGACCGTTCCTCCGCCGGCGCTCAGCTCGTAGACGCTGCTGGCGGAAAACGGAATCGGTTCGATCTCCCAATCCTCCAGCGCGACGAACGGATCGAATACACTGCCGTGCCCCGCCTCGAAATGGGCTGAGGCGAAGAAGACATTGGACCATCGCCCTTCGCCCGGGATGACCGCCGGGGGCGAATCCGGACACTGCATGACCCATTGCACGGAGCCACCGCTGAGTTGATTCACCAAGAGCATCAACCTGATCTCATCGGACTGCGGAGGATGACCGTCCGCGTGATGACAGCACTCTCCGGATCCGAGGCGCCGGTTCGTCAGCATGCGTAAGGCGAAATCCAAAACCGCATTGGAAGTGATCGATCCGGACAACTCGCAGTCGCCGTCCGCAGTAATCATCCCGACAGAGTATTCCGTCACCTCGACGGTGCCCTGTCCGGTGACGGCAAAAACACCCGCCTCCAATTCTACGAGTTCCAGCGGGACCGCGTCCATCTTTGCTCGGATGTTCTCGTTAATGCCTTCGCCGCCATCGAGGATCAAGGCGGTCCCTTGTGAATCGACCAGTTCCAACTCGAACCTGAGACAATCCGCCGCCGCACTCAAGTCAACGGAGCGAGCGAACCAAATACGCAGAAATCCGGCCCAATGGATTGCCTCGAACACGCGGATGGGATCGTCGTCCGCGGCGCACCGGGCAATAGCCTCGTCGACGGCGTTGAGCATGGCTGTTTCAATGAGCGCCTCGGCCAAGGCCACCTGATGCTCAAAAGCACCTAGGTCAAGTCCTTCCGCAACAAAGCGACCCTGCGCCCCGCGCCAACGCAGGTACTTTGCGAATGCGCAATCGATCCAAGCGGAGTTATCCAATGCCTTCTGGGCCAGTGGATACACTCCGTCGTCCCACCACTGCAGAAACGCGTCGCGAATCTCCTCCAGTACGTCTTCGGGCATCGCGGCGTCCGGGTCTGCAATGCGAAGCCCGATCACGCGCATCATTGCAATGGCGATACGGTGCCTCGCGGCCCGCTCCGCATCACAAGACCAGCGCGAGCCTTGGGCCTCCCTTTCCTCAGGGGTCGAATGAGCCGCGCCCCGTCCACTGAAGTCCATTACGGGAATCTCCATGGTCCCTGCGTCGTGAAACCAAGGGACGAGGTGAAGCTCGCCGGTCGTCCCGGAATAGCTGAAGGCAACGATTTCCGGAGCCTCCCCGAAGCTCCATGACTCCGGCGGAGTGATGCGCAGCGTGGCTTCTTGCGCCAACAACAGACCATCCGGTGCCAAGTTTGCGCCGAAGAGAAGTCCTTCGGCAAACGGAAGGTTCTCCAGCGCCTCGAGCGGAGTCACGGTGATCCGTTCCGGAGAGAGTAAAGCATTCTCCGGAACGATCAGTTCGTAGAGCGTTCCATCGGTCCCGGTTGCGGAGACCGTCCCTCCGGTGGAAGAG
>SLLG01000071.1 GCA_007134215.1 Opitutales bacterium | reverse complement strand
TGGCGGCATACATCGACCTGAATCCTGTGCGGGCGGGTTTGGCGGAGCTGCCGGAGGACTACCGCTGGAGCGGGTATGCGGCGGCGCTGTGCGGCGCGGACGCGGAGCTGCGGCGCGCCCTTGCGGGCTGCTTTCCGGGTGAGGGCGGGGAGGAGGGAGCGCTGGCGCGCTACCGTCTGCTGATGTTGGGGAAGGGGGCGGCGTCGAAGCGCGACGGGACGGGCGGGCGGATCGACCCGGCGGCGCTTGCGGAGGCGGCGGCCTCGGGCGGCGAGCTGGAGGCGCACGAACTGCTGCGGCTGCGGGCGCGGTTCTTCACGCGTGGCAAAGCGCTGGGGACGGAGGCGTGGTTGCGGGAGGGGGCTGGCGGGGAGGCTCTGTCGCGCCTGCCCAAGCCGCCCGGCGCCCGCCCGGTGGAGGTGCTGAAGCACACCGACCTCGCGGTGGCGGGAAGCAGACGTGGCACCGGGACCGTGGAGGCACCGGCGCTGGCGTAGCCCCACCGGTCCCGTTCTGCGGCGATGCGCAAAAAAAACATCCCCGCACACCCGACGACGCGACCGCGCTTGGTGCGGGCGAAGAAGGACTTGAACCGGCTCGCGACGCGCCCACACTTCCGCGCCATGCGTAGAGAGATTGCCCTCCCGTCGGCCGCGCGCCGCCTTTCCGTCGGTCTGCTTGCCCTCGGTGCCCTGCTTCTCGTGACGGGGTGCAACGTCATGGGGCCGCGTGCCATGCGCACCGCGGCGCAGCCCTATAACGAGTCCGTCAGCACCGTGGGCGACGAGCAACTGCTCCTCAACATCGTGCGGCTGCGCTACCGCGACACACCGACCTTTCTGGAAATCACCAGCATTTCCACCGCCTACGACCGCGTCGCCGGCCTCGGGGCAGAGGGCCAGATCCGCGAGGGCGCGGGCAACAACGCCCTTCTCCTGCGACCCAACCTCAGCGTGAGCGAGCGCCCCACCGTGACCTACGTGCCCATGCAGGGCGACCGCTTTGCGAAAAACCTTCTCTCACCCCTCCCGGCGGAGGCGCTCGTCTACCTGAGCCAATCCGGATGGAGCACCGAGCGCATTTTCCGCGCCTGCGTGCAGAGGGCGAACCGCCTCCGCAACGCGCCCACCGCCTCCGGCCCCACGCCTCTTGAAGCCCCCGAGTTCGAGGCCTTCCGCACCATGGCCGCCTCCCTGCGGCGCCTGCAACAGGCCGACGCGGTCTACCTCCTGCCCGTCGCTGGCGACGACAACGGCGCAGCCAAACTCGTCATCGACCCCGAGTGGCGCAACTCTCCGGAAGCGCTGCACTTCAAAGAATCGCTCGGGCTCGATCCGTCGCTCGATGTCTTCCCCATCGTGCCCGGCCTCACCCAGATCGACGACCGTTCCATCGCCGTGAGCACCCGCTCCCTCCTCGGCGTGCTCTTCTACTTTTCGCAAGCCGTCGAAGTGCCGCCCGCCGCCGAGGCCGCCGGCACCGTCACGACCACCCTCCGCCCCGACGGCACCCGCTTCTCATGGGAGCCCGTCTTCGAGAACCTCTTCCGCGTGCGCCGCGCCGAAACCACTCCGCGCGACGCCTACCTCAAGACCCGCTACCGCGGCGGCTGGTACTACATCGACGACGCCGACCTCGACTCCAAATCCACCTTCTTCATGCTCGACCTCCTCTTCGCCATCCAGTCCGGCGACTCCCGCGCCCTCACCCCCGTCCTCACCCTGCCGATCTCGCGGTGAGGCTGGAATGAGGCTTGTCTATTCCTGCGCAGATCGACAGCCTGCGTCGGTGGACGAGCGCGAACCGGTCCAACAATTGGCTGGCCCAGGCAGAGGAAGCTCCGGCGCTGGCCGCGCGTATTTGTGCGGAGCGCTGAAAAGGGGATCGGAGGCGCGAATCCGTGAGCGCGGTGATCTGGCCGGGACAGGACAATTCCAACACACCTCCGGTGACGCTTCTCGGCGATGTCGCCGGGCGGGTGCTCTGGCGGGTGCACCGGGCGCAGGTTTTCGGCAGCTACGGCAGGCGGCGTTCCGGGTGCCCCGCATATGCCATTGACCCGGCGGGGGGCATGGGCTTGGTTTGGCGGCTTTCGCATATGAACCGCGTCTACATCAAGACCTACGGATGCCAGATGAACGAGCGTGACTCCGAGGCGGTGGCCTCGAAGCTGCGCGCGCGCGGCTACAGCGTGGTCGAGACCGAACACGAGGCGGACGTCGTCCTGCTCAACACCTGCGCGGTGCGCGACCAAGCGGAACAGAAGGCCATCGGCAAGTCGGGGCGGCTCGCCAAGCGCAAGCGCACCAACGCGGACTTCATTCTCGGCGTTATGGGATGCATGGCGCAGAACCGCGGCGAGTCGCTCGTCGACACCCTCCCCGACCTCGACCTGCTCGTGGGCACGCAAAAATTCCACCGCGTTCCCGAGATGCTCGACAACCTCCTCGAGAGTCGGCGCGGACTCGGTCCCCGACCCGCCACGCTGGTCGACCTCGACACCGAGGCGGGATCGGAGGAGACGATCCGCGAGCACGGCACGGAGCGGCAGGTCTCCGCCTTTGTCAGCATCATGCAGGGCTGCAACATGCACTGCACATTCTGCATCGTGCCCAAGACGCGCGGCGCGGAGCGCTACCGCGGCATGGACAAGATCGTGGAGGAAGTGCGCGAACTCGCCGCCAAGGGCACCCGCGAGGTCACGCTCCTCGGCCAGATCGTGAACAACTACGGCCTGCGCCAGATGCC
>SLLG01000326.1 GCA_007134215.1 Opitutales bacterium | reverse complement strand
GCTTCAGGTTGCCCATGGGTGCCGCCGTCCGGCATGGCTTTGTCCCGGTCTTTGAAGAGCAGCGCGGGTGCCGCCGCCGCGCGCGTCGATGCGCCGGGTCACCGCGATCAGGGTTTTGATCGAAAAACAGTCGATAGTGCGCGCGGTAGCGGCGGCCCCGTCAAACGCCGCCGTGGTTTACATAACTGCCGGAGGCACTCCGCTTGACCCACGGCCTTCCGTGCTCTACTGCTTATCTCCGCAACTATTTCGAAAAATGGCAAAAACAGAAAACAAATCGTCGAATAAACGCTCCGGACGGCGCGTCAAAGAACGCATCGCGATGGTCTCCACACACGGTTACGTGGCGGGGGAGGCACCGCTCGGTATGCCCGATACGGGGGGGCAGGTGGTCTATGTCCTCGAGTTGTCGAAGAAACTCGCCCAGCTCGGCTACAAGGTCGATATCTGGACCCGCCGCTTCGAGGACCAGCCGGAGATCGAAAAGGTGGATACGGACGTGCGGATCATCCGCATGCCCTGCGGAGGCAAGGAGTTTATCCCCAAGGAGTTTCTCTATAAGAAGTTGCCCGCATGGGGAGAAAACGCGCTGCGCTTCATCAAGAAGAAGCGGCTGAAGTACCAGTTCATCAACAGCCACTATTGGGACGCCGGCCTCGCGGGCCAGCACCTCTCGGAGGTGCTGGGCGTGCCGCACATCCACACGCCGCACTCCATCGGCTCATGGAAGAAGGAGCAGATGGAGACCGACTATCCCGACGACAAGGAAGCTCTGGACAAGAAGTACAATTTCTCACGGCGCGTGCACCATGAGAACATTCTCTACCGCGAGTGCGACATGGTGATCGCGACGTCGCCCATCCAGCTGGACATCCTCCGGCGCGATTACGATGTGCCGGCCGAAAAGATGAAAATGATTCCGCCGGGCTACGACGACAACCGGTTTTTCCCCATGAGCGGGGCCTCGCGCGACGCCGTGCGGGAGGAGCTGGGCTACACGGGCAAGGTGGTCGCGAGCATCGGACGGCTTGCGGAAAACAAGGGTTTCGACCTGCTCGTGCAAGCCTTCTCGGTTGTCGCGGAGCGCGAACCGGAGACGCGGCTGCGCCTCGCCGTGGGCACCGACCCGAACAACAAGCTGCTCAAAGAGCTGAAGTCCCTCGTCTCCAAGCTCAAGCTGGACAAGAAAGTGACGATCCGCGGCTCGCTCGACGACGAAGAAATGCCGGACTTCTACCGTGCGGCGGACGTCTTTTGCCTGCCCAGCCGCTACGAACCCTTCGGCATGACGGCCATCGAGGCGATGGCCTGCGGCACGCCGACGGTCATCACCACCCACGGGGGCTTGTACCGGACAATGAAATACGGCGAAGACGCCCTCTATGCCGATTCGTTCGACAAAGAGGACTTCGGGATAACGATTCTCAAGGCCCTGCGCTTTCCGGCGATCCACCGCCGCCTTTCCCTCCAGGGCGCGCAGAAGGTGCGCAGCCTCTTCACATGGACGGGAATCGCGCAGCAGCTCCTCGGCGCTGTCGAGGACCGCTCGACGCAACGCTGGGTCCTCGCGGACTGAGCACCGGCAGCGGTGACAAGCGCCGCGGACGCGGCCATGGGATGGGGCCGCACTGCGGCGGGCCGGATTCGCGCTTGATGCGGGGGGTGGGTCCGGTAAGAGAGATGGGATGGAACGTGTTCGCAGGTGGGTGTGGACGGGGGTGCTGCTCTACGGGGCGCTCGTCTTTCTGTGGCACGTGCAGCAGCCCATCGCGTGGCATCCGCAGCTTGACGCGAAGGAGAATCTGTACCTCGCGGAGTCGCTGGTGCGGGGCGACTTCGGAGACGAGCCGTTTTATCGTGCGATGCTGTATCCGCTCCTGCTTGCGGGGTTGCGGTGGATTGTCGGCCCGGACTGGCTGCCGGTGGCGGCGGCGTTCGCCGGGCTGGCGGCGCACTTCGTGGCGGCCGGCTGTGTCGCCCGGCTCGCGGAGCGGATGTGGGGCACGGTGTCGGCGGGGAGTTTCGCGCTCGCGCTCTACGGGCTGAATCCGGTGCTCCTGCACTTCGCGCTGGAGCCGCTGGACATGACGCCGGCCGTCGCGCTCTGCCTACTTGGCCTCGTTGTTCTGCGCATGGGCGGGTCGGCGCCGTCGGCGCGGCTCGCGCCGGTGGGCGACGGGGATGTGATGCCCGCAGTGTGGCGGGGAAGCGGACCCTCCACGGAATTCGTGCAAAAGGCGCGGGAGGTGCCAGAGGCGAGTGAAGCGCCGGCGGAGCGGCCGCCGTGGGTGCGCGGCGAGAATCCCCGGCTGCCTTCGGCGGGCCGGGTGTTCGCGGGCGGAATGCTTGTCGGCCTGGCGGTCCTTGCACGGCCGCATTTTTTGCCGGTTGTGCTCGTCCTGCCGCTTGTGCTGGCCGCCGCGTCCTTGGGCGGGCTGCTGCCGTGGCGTCGGGCGGCTCTGGTGTGGGCGGCCGGCGGAATCTGCCTCGCCGGCTTCGGTGCGGCGAACCATGCGGTTGGCGGGGAGTTCCGCATCCTGCCGTGGCAGGGAGCGTTCAACCTCTTCGCGGCCAACCGGGAGAACGCGAACGGGAAGTATTTTACGCAAACGGTCTTCCATGCGGAGTTGCCCGACGGCATGAACCCGGCGCGCGCCGAGGCAGAGGTGCGCTACGCCCGTGAGACGGGGGAGGCGCCGCCGTTTGATATCGACAGCCAGAATGCCTTTTGGCGGGAGCGGTTTTGGAAAGGAATACGGGAGAATCCGGCGAGCTTCGCCGCGCTG
>SLLG01000050.1 GCA_007134215.1 Opitutales bacterium | reverse complement strand
CCCCGCCGTGGTCTACGGTCCGGGCAATGAAGGCAACATCGCCGCGATGCTCGAAGGGATCGCGCGCGGCCGGTTTTGCCTCGTCGGACCGAATGCCAACCGCAAGGCCCTTGTTTCGCTGCCCAACCTCGCCGCCGCCGTGCGCTTCCTCACGGATGCGGCGGTACCCGGATGCGAGACGTATTTCATCACAGACGCGGAGATACGCAGCGTGCGTGAGATCGCGGAAACCGCTGCCGCGCTCCTCGGCCGTCGGCGCGTGCCAACCATTCCGTTGGCGGCGGGACGGTGCCTGGCGCGGGCGGGTGATATTTACGGTCGCCTTACCGGCCGGACCTTTCCGATCAACAGCAGCCGCCTCCAGGCGCTCCTCGAAGAGACCGATTTCCGGTGCGGCAAACTCCTCGCCGCAGGCTTCCGCCATCCGCAGACCTTCGATGAAGGCATGCGCGAATTGATCGCCGCTCGCGGGGACTGACGGAAGCGCGGCTCATTTGACGGAAGCGCGGCTCTGTCGCTACGTGGCGGCGGGGCGGCGGGAGCTGAGTTGGAGCGCGAGGACCATGAGGACGCCGGTCCAGAGGAGGGGAGCGGGTAGGCGGAAGTGGAACTCCCATGCCGCGGCGACAAGAAGAAGGGCGGGGCCTGTGGCGAGCATGAGGGAGGCGGGGTCGCGTGCGCATCTCCGTGCAAGGGCGGCAAGCCACCACAGGAGTCCGGCGAAGACGATGGAGGCGCCCGTCCAGCCGAGTTCGACGACGAGTTCGAGCCAGTCGTTGTGGAGCTGGCGGTACCACAGGGGGACGGTCCGCCACTGGGCGCGTCCGCGTTCGTTGCGTATGATCTCGCCAGTCGCGCGGTCGCGCAGGAGAAGGCGGCGTGTCGGTTGAAACTCCGGGAAGTAGGCGCCGTATTGGGGATAAAAGTAGCGCCAGCCCCCCGCGCCCCAACCGAAGGCGGGTTTGTCGCGCACCATCTCGGCGCCGATGCGGTTGACCCATGTGCGTGCCTCGGCGTCGATGTCGGCGGTGAGGCGCTCGGTTTTGGTGAGGGCGTGCTGGAGGCGGTCCCAGACGTCCGGGTTGTTGAGAACGAAGCCGAGGGCGGTGAGCAGGAGCGCGCCCGCCGCAATGGGCAGAACGAGTGCCTTGCCCCGCACGAGTTGCCAGAGGGCGACGGTGCCGAGGAGAACGAAGACCGTCCAGAGGACGAGGGTCACGGCCATTCCCCCGCGCGAGCCGGAGGGGACGACCCCGGCGGCGAAGACGAAGGCGAGCGGGAGGTAGAGAAAGTGCGGCCCCATGAGCCGGAGGGTTCGCATGTACTGGCTGCGCACCCCGCGCAGGAAAAGTGCGAGGAGAAGGGCCTGGCCGAGGACAAGGGTGAGGGCGCCGTGGTTGGAGTTGACAAAAGTGCCCCAGAAGTAGCGCGGTTCTCTCGCCCGAACCTCCCAGAGCCAGAGCATCTTCTCAGCGCCGGTGATGTATTGCCAGTAGGCGATCCCCGTCCACACGACGAGACTGAGGGCGAGGAGGGTGAGGGTGACAAGCGCCGCGCCGCGTCCCCGCAGACCGGCCCATGCCGCGCAGGCCGCGAGCCATGCGGGCATGAGGCGGAGCATCCAGCGGAACGGGTTCTCCTGTTCGAGGGGTGAGAGGAATCCCTGCGGCAGCCACGGGACGGCACCTTCGACGGGTCGCATGCCGGAACCACCGCCGAAGCGGATGTAGGTCCAGGCGACGTTGTGGGCCTGCACTGCGACGTAGGCGAGAAGAAGAAGACCGATCCAGAAGACCGGGAAGGTAAGGAGGCGCCGCAGCGGACGCGCGGCGGCGGGCGTTTCGCGCGGGTAGGCAAGGAGGGCGAAGGCGAAGAGGGTCGTGCCCAGTCCGAGGCTCCACCACTCGGACCAAAAGAGCACGCCTCCGCCCGCGAAGAGGACGATGTTCAGCTGCACGGCGAGGCCGAAGGCGAGGATGCGTTCGGGCCACGACGTGCGCGACCAGTGCCCGCCCGGTGTGCGGCGGCGGGCAAAAGGAGACGGAACTGTGCGGACGGTTTCGCTCACTCCCGCAGTTGAGCACGCCCGGCAGGGAAAATGCAACGACGGAGCCGCGCCTCTGTCGAATGCGGCGGGGTTAGTAGCGGGGCACGGACGGGTCGATTTCGAGGGACCAGCGGTCGATGCCGCCGACGAGGCTTTGGGCGCGGCCGAGGCCCTTGGAACGGAGAAACTCCGCCGCGCGCAGGCTGCGCATGCCGTGGTGGCAGTAGGCGATCACGGGGCGGTCGCGCGGAAGGGTCTCGTAAGCCTCCGGGAGCTGCCGCAGAGGGATGTGCCGGTGCCCGTCGATGGCGCCGATTTCCACTTCGAAGGGCTCGCGTACGTCGAGGAGAATCGGCGGGTCGGCGGCGGCGGCGAGGCGGTCGCGCGCCGCTTCGGCGGTGATTTCCATGGGTGTGTCTTCGTCGTGTTTGGCAGGTGTCATGGTATCGGCGGGAGCGGCCGG
The DNA here is from genome assembly GCA_007134215.1 of Opitutales bacterium. GTDB lineage: Bacteria > Verrucomicrobiota > Verrucomicrobiia > Opitutales > Oceanipulchritudinaceae > SLLG01. The sequence goes on along the minus strand of SLLG01000050.1, from coordinate 28,882 downwards.
GGGCGCGGCGCAGGCGGCCGGGATGTAGCGCGCCGGATCGAGTGTCGTGATGGAGGCTTTGCGGCCGCAGAGGGCGCAGTTGTCGTCCTTCGGCACAGTGAATCGGGTGGTACGCCACCGCAGGCCGTCGAAGCGTGTGAGCTGTCCGAGGGGCGGTTCGCCGATGCCCGCGAGGTGCCGCACGGCGAGGAGCGCCTGCAGCGAACCGACGGCCCCGGCGAGCGCGCCGAAGACGCCGGCCTCGGCGCAGTTCGGCACGGCCCCCGGTGGCGGCGGTTCGGGAAAGAGACAGCGGTAGCATGGTCCCGCGATGTGCGGGGCGAAGAGGGCGATCTGCCCCTCGAATTGAAAGATTGCGCCGTAGACGAGCGGCTTGCGGCAGAGCGCGGCGGCGTCGTTCACGAGGTAGCGCGTGGCGAAGTTGTCCGACCCGTCGAGCACGATGTCATATCCCCCGATGATTTCGCCGGCGTTTTCCGCCGTGAGGCGTGCCGCGTGCCCCGCGAAGCGCACATGCGGGTTGACCTCGCGCAGTCTTTCCTCCGCCGATTCCAGCTTGGGGCGGCCGACGGCGGCGTCGCCGTGCAGGATTTGCCGGTGCAGGTTGTGGCGCTCCACGGTGTCGAACTCCACCATGCCCAGCGTGCCCACCCCGGCAGCCGCGAGGTAGATCGACGCCGGGCTCCCAAGCCCGCCCGCGCCGATGACAAGCGCCCGCGCCGCGCGCAGACGCTCCTGCCCCTCCGTCCCGAATCCGGGCAGGATGATCTGCCGACTGTAGCGCTGGAGTTCCTCCGGTCTCATCGGACGTCAACCTTGCGCGCCGGCCTGGTTGGCTCAAGCCCCTTCGCAGCCCCCCGCGTCTGCGACAGATAAAATTTAACGTGGAAAGATTTTTGCCACAATGGAATATCTCGACACGGGGGGAGAAATACCACCCGATTTCTGCCGCGCGCGAGGGTCTCTCCCGAGCCGCGCGGCAACCGGCTTTTCCATGATTATCCTGATCCAGCGGAATGATTTGTATGGTCTGTGTTCCGGCCCTCCCGCCCGTTGGCGGGGCGTGGCCTGCGCTTTGGCGTCGCGCGGGGCGGCGGCAGTGGATGAAAGGAAGGAGCGGGCGCGTGGCTGACGGGGCCAAACCGCGCCTCGCCGTGCTCGACTACGGCATGGGCAACTTGCGCAGTGTGGTGCGGGCGTGGGAATACGCCGGTGCGGAAGTGTCGCTCGTGGACACCCCGGAGGGGGCGAGTGCGGCGGACGCGCTTGTCTTTCCGGGGCAGGGGGCGATCGTCGACGCCATGCGTCAGTTGCGGGCGACGGGCTTCGATCGCCTCATCCGCTCATGGGTGGAGGCGGACAAGCCGTTTTTCGGGATTTGCCTCGGCTTGCAGGCGCTCTTCGAGCATTCTGAAGAAGGAGACACTCCCGCGTTGGGGATCCTGCCGGGGCGGGTGCGGCGCTTCGTCTTTCCGGCGGGGAGCGGCCTGAAGATCCCGCACATGGGCTGGAATACGGTGGCCTTTCCCGGTGCTCCGGCGGACGATCCGCTGCTTGCGGGAATCGGCGCGGAGGGCGGGAAATTCTACTTTGTCCACAGCTACTACGCCGAACCGGCGGATGCCGCCGACACCTTCGGGAGCACGCGCTACGGCGACCTCGATTTTTGCAGCGCGGTGCGGCACGACCGGTTGGTTGCCACGCAGTTTCACCCCGAGAAGTCGCAGGCGGTGGGCTTGACCCTCTACCGCAATTTCCTTCAAACCCTTTGATCTCCGCGGCGTTCTCCGTCTGCTTGCAAAAGGGGAGCGCGGTGGTTGACGGTTTCATTTCACCACCGTTTATTCAGCATCAATGAGTTCTGATTCCAATCCCAGTCGTGACGCCGGTTCCGGAGACGAAAAGACGCAAAACGCGGATCCGCCGAAGGCCAGCATTGTTGTCGACGGTCGCGAACATGAGTATCCGGTAATTGTCGGCTCGGAGGGCGAGCATGCCATCGACACCCGCAAATTCCGGTCGCAGACCGGCTACATCACCTACGACGAGGGTTACGGAAACACCGGTTCCTGCCAGAGCGAGATCACCTTTATCGACGGTGAGAAAGGGGTCCTCCGACACCGCGGGTATCCCATCGAGCAGTTGGCCGAAAAATCCACCTTCATGGAGACGGCTTACCTCATTATCTACGGCGAACTGCCGACGGACGACGAGCTGACAAGCTTCCGCCAGCATGTGCGCGAGAACGCCAATCTCCACGAGGACATGCGGCATCATTTCCAGGGGTTTCCTCCGGATTCCCACCCCATGGCCGTTCTCAGCGCGATGCTCAACGCGGTGGGTTGCTACCATCCGCAGATGTCGCGCAACAACCGCGAAGAGGAGCTGGCGCGCTTCCAGGAAGCGGCGACGCTCCTCATCTCCAAGGTACGGACGATCGCGGCCACGACCTACCGGATGAGCCAAGGCCTGCCCGCCGTTTACCCGCGGCGCGACCTGCGCTATGTGGAGAATTTCCTCCACATGATGTTCTCCGATCCCTACGAGCCGTACGAGACGCCGAAGGAAGTCTTCGAGGCGCTCGACCTCTTTCTTCTGCTGCACGCCGACCATGAGCAGAATTGCTCGACGAGCACGGTACGGATGGTCGCAAGCGGCGGGGCCAACCTGTTCGCCTCGGTGGCGGCGGGTGTGTGCGCTCTCTGGGGGCCGCTCCACGGCGGGGCCAATGCCGCCGTCATCCGCATGCTTGAATCCATCCACCGCGACGGCGACGACGGCTCGCGCTTCATCAAAGACGCCAAAGAGGGGAAGGCCCGGCTCATGGGCTTTGGCCACCGCGTCTACAAAAACTACGATCCGCGCGCGAAGATTTTCGGTGAGGCGGCGGAGCGCATGCTCAAGGCGCTCGGGCGGGAAGACCCGCTCCTCGATATCGCGCGGCATCTCGAGGAGGCGGCGCTCAAGGATGAGTACTTTGTCGAGCGCAAGCTCTACCCGAACGTCGACTTTTACAGCGGCCTTGTCCTCAAGGCGATCGGGATTCCCGTGAATATGTTCACGGTCATGTTCGCCATCGGCCGCATGCCCGGCTGGATCGCCAACTGGAAGGAAATCGCGGAATCCTCCAAGCGCATCCACCGCCCCCGCCAGATCTACACGGGCAAAAACGCACGCGACTACGTGCCCGTCGAGAAGCGCGGCTAGCGGCGGCGCGATTCGTGCCGCCGCGTCGGCGAGCGTGAATACATGGTGTGGGACGTTGTGCAAGGCGACGGCAATAGAGCGGTCTCCGTTCTGCGCGAGGGGCTCGGGTACGGAGCCGACTGGGCAAGGCCCCGGCGGAGTCCGTATGAGCGGCGATGAATTGGGTTTGCGGATTGCGGCAGGGCGTTGCAGCCTTTTCCGGATCAATGGTGTGGCGCATGCTGCGGCACGCTGTTGCCTGAACAACCGCCGTTATGACTTCGACGACAACGACCGCCCGAAAGGATACCGCGGATGAGGCGGCGGAGCCTGTGTGGGGCTTCGAGAGTCTAGTAAAGCAGGCCCTTGCGGTGGCGTTGATCTGGGGAACGGCGGGCCTCGGCTACGAGATGGCGCTCTGGCGCGACCACGCTCCGCTCGTGTGGCCGCCGGCGGGTTTTGCCATGCTCTTTATTCTCCGCGGGGGCATGCGGATGGTCCCGGCGGTATTCATCGGGATGGCGGCGGTGAAGTACCTGCAGGGCGAGCAGACCGGGGGCGTGATCCTTTTCGCGCTGGCCTACACAGCGCCGCTTGCGGCGGCGGCCTACACCCTCAAGCGGGTCCTTGCGCTGGAGAATGCGTTGGAGCGGCTTCGGGATGTTCTCGCTTTCGTAGCCGTGGGTGTGATCGCGGCGTCGGCTTTTACTTCGCTTTTCAACACGATTACGCTCTCCATCTACCAAGCGCACGCGGTTCCGCGCTTTGTCGAGATGTGGTGGATCCTCTGGCTGAGCGACGGTCTCGGAATCCTCGTCGTCACGCCGATGTTTCTCGTATGGTTCGCGCGCACGCGGATCAACTGGCGCAACACACAGGTTTTCGAGGTGCTGCTCTGGCTCGCGCTGCTCATTTTTCTCGGCGCGATGGTTTTCCGCTACTGGGCGCCGACGGACACCCTGCGCTATCCGCTCGAGCTGGCGATGTTTCCGCTTATGGCGTGGGCTGCCGTGCGTTTCGGCCAGCGCGGGGCGACGGTGGGCGTGTTTCTCTCCGCGATGATGGCGGTGTGGGAGCTGCGCGATGTCATCGGCCCGGACCCGGCGCGCACCATCACCCAGCCGCCGGGCTATGTGTGGGTGTTTGTCGGCGTCCTGTCGCTCACCGGGCTTTTCCTCGCGGCGGTCGTGACGGAGATCCGCAACCGCGAGGCGACGATCCGCCTGAACGAGGAGCGCCTGCGGGGGTTCATCGAGGCGATGCCGGACCTCGCCTTCATCATCTCCGAAACCGGGCGCTACCTCGAAGTCTTTGCGGCGAAGGTGAGCGGTTTTTCGGAACGGGCGGCCCTGCTGCGGGGCAAGGAGCTGGGCGATCTGCTCGAACCGGAGACGTGCGAGCGCTTCCGCGAGACCATCAGCGAGGTCCTTTCCACAGGTGAACTGCGGGTCTTGCGTTATCCCATGGAATACCAAGGGCAGTTGCGCTGGTTCGAGGGCCGCGTCGCACCGATGAGCCGCTACGAGGATCAGCCGCCGAGCGTGATCTGGGTGGCCTATGACATCACGGCGACCGAGCTGGCCAACGAGGAACTGCGCTTCCGCGACAAACTCCTCCAGACGCTTACCGAGGCGGAGGGCACGCTCCTGCGCTCAAAGGATTTTGAGGGGGGCATGCGTGAGGCCCTCCGGCTCGTCGGGCAGGGCATGGATTTCGACGAGGTCGCGGTATTCACGAACCGCTACGGTGACGAATCCAGCCGGGCGACGGAGCTTTCGCTGCGCTTCGAGTGGTCGCGTGATCCGTCCTTCTCCTTCCGCGGCGGCGCGGACGATTTTAAATACAGCGCTTTGCCGGGTTGGCTCGACACACTGGAGCCGGGGCGCCCGCTCACTTTTGACGGACCCTCGTCCCCTGCGGCCATGCGGCACGCGGTTTCAACGAGCCCGGACAACAGGATGGTCGTCGTACCGATTTTTTCGAGCGAACGGTTCTGGGGCGTGCTGTGGGTAGGGCTTTGCCGCGAGGGTGTGGACTTACGGCAGACGGCGGTCACCGCGCTGGGGTCGCTCGCCGCGAGTCTGGGCGGCTTTATTGAGACGAAGCGCGTGGAGGAGGCTCTGAAGGCGGCGAAAAACGAGGCGGAGGCGGCCAATCAGGCGAAGAGCGAATTTCTCGCTATGATGAGCCACGAAATCCGCACGCCCATGAACGCCATCATCGGATTCACCGATCTGCTTGCCCAGACAGACGTCACGCCCAGCCAGAATGAATACATCAAGATCGTCACCCGCAGCGGGCGCGATCTGCTCGAACTCATCAACAACATTCTCGATTTTTCCAAGCTGGAGTCTTCGCCGGTGGAGTTGGAGCGCCTGCCCTTTGGTTTGGAGGTGACCGTGCTCGAAGTGCTCGAGGTCGCGCTCATCAAGGCACGCGAAAAGGGAATCGCCCTTGACTGCAAAATCGACGACGGCACCGAGGGTCCGTTTATCGGGGATCCGCTGCGCTTACGGCAGATCCTCCTCAACCTCGTCACCAACGCGGTGAAGTTCACGAGCGAGGGCGGCGTCTTTGTCACGGCGACGGCACGCATGGCGGGGCCGCGGCACGCGGAAGTGCGTATCGATGTCACCGATACGGGTATCGGTATTCCGAAGGACAAGATCGACGACCTCTTCGTCGCTTTCCGCCAAGTGGATTCATCCACGACACGTGAATACGGCGGCACGGGCCTCGGGCTGACGATCGCGCGTCGTCTCGCCGGGCGCATGGGCGGCGATATCTGGGTCGAGAGCGAGGTCGGCGTCGGCTCCACTTTTCACGTGAAGCTCGTCTTGGAAAAAGGGAGCGGCGAGGACACCGCCGGTTCCGATGACGGCATAAACACAGAACTCGAGGCGGACTTTGCCTCCCGGCACCCGCTGCGCATCCTCCTCGCCGAAGACGATCCCGTGAACACACGGCTAACGACGGAGGTGCTCGGCCGCCTTGGTTACGAGGCGGAGTGCGTGACCGACGGAGCGGCGGCAATGCGTGCCATCCGCGAGCGCGACTTCGGTCTCGTCATCATGGATGTGCAAATGCGCCGCATGGACGGCCTCGAAGTCACCCGGCGGGTGCGCGCGGGCGAGGCGGGAGCGAGCCGGAAGGATCAGTACATCCTTGCCCTCACCGCGCTTGCCATGAAAGAGGACAGACGGCGCTGCCTCGCCGCGGGCGTCACGGAGTATATGTCGAAGCCGATTTCCCTCGTACGCTTCAAGGAGATCCTCGTCGACGCCTCGCGCCATGCGGGGCGAGACACGGGCTGAAACGCGCTGGTATTGGGGCAAACTGTCCCGTGGCCCAGGTCGCCGCCGGACCGCCTTCTCTCTGCCTCAGGTGGCGAGACAGGTGGAGGCCGCGACCTCTTCAGCCGCCTTTTTTCCGCATACGGCCTCGACGAGGGCGAGGGCGAAGAGGTGGGCTGTGCCGGCACCGCGCGAGGTGATGATGCTGCCGTCCCTTACGACGGGTTCGTCGCGGATGCCGGGCAGCTCTTCGGCGACGGAAAAGTGCGCGGTGCAGGCGCGGCCTTCGAGGAGCCCGGCGGAGAGAAGGACCGTCGGCCCGGCGCAGATGGCGGCGATAAAGGCACCGGCGTCCGCATGGCGGCGGAGGATTTCGAGGACGTCCTCGTTTTTGCGCAGGGCGGCGTGGCCGGGACCGCCGGGCACGACGACAAGGTCGTAAGCTCCCTGCGCGGCGTAGGCGAGGGGGGTGTCGGCGCGCAGGACCATTTTGTTCCGTCCGGTGGCGTGCTGCCCGTTACCGAGGCCGACGGCGGCGAGGGTCACGTCGACACCGGCGCGGCGCAGAAAATCGACAGGCGCGACCGTCTCCATTTCCTCGAATCCGTTGGTCAGAAAAACAAGTGCTTTCGGCATGGCTGGAGTTGTTGGCGGTTAATCGGCGGACACGGGCCGCGCTTCGATGAAGCGCCGGATGGTGTCCGTGTAGGCGGGTCCCGCCGTGGCGGGAAGGTTGTTGTGCCCGGCGCCTTCCACCCAGAGGAACGAGCGCGGCCGCGGCGCGCATGCGAGCAACCGCTTCGCATGGGCGAAGGGAACGATGGCGTCGCTCGTGCCGTGGATGATCAACACCGGAGCGGAAACATCGCGGATGCGCGCGGCATTGTCAAAAACGTCCCACGGAAGAAAGCGGAAGGGGGCGACGACATCGAAAGCGCTTGTGAAGGCCGACTCGATGATCACGGCGGCGAACCCCGCCCGTCCCGCGAGATGGAGCGCGGGACCGGCGCCGACGGAAAAGCCGTGGAGGACGGTGTCCTCCGGCGCATGCCCGAGGGTGTCCCGCGCGTAGGCGTGGACTGCCTCGACGGCGGCATTGACGGTACGCTCGCTCGGCCGACCGCCGCTCAGACCGTAGCCGGGATAGTCCCACGCAAGGACGTTGAAGCCGAGGGAGTGCAACAGCTCAAGGCGCGGGCGGGCGGTGCCGAGATCCTCGTGGTTGCCGTGGCTGTAGAGCAGGAGGCGTCCGGAGCCGGGCTGCGGCAGGTAGAGCGTGGCAATGCCCTCGTCGTTGCCGCCCCCGGTGATCCGCACAATCTCCGGCGAGGGCGCGTAGGAGGCGGGCGGCTGGGGGAAGAGCATGCGGTTCGTGAAGAGCAGCGCGAAAAGCGCCAGCCCTCCGTAAACGACGGCACACAGGACAACGACAAACCGCAGTATTTCCGGCATGCCCGTAACCATGGCGGCGGCGGGAACGCCGTTCATCAGCCTTTGGTTGCGGTGGCGAGGGACTGTTCAAGATCGGCGAGGATGTCGTCGATGTGCTCGATACCCACGGAGAGGCGGACGAGTTCGGGGAGGATGCCGCCCGCTTTTTGCTGTTCCGCGCTGAGCTGGCTGTGCGTCGTTGTGGCGGGGTGGATGGCGAGGCTTTTGGCGTCCCCTACGTTGGCGAGGTGGCTGAAGAGCTTGAGGTTGTCGATGAAGCGCGCGCCCGCTTCGGCCCCGCCCTTAATCCCGAAAACGACCATGGAACCGCCCTTTCCGCGGAGGTATTTTTTGTTCAGTTCAAAGTTGGGATCGTGCTCAAGGCCGGGAAAACGCACCCACTCGACAGCTGGGTGGTCCTTGAGGTGGCGGGCGACGACCGCCGCGTTTTCGCAGTGCCGCTCCATGCGCAGGGGGAGCGTTTCGATACCCTGCATGAAAATCCACGCGTTGTCCGGCGAGATGCAGGCGCCGAGGTTGCGCAGGGGCACGGTGCGCATACGCAGGATGAAGGCAATCGGCGCGAGGGGCTCGGGCAGGTCGTGGCCCCAGCGCAGGCCGTGGTAGGAGGTGTCGGGCTCGTCGTAAAGCGGGAAACGACCGTTCGTCCAGTCGAACTTGCCGGAGTCGACGACAATGCCGCCGATGCCCGTGCCGTGACCGCCGAACCACTTTGTGAGGGAGTGCACGACGATGTCGGCTCCGTGCTCGAGCGGCTTGGTGAGGTAGGGCGTGGAGAAGGTGCTGTCGACGACAAGGGGCAGCTGGTGGGCGTGCGCGACCTGCGCGATGGCTTCAAGGTCGGAGATGTCGAGACTCGGATTCCCCACCGTTTCACAGAAGAGGGCGCGCGTCTTGCCGGTGATGGCCTTGGCGAAATTCTCCGGATTGCGGGGATCCACAAACCGCACCTTGATGCCGAGCTGCGGGAGGATGTTGTCGAACTGGGTGAAGGTGCCGCCGTAGAGGTTGTTGGCGGAGACGATTTCGTCGCCCGCCCGGGCGAGATTGATGACCGTGTAGAAGACCGCGCTCGTGCCCGAGGCAAGGGCAAGGGCGGCGGGCGCGCCCTCCAGCGCGGCGACACGCTGCTCGAGCGCGTCCTGCGTGGGGTTCATGATGCGCGAGTAGATATTGCCCAGCTCCTTGAGCGCGAACAGGTTGGCAGCGTGCTCCGTGTTGTTGAACACGTAGGAGGACGTCCGGTGCACGGGCACGGCACGCGCGAGGGTGGTTGGGTCCGGATCGGCGCCGGCGTGGAGGCAGAGGGTTTCCAGTTTCATAGACGGTGCGATTTGAAGGGGGGCGGCAACGGGGGGCAAGCACGCAATCTTCAGTCCGGTGCGAGGCGCTCCGCGATGGCTTCCGGGGTCGGCGGATCGTCTCCGGTCATATGGCGGTGCATGGCGCGGGCGGCCTGTTTGCCCTGCCCCATGGCGCTGATGACGGTGGCCGCCCCGGAGACGACGTCGCCACCCGCGAACACGCCCGGGATGGTCGTCTGAAGGCTCTCTTCCTCGGCCTCGAGCGTGCCCCAGCGGGTTGTTTTGAGATCCGGCGAGGTGCGCGGGATGAGGGGGTTGGGCCGGTTGCCGATGGAGACGACGATGGCGTCGGCCTCAATGATGAATTCGCTGCCTTCGACCGGTTCGGGGCGCTGGCGTCCGGACTCATCGGGCGGGCCGAGTTCCATGCGGATGCACTCGACGCCGCGCACGCGGTTGTCGGGGCCGACGACGATGCGCACAGGATTCGTGAGCAACTGGAGATCGACACCCTCCTCCTCGGCGTGGTGGATTTCCTCGGCGCGGGCGGGCATTTGCTCGCGGGCGCGGCGGTAAACGACGGTGGATTTCGCTCCCATGCGCACTGCCGTGCGCGCGGAGTCCATGGCCACGTTGCCTCCGCCCACGGTGATGACGTGCGCGGCGCGGACAGGCGAAGTGGCGTGGCGCGGAAAGTCGTAGGCCTTCATGAGGTTGACGCGCGTGAGGTATTCGTTGGCGCTGTAGACGCCGACGGCGTTCTCCCCGGGGATGCCGAGGAACATTGGCAGGCCCGCGCCCGAACCGACGAAGACGGTGTCGAAACCCTCCGTCTTGAGCAGGTCTTCGACGGTCTGCGTCTTGCCGATGATGTGGTCGGTGAGGATTTTCACGCCGAGGCGGCGGAGTTGCTCGATCTCGTGCTGCACGATGTGCTTGGGGAGACGGAACTCCGGAATGCCATACATGAGGACGCCGCCGGGCAGGTGCAGGGCCTCGAAGACGACCACCTCGTGCCCCCAGCGCGCAAGGTCGCCCGCCACGGTGATACCCGCCGGTCCCGCGCCGATAACGGCGGCGCGTTTGCCCGTGGGCGGGAGGCGGACCGCCTTTTCCTCTTTGCCGGACTGCAACGTGTAATCGGCGACGAAGCGCTCCAGTCGCCCGATCGCCACCGACTCACCTTTGCGCGCAAGGACGCACTCCGCCTCGCATTGGCTCTCCTGCGGGCAAACGCGTCCGCAGACGGCGGGGAGCGCGGTCTGCTCTTTCAGTTTGACGGCCGCCTCCTCGAATTTGCCTTCCTTGATGAGCCCGATGAACTGGGGAATGGCGATGTCGACGGGGCAGCCCGCGACGCATTTCGGTTTCTTGCATTCGAGGCAACGCGAGGCCTCGAGCATGGCGAGTTCGGGCGTGTAGCCGCGCGGGACTTCCTCGAAGTTGGTCACGCGGCGGCGGGGGTCCTGCTCCGGCATGGGTTGCCGGGGCACGCGGGCCGGACGCTGGGGGCGCTTCGATTCGGATCGGGAGGGAGTGGGTTCCATGCCGGAATTCATTTCGTTCAGTGGCGGCAGGGATGCGCGGCAAGGGTGCCGTTTTGCGGCATGGCCTCGACCTCAACCTGCACAAAGGCGCCGCGGCGCGAGGCAAGCTCGGCCCAGTCGACTTCGTGGCCGTTGAAGAAGGGCCCGTCGACGCACGCGAAATTCGTTTGTCCGCCCACGGAGACGCGGCACGCCCCGCACATGCCGGTGCCATCGATCATGATGGGATTGAGGGCGACGTGCAGCGGAACATCCGACCATGGCCGGGTCGCCTCGGTCGCCATCTGCATCATGAGGGTGCAGCCGATCGCGGCCATGGCGTCCGGGCGCTTGTCGCCGCTTTGCAGCAACTCGACAAGAACATCGTGCACGGCGCCTTTGCGGCCCATGCTGCCGTCGCGCGTTGTGAAGAAGATTTCCTCGCAAAACTCCCGCAGCTCGTCCTCGAAATACATGAGGAAGTGGCTGGAGGCTTCGAGAACGACGAAGACGCGCTTGCCCGCGCGGTGGAGCGCCTTGGCGAAGGGATAGATGGCACCGATCCCGTAGCATCCGCCGGCGAGCGCGATGGTGCCGGCCCCGCTGAGGTCGAGCGGCGCGCCGAGGGGGCCGCTCACATGGGCGATGCGGTCGCCCGCGCGCAGGGCGCAAAGCTCGCGGCTGGAGCGGCCCGTTTCCTCGATGATGAAGAGAATCGTGCCTGCCTCCGGGTCCCAGTCGGTGAGGGTGAACGGCACGCGTTCGGAGGTTTCCGACGCCATGAGCATGATGAACTGGCCGGGGCGCGCGTAGCGGGCGATCTCGGGCGCTTCGACGAGGAAGGAATGGAAATTCGGAGCGATCTCCTCCTTGCGGCGAATGGGAAAACCGCGCTTGTCCGCGCCCGTTTCCTCCGCGGGCGTGGAGGGCAGACCGAAGGCGCGGAGGGCGGGCACGCGGTCGGCGAGGAAGTGGCCGCGGAAGCGCGTGGGCAGGCTGTCCTTCACGCTGTCGCGGGGGCGCGTGCGCAGCGGAGCGGGTGCGGGATCGTCGCCGATTGTGCGGGTGACTTCGGGGGCGTAGCGGAAACGGCACCAGTCCTCCGCGCCGAGGCGCTGCGCGAGGTCGCGCACCCAGTGCCACTCGGGGCGGGCTTGCTCCGGCGCGGGGAGCGCGGGGCCGACGCCTTTCACGTCGCCCGCCGCGTCGCGGAAGGTGCCGGTCGTTTCCGCGAGGATGGAGGCGGGCAAAACGACATCGGCGGAAGCGGAAAGCGTGGAGGGAAAGGCGTCGATGACGGCGAGGAAATCGAGGTGCTCGCGCAGTCCGGTGGGCAGAAAATTCCCCGCGCTGAGGACGGCGCGGATGGCCCCGCTTTCGATCGCGTCGGCGAGTTCCTCCGGAAGGTCCTCCGCGCCGCTGCCCGCCGCCATGAAAAGGGCTTTCCCGTGGAGAACATCACCGGCGAGGGAGCGGTATAGGTGCTTTGTCTCGCGCAATTCGGTGTCGTTGCCGAGAAGAAGGAAGGAGCCGTCGCGGAATCCGTCGAGCGCCGCGGCGAGCGCTTCCATGGCCTCTTCCTGCGAGACGGGCACGAGTTCGCCGCTTTCGCGGAGGAGGGGGCGGTCGAGGCGGTGGCGGTCCTGCAGGAGTTGCGGGTAGGCGAAACGACCGAGGGCACAGAGGCGGTTTTCGGGTTTGAAGCCCGTCATGCGCGTGGCGACAACGCGGTTGTTCTCCGTCATTTCATGGAAGGCGCATCCTTCCGGGCAGAGCATGCAGGTGGAGAGGATCTTGTTTTCAGGATGGCCGTGCCATTTGGCGAAACGGTCGGAGATCGTGCCCGTGGGGCAAATGTCCACGCAGGCCCCGCAGAAGGTGCAGCCCGAGTCCACCCATGAGCGGTCGAAGCTGGCCGCGATCCGCGCCTCCTTGCCGCGCCGCACGATGCTGATGGCGGGTTGGCCGTGGATCTTGTCGCAGATGCGCCAGCAAAGCCCGCAGAGGATGCAGAGGTTGTGGTCTCGTTCGATGAAGGGGTCGTCGCGCTCGACCTTTTTGCGCGAATAGATTGTCGGCAGGCCGAGGTTGCGCCCGGGTGAGGAAAGGACCAACTCGCGCAGGTCACACTCCGATCGGTTGCCGCAGAGCCCGCAGCGCGTGCTCGTGCCCGCCTTGGAGGGCGTGGGCTTATGTTTTTCGCAGACCGCGCGGTAGTCGCAGACGAGGCAGGCGTTTGGGTGCCCCGACATCATGAGTTCGAGCGTGTTTTCGCGCAGGCGGCGGAGGGTCTCGCTCTCCGTGCGCACGACCATACCGTCGGCGGCGGGTGTGGTGCAGGCGGTGGGGAAGCCGCGCACGCTCTCGATCTCGACAACGCACATGCGGCAGGCACCGTAGGCGGGAAGGTCCGGGTGCGAACAGATGGACGGCACCTCAATGCCGAGTGCTTTCGCGGCGTCGAGGACGGAGGCGCCGCTGGCCACGCTCACGGGTTGTCCGTCAATGGTGAGGGTGATCTCCTTCATCGCGCGGCTTTCTCTTCAAAGACAAACGATACGGCGTTGTAGCGGCAGGACTGGAGGCAGACGCCGCAGAGGATGCACGCCTCCTGATCGATGAGGTGCGGTTTTTTGCGGTCGCCGGTAATAGCGCCGGTGGGGCAGGCGATGGCGCAGGCCCGGCAGCCTTCGCAGGCCTCCGCCTCAATGCGGTAGCGCCGCACCTCGCCCGCGAGGTAGTGGCTGTACTCATCCTCGAAATACCGGAGGGTGGTGAGAACGGGGTTGGGCGCAGTCTGTCCGAGGCCGCAGAGGGACGAGCACTTCATTGTCTCGCAGATGCCGTGCAGTTGCTCCAGGGTGCCCGGCGGGGCTTCCCCGGCGAGGATGGTGTCGAGGAGGCGCAGGAGGTGTTGCGTGCCCATGCGGCAGGGTGTGCACTTCCCGCAGGATTCGGCCTCCGTGAAGGAGAGGAAATAGCGGGCTACTTTGACCATGCAGGTATCTTCGTCCATCACAACCATCCCGCCCGAGCCCATGATGGAACCCGCTTCGGCGAGGTTTTCGTAATCGACCGGCAGGTCGAGCAAATGGCCGGGGATACAACCGCCGGAAGGACCGCCCGTCTGCACCGCTTTGCAGGCTTTGCCCTTTTCCACGCCGCCGCCGATGTCCTCGATGATGGTGCGCAGGGGAATGCCCATGGGCACTTCGATGAGGCCCGTGCGTTGGATCTGCCCGGCGAGGGAGAAGGTTTTCGTGCCGCGGCTCTTCTCCGTGCCGAAACCGGTGTACCAGTCTGCTCCCTTTTCGAGAATGGCGGAGACCGCTGCGAGGGTTTCGACGTTGTTGATGTTGGTCGGTCTGGCGAAAAGCCCGGAGACGGCGGGGAAGGGTGGCTTGGCGCGCGGCATCCCGCGGTGCCCCTCGATGCTCGCCATGAGGGCGGTCTCCTCGCCGCAGACAAAAGCGCCCGCTCCCTTTTTGATTTTGATTTCCAAAGAAAATCCCGAGCCGAGGATGTTTTCGCCGACGAGGCCGTAAGCCCGCAGGTCCTCGATGGCCTGCGCGAGGCGCGCGACGGCGAGCGGATATTCCGAGCGAATGTAGATATAGCCCACGGAGGCACCGATGGCATAGCCCGCGATGAGCATACCCTCCAGCATGGCGTGGGGATCGCCTTCGAGGACGCTGCGGTCCATGAAGGCGCCGGGGTCGCCCTCGTCGGCGTTGCAAATGACGTATTTCGGCTCCGTCGGCGTCTTGCGCGCAAAGCCCCACTTCAGTCCGGTCGGAAAACCCGCGCCGCCGCGCCCCCGCAGGCCCGAGCGCGTCACTTCTTCGATTGTGCCCTCGGGGCCGAGCGCGAACGCGCGTTCAAGGCCCGTGTAGCCACCGCGGTTCACGTAGTGAAGCAACTCGTCGGGATCGATGAATCCGAGGTTTCGCGTCACGATGCGCTCCTGCGGCCGGATCATCGGCAGCTCGGCCCACTTCGGCAGCCCGTCCAGCGGGTTCCCTTCGACCACGCAAAGGGCGCGCTTCATAAAAGGCTCGCCCTGCACGAGATGCGATTCCACGAGGCGCGCCGCGATGCGGGCGTCGACATTGCGGTAGAGCACACGGCGGCCGTCATGACCCGTCACTTCAACGAGTGGTTCGGCGTAACAAAGGCCGTTGCAGCCCACCTCGAAGACAGGCACTGATTCGGCCAGCCCGTAAGCGTCAAGCGCCGCCTTGAGCGACTTCTTCGCCTCCAGCGCACCCGCCGCGCGCCCGCAGGTGGCGGTGCCGACGAGGATGCGCGGCTGCCCGGGGAGCGCGAACGCGGCCCACGCCGCGCGCGCTTTTTCGCGGATGGTGAAGAGATTCATGAGCGCGCTTTCTCCAGAAGGGCGTTGAGTTTCTTGGGCGTCTGCCGCGCGTGCACGACTCCATCAAGGACGACCGCCGGGGCGAGGGCGCACGAGCCGAGGCAGGCCAGTTCTTCGAGCCCGAAATCACCGTCTTCCGTTGTTTCGCCTGAGCGGATGCCGAGGGAGCGCTCCGCCGCGTCGAGAAGCACACCGCTTCCCTGCACGTGGCAGGCTGTGCCCTGGCAGATTTTCAGGCAGTGCCGTCCCGGCGGGTGATATCGGAACTGCGCGTAAAAGGTGGCCACGCCGTAGACGTTGTTGGCGGAGAGGCTGAAGTAACCGGCGATGACATCGACCGCTTCCGGACTCAGAAAACCCTCCGACTCCTGCACTTCCTGCAGGGCGGGAATGAGGTTCTCACGGTCCGGCCCGAAACGGCGGCATACGTCGTGGATGCGTTCGGTCGGATTGGCTGTCGGTGCCTCGATCATGCCGGGAGCCGGGTGGGCCGGGGAAGGAAGGGTGTGGGGGTGAGTTCAAGGTTCACTGAGCTAATCCAGATCACTCTCAGGATTAGTGCAACTACTAAAGGGCGGATTTTGCGCCCGCGGCGCTGTCGGGGCACACGAAGTCCCGTGCTTCCCAGGCGGTCCGGTTGCCGGACCCCTCTACTTCGCGCGCAAGAGCGGACGGTAGCTCCCGAAGTGGGCGAACATGAGGATGAGCGCCAGAATCGTGAGGATGAGACCCGGCAAGATGCCCCCTGGATCGAGAAAGAGGTGGAAGAGCACGATGTTCACAAGGACCGGCGCGAGCAGGACCAGTGCCAACGGAACAAACAGCCCCGCGAGGATGAGTGCGCCCGTGACCATCTCGACGATGCCGATCAAGGGGATCATGTAGCCCGTTGCGGCCAGTGCGCCCATGAAGGTGCCCGCTTCCTCCGCCATCTCCGGAATGGGGAGAAAGCCGAGGAACTTGTTCGCACCGAAGACGACGAGGGCGAGGCCGAGGATAATTCGGAGGATCAGTTTCGCTTTTTCATTCATAGCAACACGCCTTGGTTCATTGGGTTGAGCGGAGTTCTGTCGGTTCGGACGGAGACTCCGGAAGCGAAAAGGAAACCTGCCACGGCCCGCGCGTTCCGGCAAGTCTCTTCCGAGTCCGGATCCAGCGCGCGAAGGGCCGGAGCAGGCATCCTCCTCCCGGACAGCAACCCGCCGACGGCAAACAGTCCCGCCGCGACTCCGCGATAAAGGATCACCACGTGCGCCTTTCCCTGTCCGGAGAAAAGAATTCCCTCTTGGTCAATATTTCGCCACACGGACAAAAACAAAATTAACTCTGGGATAGTTCTTTGACGTGCGGCGACCGGCCGTCGGCGGCGGAAATCGAAGTTTGCCTTGCGGGGGCGGGCTGCGCAGAAAGAGGGCCGATGATTTCCGGGACGGCAAAAGGGCGGGGCGTCGGGTGGAGGCGCGGATTCGCGCTTGTCGCTGCGCTCGCGCTCATGGCGTTTCTCGTCCTTCTCATCGTGAGTCTATCAGCGCTCGCACGCGTGGAGACGGGCGCGACACGAGCGGCCCGGCAGTTGGCCCTTGCCAAACACCATGCGCTCTTCGCCCTCGACCTCGCCATGGCAGACCTCGCCCGCCACGTCGGCGACGACCGTTCGGTCTCGGCGAGAGCGGACCTTCTGGAAGGGGTGCCGCCGGGTGCCGACGGTGCGCTGTGGACGGGTGCGTGGGCGGTTGTCCCGGAAGGCCGGACGGGTCGCGCGGAAGGACCGGCGTGGCTGGTCTCGGGCGAGAGTCCCGACCCGCGGGCGGTCCCGGCGGCGGCGCCCGCGGGTCGTGCCGGGCCGGGAGCGGAGTCGGTTCTTCTGCGTTCGCCGCGCGAAGGGCTCGCCCCCGTGGTAGCGCCGCTTGTGCGGGTTCAGGCGGTTGCCGCTGACGACACGCCGCCGCCCGGCCGCTACGCCTACTGGGTAGGTGACGAAAACGTGAAGGCGCGCATCGTGACCGCGCCCGGGGAACCGGCATGGGCTGGTGTGGCGGAGCGCAACAGCCACGCCGCTTATTTGGACCGCGAGGCGTATGCCGGGGCCTTTGCCGATCCGCTTGATCCGGACGCCGGCTGGCGCGCGCATCTGGCCTCCGTGCGGGTGCCGCGGCAAACCCGCTTTCTGGAAGGGTTCGACGGCGAGGCTTTTCTCGCGGCGTCGGATGATTTCAGCGTTTACGCGGAAGGCCTGCCCGTCGATACAGCGCGCGGCGGCTGGAAGCGGGTTGTCCGCCCGGACGAGTTTGAGGCGACACTGCCGGCGCCGTTCACGGAATCCGCCCGCTACTTCGACCATGAGCGGAATTTTGAGCGCTTTGCGGGGCGGCCCGGCGTCGCACTGCGGACCGACGGAAACAAGCCGCTCCTTCCTGCGAATGCGGAGATCGCGGATGCGTTCAGCGGCTTCCATCCCGTTCTCACCGAGGTGGTGGTGAAGTGCGGGGTGTTCCATGCCATGGATGACGCCACCCGCGACGTGCGTATCCGTTTTCACATCGAGTTCGAGATCTACAATCCCTACGCCTTTCCGCTCGACCTCGGGCACGCGGCGGGCGGCGATGAACCGTATGAGCTGGTCGTCTCCGGGATGCCGCGCGTTCTTGTGACCAATCTCACGAGGGAGGACCGCCTGCTCGCGGATATCGACTTGCAACAGGCGCTGGATTTCCGCGGCATCGCGACGCCGCCGATAGTGTGGGTGGGGCTGCAAGAACTGGCCGACAACGGGCGCTACGTCATGATGCCCGGCGAGGTCCTGCGCCTGCGCGAGCCGCGCCAGCCGCAGGGGCTCGTGCGCACCGATCCGGGCGGGCGGCAGTTCGCCGATCCGGAAATGTATGGGCAGCCCGGCGACGAGATCGAGGTCGAGCTGGTGTTTCCGCCGGAGTACCGCGGCACGACTTTCAAGCTCGTTGAGCGACCGGCGGGCGGCGACGACCGCCCGGACGAGGAGGCCAAGGTGGTCTTCGCCGTGGCGGGCGTTCCATTCGAGGACGACCGCTTCATTCCGACGCTGAGCCGCCGCTTCTTTCTCTCCCGCAGCGATGGATACACGGAGGAGGACTACAGCTTCGGATTTCACTTCAAGCTGTTTGACGACCCGCAGGGGCCGGACGGGCTGGCGGCTTATGCGCACGAATTCGACCTGCGGCGGCCGGTGATCAATTTCAGTGAGCATCCGGCCCGCTTCGAGGTGCTGTCCCGCCGTCCCGGTGAGATTGCCATCATCGATGATTTTTTCTCGGACCTCGATGGTTTCGGGAATCGCCGTCAGGTCGCGGGTATGGACGGCTCCGCGCAGCGCGTCCGAACCGATCGCGACGTGCGCCTCTACGACGTGCCGGAGACAAATCTTTGGACGCTTGGTGCCTTGCGCCACGCGCCGCTGGCGGATTGGCCGCCTTATTCCCTTGGCGAAACGGGCCGGGACGTGCTGAATTCCGTTTTTGATACACACATGGTGGAGCCTGCGGCGGAGACGGCGTTGCTGCGCCGCGCGGAAGCGGTCGGCGACGAAGGCGATCCGGGCCTACGCGTTCGCGGCGCGTTCAACGTCAACTCCACGTCTGTGGCGGCGTGGCGGGCAGTCCTCGCCATGGGCCTGCGGGAATACGCTGTCAACCGCGGGGCGCCCGTGCCGGTTCCCCTCTCGGCGGAGGCGGCGTTTTTTCGCCATCCTTTCGGTGCCGGCATGCTGCGCACTGTGGGCGACGACGGGCCGGGGCCGGACAGCCTCTACCGCGAGGGGATCCGGCTTTTCACGGCGGAGGAACTCCTGACGCTCGCCGAAGGCGTCGTCGAAGGCGTGCGGCAGGAAGGCCCGTTCGCCTCCGTGGCGGCATTTCTGGAAAGCGGTGTTATCGCCGACGCCGTCGCAGCTAGCGGCTTGAACACGGACCTCCCCGAAGCCTCGCCGGGACGCCTGCGCCAGGGCGATGTCGCTGCGGCCCTCGCTCCCTTGTTGTCGGCGCGGTCGGATACCTTTGTCGTGCGCGCCTACGGCGATGTGCTCAACCCCGCCACCGGGCGCGTCGAGGGTCGGGCCGCGTGCGAGGCAGTCGTGCGCCGGACCGGCGCCACCGTGCCCGATGCCGCTTCGGAATACGAACGCGAATTCGAAGTCATCTCCTTCCGGTGGCTGGAATGGAACGGGGGGTGGAGCGAATGACACTGCGGCCATGGATTGCCTTGTTCTCTTTGACGATCCTGGCGTGGGCCGTTGCCGGTGCCGCGGAGACGGAGCGCGCGGTCACGTTCACGGTGTTCGGCGAGACGGGACACGATTGGTCGGGGCTCTTCTTTTCGCCCGACGGCGAGTCCTTTGAAGAACTGCCGTTTGTCCGCTACACGCGCAGCGCGCCGCAACGCGCCACGATTCCCGGCGACCGCATCCGCGTGCACCGCCGCGATCTCGCCGCCGACGGCACATTTGTGTATCCGGTGGCTGGCGAAGCGGTCCTCGACGCCGGGGTCGACGAGGTTTTGTTGTTCTTCTTCGCCGGGCGCGGAGCGGCGCGCGGGGAGGAGCGCGGTCGCTTCCGTGTCATGGCCATGGACGACAGCGCCTCCGCCCTACCGCGCGACCATCTGGTTTTTTTCAACGCCACCGGCGTGCAGCTCTTCGGCGCGCTGGACACCCAGGAGCTGACCCTCAATCCAGGCCAAAGCCGCGCGCTCGACCTGCGCGGACTTTTCGGGCGCGAGGTGCCGGTGGGCCTCGTTGTGCGCAGTGGCGAGACCTTCGAGCGCGTGCTCGTCAACCGCCTGCGGTTTTCACCGCACCGCCGTACCGTCATCCTCCTCCTCCCGCCGCGGCGGGAAGGATCCTACCGCATCCAGGCCGTGCGCCTCTCGGAGGCTGTGGAGTGAGAGGCGGAATTAGTCAGCCTAATTCACCGGATAGTCAAAATTCGTAAAACTAATGCGGTTGGCGGCAATTCGTCCACTATTCGCTTGCTTCGGGCCGGTGCATTCATTGATTTTTCCGGTTTTGGGCTGTCCTTCGTTTTTTCTCAAGGCGTCGGGCGTGTCCGGAAAAGGGTAAATCTGTAACTCATTTCATTATGGCAACCAAAGTAGCAATCAATGGATTCGGCCGTATTGGTCGGCTCGTCTTCCGCGCGATCGCGGAGCAAGGACTCCTCGGCAAGGATGTCGAAGTGGTGGCGGTCAACGACCTCGTCCCCGCCGACAACCTCGCCTATCTGCTCAAGTACGACTCCGTGCAGGGTCGTTTTCAAGGCACGGTGGAGAGCGAGAAGTCGTCGCCCGACGCCGCCGAGGACGACACCCTCGTCGTCGACGGTCAGCGCATCAAGTGCCTCGCCGTGAAGGAAGGCCCCGCGGCCATGCCGTGGAAGGAGCTGGGCGTGGAGATCGTTATCGAGTCCACCGGTCTTTTTGTGCAGGACACCGCCGCCGAAGGGCACATCAAGAGCGGTGCCAAGAAGGTGATCATCACCGCGCCGGCCAAGGGCGATGGCGTCAAGACGGTCGTCATCGGCGTCAACGACGACGAACTGACGGCGGAGCACGCCCTCGTTTCGAATGCCTCCTGCACGACGAACTGTCTCGCCCCGATCACGAAGGTGGTGCTGGAGAACTTCGGCATCGCGGAAGGTCTCATGACGACCGTGCACAGCTATACCGCGACGCAGAAACCGGTCGACGGCCCCAGCCGCAAGGACTGGAAGGGCGGCCGCGCCGCCGCCATCAACATCATTCCCTCGACGACGGGCGCGGCCAAGGCCGTCGGTCTCGTGCTCCCCGAGGTCAAGGGCAAGCTCACCGGCATGGCTTTCCGCGTTCCGACGCCGACGGTTTCGGTCGTCGACCTCACGGTGAAGACGGAGAAGCCGACAAGCTACGAGGAGATCTGTAAAAAGATGAAGGAAGCCGCCGAAGGCCCGCTCAAGGGCATCCTCGAATACACCGAGGACGAAGTGGTCTCCACCGATTTCATCCACAGCCCGGCTTCGTCGATCTTCGACGCAGGCAGCGGCATCGGCCTCAACGAAACTTTCTTCAAGCTCGTGAGCTGGTATGACAACGAGTGGGGTTACTCCAACCGCGTCGTCGACCTGCTCAAGAAGGTGATGGCCCTCTAAGCGGGTCCGCCCGAATTTCCGCCGCCCTTCGTCCGACGGCTTCGTTGCGGCGAAGGGCGGCTTTTTTTCCGTCGGCTGTGCTTCGCGTGCGGCCGAACTCCGCCGCACGCCGCAGGCATCCGCCGCGCTCTCCATTGTTCACCGTTTACTGATTCTCCCGGCCCCGTCGGTGCCTTCGCCGCACCGGGCCGGCTTCCAACCGAAACCAACCTGCAACCCGCTTTCCCATGGCCATCAAAACACTCGAAGACATCGAAGTAACCGGCAAACGCGTGCTCGTGCGCGTGGACTTCAACGTGCCGGTCAAAAACGGCGCGATCACCGACGACTCGCGCATCATCGGGGCGCTGCCCACCATCCGCTACCTCGTCGAGAAAAAGGCGAAGGTCATCCTGTGCAGCCACCTCGGCCGTCCCAAAGGCGAGCGCAACCGCGAGTTCACGCTCCAGGCCGTCGCGCTCGACCTGTCCACCAAGCTGGGCGCGCCGGTCACTTTTCTCGACGACTGCGTCGGCGAGCAGGTCGAGATCGCCGCGCGCGGCATGATCGACGGCCAGGTGATGCTCTTTGAGAACGTACGCTTCCATCCCGGCGAGGAGAAGAATGATCCTGAGTTCGCCAAGGAACTCGCCAAGGTCGCCGACATTTTCGTGAACGACGCCTTCGGTACGGCCCATCGCGCGCACGCCTCCACCGAAGGCGTCACGCATCACGTCAAAGAATCCGTCGCGGGCTACCTCATCCAGAAAGAACTCGAGTATCTCGGCGAAAAGACCGCCAAACCGGAGCGGCCCTTCGTCGTCATCCTCGGCGGCGCCAAGGTGAGCGACAAGATCAAGGTCATCGACGCGCTCCTCGACAAGGCCGACACCATTCTTATCGGCGGCGCCATGGCCTACACATTCCGCCTCGCCCTCGGCGGCAAAGTGGGCGACAGCCTCGCCGAACCGGACAAGGTCGATACCGCCAAATCCGCCCTCGAAAAGGCGAAGGAAAAGGGTGTCGAGTTTCTCCTTCCCGAAGACAACGTCGTCTGCGACAAGCTCGACTTCAAGGCGGGTACCCTCGGCGAGACAAAGGTTGTCGAAGGCGACATCGAGGAGGGTTGGGAGGGCGTCGACATCGGCCCGAAGACGGTGGAGCGCTACAAGACCGAGATCGCCAAGGCAAAGACCGTCCTCTGGAACGGTCCCATGGGTGTTTTCGAGATCCCCGAGGCCGCGCAGGGCACCTTCGCCGTCGCGCAGGCCGTCGCCGAGGCCGACTGCGTCTCCATCATCGGCGGCGGCGACTCCGTAACCGCTATCAAGCGCAGCGGCTACGGGCAAAGTGTCAGCTTCATGAGCACGGGCGGGGGTGCCAGCCTCGAGTTCCTCGAAGGCAAGGAACTGCCCGGCGTGGCCGCCCTCGACCGCAAGTAATCCCGGCCTCCGCCTTTCCTCTGTAACCAATTTCCCCATACCGGAACCATGAGCAAAAACATCCGCCGCTACCTTATAGCAGGCAACTGGAAGATGAACAAGACCGCGTCCGAGGGTACCGCCCTTGTGCGCGAGATTCACCACGAGATCGGCCATCAGTCCGATGTCGGCGCCGTCGTCTGCCCGCCCTTCACCGCGCTCGAGTCCTGTGCCAAAGCCCTTGAGGGCTCGACTGTGCAGCTGGGCGCGCAGAACATGTACCCAAAAGCCGAGGGCGCTTACACCGGTGAGGTCTCGCCCCTCATGCTGCGTTCGCTCTTTTGCACCTACGTCATCCTCGGCCACAGCGAGCGGCGCGAATACTTCAAGGAGTCAGATGCCTTCATCAACGAGAAGGTTGTCGCCGCGCTCGACAGCTCCCTCAAACCCATCCTCTGCGTGGGCGAGACGCTCGAACAGCGCGAGGCCGAGGAAACCACCGCCGTCGTTGAGAAACAGCTTGCTGGAGGCCTCAAGGGCGTCACCGCCGAGCAGGCGGAAAACGTCGTCATTGCCTACGAACCCGTCTGGGCGATCGGCACGGGCAAGACCGCCACTCCCGAAATGGCCCAGGAGGTCCACGGCTTCATCCGCAAGTGGCTCGAGGGCAAATTCGGCGAACCCGCCGCCTCCAAGATGCGCATCCTCTACGGCGGTTCCATGAAACCCGCCAACGCCCGCGACCTCCTCGCCAAGGAGGACATCGACGGCGGTCTCATTGGCGGCGCCTCCCTTCAGGCCAAGTCCTTCGTCGAACTCGTCTCCATCGCCCGCTCCCTCGTCTAGCTCCCCGGTGTAGCCGATGCCGTCAGGCTTTGGAACGCGCTGACGGTGATTCGCCGACGGGTCCGCTGTGCGGAGTCGTCGAGATTTAGGGTGCATTTGAGGAATCAAGTCGGCTCCGGCCTCAAGACTTTGATTGATCAAAATTTTATTCTTGACGGTGCATACGCGTGTTCCTGAGAAGGGGCCGCGATGCAGAGAAAGAACAAAACGGGTATCAGAGGAATCGTGGTGCTGTGGCTTTCGGGCGCGGCATGGGCAGGGACGCCGGCGTTTCCCGGAGACGGAGAAAAGTCCGTTGTCGAGCTGGAGGCCTTCGAGGTGCGTTCCTTTCCCCTCTCGCGGGCGGCGGAGGACTATGCGCAACCGGCGACAATTGTGTCGGGGCGGCGGCTGGACGACCGGGCGGCGTTGTCGCTTGGGGCGACCCTCGACGGACTGCCTGGTGTCTCGGCGACGGGATACTTTCCCGGGGCGAGCCGTCCAGTCATCCGCGGTTTCAGCAACGACCGCATCCGCGTGTTGAGCGACGGCGTGGACACCTTCGATGCGTCGGTGGGCAGCCTGGACCACGCGGTCGCGGTCGAACCGATCGCGGCGGAGCGCGTGGAGATCGTGCGCGGACCGGCGACGCTGCTCTACGGGAGCAACGCCGTGGGCGGGGTGGTCAATGTCATCGACGCGCGCGTGCCGCGGCGTGTGCCCGCAGTGGATGTCGAAGGTGCGTTCGGTGCGGATTTCGCTTCGGTGTCGGACGGCTGGACGGGCCGCTACTCGCTGCGCGGACGCGCGCGGGAAGTATGGGCGTGGCAGAGCGCGGGCCTTGTGCGCCGGCACGGGGATTTGTCGATCCCCGGATACGGGGCGCGCGACGCCGGTCTGCGGGACCAGCAGGAGCGGGGTACCCTGCGGCAGAGCTTTGTCGAGACGGAGGATTTCACGGCGGGAGTGTCGCGGTTTTTTGATACAGGATTCGGCGGGGTGGCGTATTCGTACTTTTCGAGCCGTTACGGTATTGGACAGGAAGTGGAGGAGGATGTCGCGGGCATCGGGCCGGATGGCGAACTCATAATCGAACGCGAACTGGACGACCTTGTGATGATCGACCTTGAGCGCTGGCGCGCGGACGGACGCGCGGGTTTCCTGCTGGACGGCGGACCCTTTGCCGAAGCACGGCTGCGTTTCGGGCTCGGCGGCTACGAACACGCGGAGCTGGAGGACGGCGAGCCCTCCACCTTTTTCCGCAACGACGCATGGGAGGGGCGGCTTGAACTGACGCAACGTCCGGCGGGGAATGTGGAGGGAGCGCTTGGGTTCCAGGCGTCGGGAAGCAAGTTTGAGGCGACGGGCGACGAGGCCTTTCTTCGTCCCACGGATACACGCAAATACGCGCTCTTCGCCTTCGAGGAGGTGGACTTCGGGCGGGCGGTCCTGCAGTTCGGTGCCCGCCTGGAGCATCAGCGAATCCGTCCGAAGTTTTACGAGCGCGATATCATCGAGGGCCGTGAGAGCGTTCCCGGCGGATACCGACGTACGGGGGTGAGCGGCTCCGCGGGCACGGTGCTGCGGCTGCGCGACGGCCTGCGCCTCACTGTGGCGGCCAACTACACGGAGCGCCTGCCGAACGCGCAGGAACTCTATGCCGACGGCCCGCATGTCGGCACCTTCGCCTATGAGATCAGCGACCATGTGGAGACGGACGGCTTCCGCCGCGAACGCGCCGTCGGGCTCGACGCGGGCCTGCGCGGGTGGACAGAGCGTTTCCGCTGGGAGGCGGACGTCTTCTACGTGCGCTTCGGCGACTATATCCAGCTGCGGCGCACGGATGAGCTGGCCTTTGCGAACGAGGACGAATCGTTCAGCCTTGTGCCGCGCGGAAAGGTCGATGCCGCGTTCATCGACGCGCGGGCGGCGGCGGGCGAAGAGACGGATTTTCTGCCGGTCACCCGCTATGTCCTGAGCGACGCGGATTACTACGGTTTTGAGTTTGAAGGCGTGGTCGCGGTTGTCGCGGACTTGGAGAGTCGGCTCGACTGGCGGTTCAGCGCCGACTACGTGCGGGCGCGTGAACGGGGGACGGGAGAGCCGCTCGCGCGGATCCCCCCCCTGCGTCTTTCCACCGGGGTGGACTTCGCCGTGGCGGACTGGGCGTTCGGCGCCGACCTGCGATATCACTTCCGCCAGAACCGGGTGCCGGACCATGAACAGACGGTGCCCGACTTTGCCATGCTCGGTCTGCGCGCGCGCTGGACAGTGTGGAACACGGCCGAAAGCGTCACCCTCTCCGCCCGCCTCGAAAACGCCCTCAACCGCGAGGCGCGCGACGCCACCTCCTTTGTCCGCGACCTCGCCCCGCGCCCCGGACGCAACCTTATCTTCGGCGTCGGGGTCGCGTTCTGAGGCGGATAGGTGGCCGCGCTAACGGCGGGTGAAGCCCGTTTAGAGAACCGGTATTCAATCCGCGCCGGCGACCGGGTCTTCGATGAGATGGTATTCGAGTTTGACGGCCGTGGCCTTGGGCTCGATGGGCACGCCGCGGTCTTCGGCGTAGGATTTGGTCACCTGCACGCCGAAAAACAGAATGAGACCGGAGTAGTTCACCCAGATGAGGATCGCGACGAGGGAGCCTGCCGCGCCGTAGGCGGAGGCCGCGCCGGTGTGGGTGATGTAGAGGGCGATGAGGTATTTGCCGATGATGAAGAGAACGGCGGTCGTGAACGCACCGGTGAGGGCCTCCCGCCACGGTAGGCGCACGTCCGGCAGCACCTTGAAGATGGCGGCGAAAAGCACCGAGATGATGAGGAGTGAGAGACCGATGTCAGCGAACTGGAGCAAGATGCCCGGCATGGGGATGTATTCGCTGGCGAAGCGGATGACCGCGCTGAGGGCGGCCGTCATCATGAGCGAAACGAGGAGGAGAAAGCCGATCGTGAGGACGAGCGTGAGGGAGAGAAACCGGGTCTTGAGGAGGATCAGTATACCGCTCTTGCGCGGGCTGGGCGTGACCTTCCAGATTTCATTGAGCGAGGACTGGAGTTGCCCGAAGACTGTCGTCGCGCCGAAGGCGAGTAGCCCGAACCCGATCACGGTGGAAAGCCATCCGCTCCGGCGGGGGTCGTTTTCCGCGATCGTCTCCTGCAGGGCGGCCGCGCCCTCCGGCCCCATCCATTCTTCTAGTGTCCCGAGGAGCTGCCCCTCCGCCGCGTCTTCGCCGAAGACGAGACCGGTTACCGTGATGGCGATGATGAGAAGCGGTGCCATCGAAAAGAGGGTGTAGAAGGCGAGGGCGGCGGCGTGCTGGAACGCCTTGTCCGCGG
This sequence comes from Opitutales bacterium, assembly GCA_007134215.1. GTDB lineage: Bacteria > Verrucomicrobiota > Verrucomicrobiia > Opitutales > Oceanipulchritudinaceae > SLLG01. Next base: position 2,034 of record SLLG01000050.1, on the reverse strand, counting down.
ACCAATTCTTCGCCGCGGTGAAAAGGAGCCGCGCGTGGCGCCGTAGCTTCGATTGCATGGTGCGAAGGGTAAGCCGTCGCCCGCCGATGGCAATTCCTGAAGACACAAGGCTGAGGAGCGGATGTTCTCGTGATGTCGGTCCGCTGAAAGGACGGCAAAGGCGGCGGGCGGATGGTCCCGGCTCACGGATGGCGCCTGCGGGAAGTGTGCGCGAGTCCCGGAGCCCGGTTCAGCCCGGCGGCCAGGTCAGGGGGCGGCCGGCAAGGAGGTGGACGTGGAGGTGCGGGACGCTCTCGCCGCCGTCGGGGCCGTTGTTGATGACGAGGCGGAAGCCTTTGCCGAGGTTGAGTTTGCGGGCGAGGTCGCGGGCGACGAGGAGGAGGTGCCCGAGGGTGTCTTTGTCGGCGTCTTCCGCTTCACCGACGCGGGGAACCGGCTTGCGCGGGACGATGAGGATGTGGACGGGCGCTTGCGGGTTGACGTCGTGAAGGGCGACGCAGGTGTCGTCCTCGTGCTCGAGGCGGGCGGGGATTTCTCCCTCGATGATGCGTTCGAAGAGGGTGGGTTCGGGCATGGCGGTCAGAGGTAGATGAGGTTGAGTTCGGTGCTGGGGGTGTTCCAGCGGGCGGCGAGATCGTCGATGTAGGCGATGGCGTCGTCGTAGCGTTTGCGCTGGCGCGCGGTCATGTTGCGGCGGCCCCCGAGGACCCAGCGGCGCAGGCCGGTGACGATGACGAGGCCGCGTTCTTGGCCCGCGATGCGCTTGAGACCGGCGACGAGTTCGCCTTGGACGAAGAGCGGGTCGAAGCCCCGCGCGCGCAGGTCGATGTGGAGGATGCCGCAGGCGGATTCGCCGTAGGGCGGTTCCTCGCGCAGGCGCAGGGCGGCGTCGACGAAGTCGGAGATGTCGAGCGTGCCCGCGCCGCGTTCGGCGGCAGTGGCCTCGATGGCGTCTTTGAGGCTGCGGAGGAGGTAGGCGTCGTTGCCCGTGGTTTCCGCGAAGAGATGGTGGAGGCACTCGATCTTCGCGAGATCGTCTTTGGCGGTGGGCTTTCGTGCGTTTTCCGGGGTCACGTCAGGGCTCTTTGAGGCGTTCGATTTCCTTCGCGAGTTCATCGACGTCGGCGAATTCCTTGTAGACGCTAGCGAACCGCACGTAGGCGATCTGATCAATGCTTTTCAGGCGGTTCATGATGCGTTCGCCGATCGCACGGGTGGGGATTTCCGTGTCGAATTCGCTTTCCAACTCGGTGATAACGTCGGAGACAAGCATTTCGACCTGTTCGCTGTCGATAGGACGCTTCTCGGTGGCGCGGCGCAGGCCGCTGAGGACTTTGGCGCGGTCGAACTCTTCGCGGCGGTTGTCGCGTTTGATGACGAAGATACCCTCGCGCACGACCTCCTCGGACGTGGTGAAACGGTAGTCACACTGGCTGCACGATCGTCGGCGCCGGATGGATAGGCCGTTACGGGCGACGCGGGAGTCGATCACGCGCGTGTCTTTGGCTCCGCATTTGGGGCACTGCATGGGATGGGATCAGTTGAGGGCGAGAAAATTCCGGAGGAGGACGAGACCGTGCTCGGTGGCGAGAGACTCGGGGTGGAACTGAACGCCCCAGACCGGGAGTTCGCGGTGGCGCAGGCCCATGATTTCGCCCTCGCGGGTCTCGGCGGTGATCTCGAGGCAGTCCGGCAGGGAAGCCCGCTCGACGAGGAGCGAATGGTAGCGGGTTGCGGCGAAGGGCGAGGGGAGACCGGCGAAGACGTCGGTCCCGCGGTGCTCAACAGGCGAGGTTTTGCCGTGCATGAGGCGGTCGGCGCGCACGACCCTCCCGCCGAAGTATTGGCCGACGCACTGGTGCCCGAGGCACACGCCGAAGAGGGGCACGCCCGCCGCCGCGAAGGCGGCGATGAGATTGACGCTGTTGCCCGCCTCGTCCGGGCTGCACGGCCCCGGCGAGATGACAACGCGCTCGGGCCTGAGAGCAAGCGCGGCCTCGGCGTCGAGTTCGTTGTTGCGGTAGACACGCTGCT
>SLLG01000259.1 GCA_007134215.1 Opitutales bacterium | reverse complement strand
GGCAGTTCAATCAACTCAGCGCCGTCCATTCCCAGCTTGGTGTAAAACATGGGGTTTATGATATAATGGGCGTCTTGCCCGTAAAATGGATCATCATAAGATGGACATGGAATAGGACCGGTCAAATTGTAGCAGGTGATCTGGCCGGTATCGGGTATGGGCTGAGCCGCAGCTTGTGTCCAGATGGCCAGGCAGAAGAACAAGACGAGGGCAGTGGACTTGGGCATGATCAGGATCTCCATTTTCTCTTAATAATTCACTGAAAGTCAATAAACCTCGGCGAATAGTACATCAAACAATACCTAAACCGTCGGCAATAATAGCACCAACTATTCCGCATCATCCAGCAGGAGCATCATGACCCCGGGGGTGGATCCTGATCTCTGGAAGTTGGCCACAAGATTGCGGTCTTTTGTTGCCGTAAAGGTGTAAGTTTCATCAGTGGACACAACCTGATTGTTTTCCATCCAACCTTTAAAGGCAAAGCCTGGGCTGGGGACAGCTGTAAGTTTGACCTGCTGGCCAAGAGTGTATTTCCCCTCGCCCTGAACAGTACCCCCACCTGAGGTGCTTGGGGCAGTCAGTACAGTAAACTCAGTCTGCGCGCCAACCGGAGCAACATACAGAACAGTATCCACCATAACATAGTTGCGGTCTTGGTCTTTGGCCACTATTCTTATGCCTATAGGCTTGGGAGAAGTGAAATCATCATAGAAATTACTTCGCAAATCGGCCCGAATGTCATTTTGGGTGAAAACCCCGTCTCCGGCGACCTCGTCGCCATACTTGACGCCGTCATCATAAAGCTCCCGGATTCCTGAGCTATAAGCAATTGGCTGATAGCTAAGCCCTTCTGGCCGTTCCAGACCACCTACCATGGAGGTCAGTCTTACCCAGGAAATGGTTTCCAGCCCCTGGGCGTCGCTGACATGGGCCTTGATGGTCACCCTGCTGGTACCGTCGGCCAGAAGGTATGAGGGACTGAATTCAATGGCAGAAATATTCGGGGCCTGGCTGAAATCGTCGGGGGCCATATCCACGCGATGGATTCTGTTTAAGGTTGTACTGGGGCCGGCTATGAAATAGTAGCGGTCGTCGGCGGTGATGTCGCTGAAATTTGAAGTCAATCTTTCAACACGGCATTCATCAATCAGGAAGGAAAACGTGTCACGCTGATCCCCGCTGCCCAGGTCGAAACGGGTTTGCATATGGCCGCCGTCATCGGATACCGAAAAAAAGGCGTACCTGCCTGAAGGGGATATGGTAGGGTAACGAAAATTTTTGGTTGTCTCCCGAATAAAGGTTTTACCGCCCGTGTTCAGGTTCACGGCCCAGAGCAGATTTGGCGCGGGCCAAGAATCCCTGTGGATGTACAGGGCTTTGGTCCCATCAGCACTAATCTGAGTCCGCTCTAGCTGATACACCTCGTTATGCAGTTCATGAGGAACGAGGGTGGGGCCATGCATGCGATACATGCCTTCAAGTCGCTGGTCATTTTCGCCTGTGTGCCACCATGTAAACAATACTTCATCGCTCAGGGCCGCGCTTCCAATCAAGCTAAGCGAGCCCAGTCTGTTCCAGCTCGTTGTGTCGCCAGGCAGCGCATGCAGGCTCATGGCTTTGGAAGCATTGCCTCCCAAAGGCGCACTGAAGATTCCCCAGCGATATCGGCCGTCGGACCAACCGTCATTATGCCTGAAATAAAGATAGGTTTGATCCCCCAAAGTGGTCAGGCTAAATGGTCTTGTCGAATCGTAACCAGACATGGCATTGGCCTGTCCGGATTTGGGAACAACTGCGTAGTTGCAGCTTAAGGTATCAATAGAGCAATAATAAACATTATGCCCCATTCTGAAAAACAGGCGCTGGCCTAGGGGATCCAATACGGGATACATTGGTCTTACTTTATCATCATCATCGAAATAAGGTGCAGGCAGGCCGATTATGTCAGATCCATCCGCCTTGGCGGAAAAAATGCGAGTGTGATTGAAAGTAATTCCTTGAATGGTAAACGCGATTCTTGATCCATCCAGACTGACTGATAATTCCCTGAAATTCCTGCCCCAGTCTTCTTTACCTTCAGGCCATCCCATGAACTGATCCGTACTCAAAATACTGGTCATGGTCTGTTTGTACTCTATGGGGGCGGTCTGAGAATGAGCCGAACCACATGCCAGCATGAAGCAGATGGTCAAGACAAAAGCTGAGCTTATTCTTTTTATCATTACTTCCTCCCTTGTAAAACATTGCTGAGCCAGATTCTTAAGGCCCAAAAAATTCAAAGCCTGAATATCCTGTAAGGAAAAACACTATAGCCACCCGGTACTTTAAACCATGGGTTCAGCTGAAAAAATTGAAGGAGAACTATTTTTATGTAGTTCACCTCAATGGTATAATTATGGTAGGGAAAATGATTTGGAGCGTAATATCTAATTGTTTTTTAAGCAGTATATTAATTAATAGTCAACAAAAAAATAATTTTTTGCCAGATTTTTTCAAAGATAACCTGATCGAAGACTACTTGCCAAGACAGACAGGAGTCCAACCTGCCAAATTCAATGAAGCCTGCAAACGATATGGTTCATAATCAGCTTGGGAATATTTCCGAATTTGACTATATTCTTCTTGGCCTTACTGGCTACAATAGACATTATTTGTTTATTTCACATAACACTTTTACAAAGGAGGTTTCCCATGAAAAACGTATCCCAGGCAATTGATGTTTTTATGGCCTTTCAACGAGTTAACGCCGGAAAAAAAAACCATCAAAAATTATCGGCTGTTTCTTGTTAAATTTGAG
>SLLG01000073.1 GCA_007134215.1 Opitutales bacterium | reverse complement strand
GGGAATGATGTTCAAGAATCAGGACGGTGAGGACTACCGCGGGCACGGATTGTTTGCCGCGGTTTCCTACGATGAAGGCGAAACCTGGCCGGTGCGAAAGCTCATCACGCCGGCCGACGGCGAGGAATACTTTGCGCGGCACGTCCGCGGGCCTTCCGCGCCTTTCACCGCAAGTCACGACAATGCCGAACACCAGGGTTACGTGACGGCAGTGCAGGCACCGGACGGGATCATTCATCTCATTTCCAGCCGGCACCACTACGAATTCAACCTCGCATGGCTGGAAGAGCCCGCCTCCGTTCCGCAGTGATGCGGGTCATCGCGTTGGCCATCATTGCCGTCGCCGCACCATTCGTAAATGCGGACGAATTATTCCGGCTTGAAGCGGCGGCTGTGAGTGCGGGTACCGTCGATGCCGTTCTCGATGAGGCACTCCCGGCCGCGATGGCCGCGCTTACCGCCGGGGATGCCGACGATGATGTTCGCCGCGCCGCCGTCCGCATCCTCGATCATGCCGGTGCGTGTGTCGCCTCTCACCTGCCGCGGTTGCTCGAGCACCTCCCGGCGATGCCCCCTGAGACCCGCTGGCGCATCGGCAGGGTATTTGTCGACGCTTTGAACGCGGATCCCGGGATGAGCGGTGCTTTTTTGGATTTGGCACAGTCCCGTGATGATGCTGAAGTCCGGCTCTTCGCAATCCGCATCCTTAGCGCCACCGGAAATGTCGATGAGTCCGTTATCGATCTGTTCCTCAAGGCTGCGGCTGATGATGTATCGGCGGTCCGTCGCGCCGCGCTGCGGGCACTCGAAGAAAACGCCGCCTCCGACGCACGCGCCACAGCGCTGTTTATCCGACGGCTCGACGATGCGGACGAGAACATCCGCCTGATTGCGTCGCGGGGGCTCGGCCGCGCGGGTCCCGGCGCGGAAACGGCCGTGCCGCACCTCTTGGCCGCCCTGACAGCGGAAGATGACTTCTTCCACATCCGCGCTGAGACGTGGCGTTCCTTGCTGCGCATTGCACCGGAGGATCCGCGTGTCGCCGGTCCGGAGGCACACCGGGGCCACCGCGCCGATGAAGACGATTACATTCCCGGAATGCGGCACCGGCTCGGCGCGGAGTTCCAGAGCGCGGCCGGGAGCGAGTCGTATGAGCCCATGGGCTTGGGCGGCGGCCGCTACTTTTCGACGCGCGGCTGGCGCGGCGGCGAGGCGATGATCCCCGCGTTTCCCGAAGCGCGGGGGTTCGGGATGTGGACGCCGGGCGGCAGAGGCGGAGATGTCTATCGCGTGACCACCCTTGAGGATGGTGGTCCGGGTTCATTCCGGCATGCCATCGAGAGCGCCGAGGGTCCGCGGATCATTCTCTTTGATGTGTCCGGGACGATACACTTGCGGCGTCGCCTGGATATCGATTCGCCGTACCTCACGATTGCCGGTCAGACCGCGCCCGGCGACGGCATCACGCTCGCGGGAGCCCGCACGGAGCTTGGGGCGAACGACGTGATTCTCCGGAACCTCCGTTTTCGCCCCGGTTCCCGGTCAGCCACGAGGAGCGATAAGGGGCTCAACGTGCGCGAGGCCGACAATGTCATTGTGGACCGGGTCTCAGCGAGTTGGGCGATGGAAGAAGTGCTCTCGGTCGTCGAAAGCGGTCGGGTGACGGTTCAGCGAAGTTTCATCACCCATCCGCTTGTCGCGCCTGAGCGCCGCCCGGACGGCCGCGGATTCGGATCTCTCGTCCGTGGCGCCGGCCCCGGCCGGCAGGACTACGCCCAAGGATCGAACTACAGTTTTCTCAACAATCTCTGGGCGCATTGCCGCTCGCGGGCACCACGACCGGGCAACTACGTCCATCGGGACACCGACCCCGTGGGGCCGCTCTTCGACTTCCGCAACAACCTTGTCTACAACTGGGGCGGCAACCGCGCCGGCGATAACTACGACAATGAAAGCGTCTCCCGCTACAACTTCATTGCCAATTACTACAAGCCCGGTCCGGACAGCAGCGGTTTGGCCGCCTTCAACAACGATGCCCCCCACGCGCGGGCTTATGTCGCGGGCAATGTCATGGACGGAGAGGAACCGGTCGACCAGTGGAGTTTGGTCCTCAACCACACCGGGATGGACAACCGCCGTGATGGTCCGTTTTACGCTGGCTTTGTGGAGACAAAGTCCGCGGAGGAAGCGTACGAATATGTTCTCGCCGACGCGGGCACCATTCCCCGCGACGCGTATGACCGGTCGGTTGTTGACGAGGTGCGAAGCGACTCCGGTACCCTGATCGATGAAGACTACGAGGTCGGCGGCTTGCCGGAACTGCGTCCTGCCTTGCCACCCGTGGATACCAACCGGAACGGAATCCCCGATTGGTGGCAGATAAAATACGGCATCCGTCCCGAGACCGGCTTGAACCCGTCCGGCGATATGAACGGCACGGGCTACACCAACATCGAAGAGTACCTCAACGGCACCGACATGGAGGTCTTCGTGGCGTATCCCCGGATTTGCCGGTGACACTCCACAAATAAGGGCCGCTGTTTCCAGCGGCCCTTTGAAGATGCTATTCGGTCTCCAGGAAGAGTGAATCAGTGGGTTGTATTAGTCACCTGTCAACTGGCCGGCGAGGCGGAAGCCGAAGTCGGCGCGCTGGCGAGTATGGTATTCGCGGATGGCCGCCCGGCAGAATTGGGCGGTGTTTCTCCAGCTCCCGCCGCGGAGCGCGCGGCGGGCAGACGATGGCTCGATCCATGCGCTTCCGTCCGTGGGCGCTCCGATGTAGGTACGATGGCGGACGTCGGCACACCACTCCCACACGTTGCCGTGCACGTCGTGCAGGCCCCATGCGTTGGGTCGTTTTTGTCCGACGGGTTGCGAACCGTAGGTTTCGCCTTCGGGATCCCCTGCATTGTAGGCGAACCACATATAGTCGCTGCGCATGCCCGGAAATTCTGCCGAATCGGTGAGACCGTCTTCGCGACCGTCAGCGGAAGAGAGCGAGTCGCCGAAAAAGAAACGCGTGGACGTTCCGGCGCGCGCGGAATATTCCCATTCGGCCTCGCTGGGGAGGCGGAATGTCGCCGTGTCCTGACCTGTCTCTTCGAGATGCTTGTTCAGTGTATCGGCGAACTTATTGGCGGCATGCCATGTAATGTAGTAGACGGGATAGTCGTCACCGAGTCCGAATCGGGGCGTGCCCTCCGGGTTGAGCGGGTGTTTCGCATAGTGTCCGCGAAAGTCCTCGTTCCACTTGCCCATCACGGCAAGCCACTGTTGTTGGGTAACCGGGTATTTCCCCATGAGGAACGGCTCCGCAAACGTGACCTCACGCGTCGGCCCTTCGCTCATTGCGCCCTGTGAGCCGCGGTAGGCGTCGCTCCCGCGCTCACCCTTCGGCGAGCCCATGGTGAATGTGCCGGCCGGTATGCGGATCATTTCGAGCGGCACGTCGCCGGGAAGCAAGTAGGTGACGGTCTCGACAGTCGGTGGGGCAGGGAGATCCCCGAAACTCGGCGGAACGGGCGGAAGGAGAACTTCCGCCGTGAGTGTGTTCACATTGTTGCGTGGGTCTGTGTAGTCGACATACTCCGTTGGGTCGGTTCCGTTGAGGAATTCTTCGAGATTCGTGTAGCCGCTGCCGTTGCTGTCCCGCACGGCAAGGGTGGGGTCGGTCGGGTCAAAACCGTGTTGGATCGCCCACCAGTCGGGAATGCCGTCGCCGGTTGTGTCGAGAGCAACGGGGCCGGAACGGTATTCAGGCCAACCGCCGACGTCGTCGGGCGTGTCGATGATCCCGTTTCCGAATGTGGTTGTGCCGGTGCGTACCATTTCCACGACTCGCTCGTCGACGGCGTCGCGGCGTGGGAGCGACGCTCCGCCGCGCTCGAGAACGACTTCGTAGGCTTCCTGTGCGCTGTGTTGGTCGATGGGCCAGCCGGGAAACGGCTCATGGACGCGCGCGCGTTCTATGTCTCCCTCCTCGAAGTTGTCGATCTGGACACCGCCGTTCCAGTTGTCGGCGGAAACCTCGGGGTAACCCTCGACATAATTGCCCTCGACAAACCATTTACCGGTGTGCGGTTCGCCGCGGGAGTGCATATTGCGTTTCTCGGCGCGCGCGACGCGGTATTGGAGGGGGCCTTCGCGCGTGGCCGGTCCCGGCTTGTAGTAATTGTTGATCACGTTGACACGCGACATCTCGTCGCCGCCGTCCATTGTCCGGTGGCCCCAGTTGAAGATGACATTGTTACGGAAATCAAAGTCGCCGGACCGGCCGATGCTGGGTACGCGGGCTATATTGGAGGCGAAGAGGTTGTGATGGTAGGTGGAGTCGTCACCGCCCAGCGTCGACCCGAAGGCGTGTGCGTTGATGTCAAGAGCTTCCGCATTGATGACCCATTGTATGGTGATATTGTTCGCCGAGCCCACGACGCGTTCCCTTCCGGCGAGTTCATACACGTAGCGGTAGAGGGATAGGTTCTCGTCCATACCCCAGCTCACGGAGCAGTGGTCGATGATCACATTGCCCTCCGGATTGCCTTGGATACAGCCGTCGCGGTTCTCGATATTTCCGCGGCGGAAGCGCAGGTAGCGGAGGATGACATCATGGGTTTCGATGTTCACGGAATGCCCCGCGATGCAGACGCCGTCACCGGGTGCGGTCTGGCCCGCCACCGTGATGTACGGGTGGGTGATGTTCACGGGTGATTCGATCCAAATGATGCCGGCCACCTTGAAGACGACCGTACGCGGTCCCTCCGCTTCGAGGGCGGCGCGGAAACTCCCGGGGCCGGAGTCGTCGAGATTCGTCACGGCAATGGTTTGTCCGCCTCGACCGCCCTTGGCGAACATGCCGCCGCCCCATGCGCCGGGAAAAGCGGGTAGTTGCATTTCAAAGCTCTCGGGCAAAGCGGGCTCCTTGCCCGCGCCGGTCACGGCGGGGGCGGAAAGTGCGAACGCCGCCGCAAGAAGGAAACACGGCAGCAGGCGGGTGAGGGATCGGCGGGCGTCCGGCAGACGAACGCTCCGGGGTTGGTGTTGCGGGGTTTGTGTCTTCATAAATTCAATTCCGGGCTTTGTTGTCGGCGCGGGTGCGACGGGCTCCGGGTTCCCGGCGGACTCTTACGAATTGTCGTGGACGTAGATCCACGCGTTTGCGCCTTCGGTGTTTTCCTCGGGCAGGTAAAACCAGACCTGTAGATCGTGGCTGTAGATCCATGGTGCGCGTCCGGCCCAGACGGATCCGAGCCGGTGTCCGGCGTAGACGAATCCGTCGCGCGAGACCTCGGCCCCCATCCACTCGGTCGGCGCGTGCGGGTCGACGGGATCGACTCGGTTGGGGGCCTCGCCTACGTAGGGCGTGACAGAAGCCCATGTCGTGCCGACGCGGATTTCGTCCACCAGCATGGCGGAGACGGGCCGGTTGTGGCTCGCGTCGAGGGCCGACAGCGCTATGGCCTGCACCTCGACGTCAAACGGATCGACGCCGTCAAGGAGAACGGTTTCGCGGTGAGCGTCGGCGGGGTCTTCCAGGGAAATGTCACGTGGGTTCACCCATACCGTTGCACGGGTGCCGGTGCGGTCGACTGGTTCTCCGCGCAAGTTCGGCATTTGGTGCGCGGTGTAGTCCAACCGGACGACAATAAACGCGGGCTCGTGGAACGGCAGTTCATCCCGGATTTCCGTTGCGTCGGCGAAGAATCCCCAACGGTCGTCCGCTTGGTTCGAGAGGTTGCCGATCTGTGCGGTCGGGGTGTGGTTGCCGAAATCCCGCAGGAACTGCAGCGACGCGCCGCGGGGATACAGGTTGTCCCCGAACGGATAGCCGTTGGGGTAGATCGAAGTGTCCTGCCACATGGCGTCGTCCGGATTCGTCGGCTCGCCGGCGCGCTGCGCGATGAAGGAAAGGTAGACGCGGTTGTCCGGAACGGCCGCGGGGGCGTTGGCTAGCGCCCGCTTGACGAAGGTATTGTGACCGATGGGGTTGAATGCTTCCTCCGGCGTGACTCCTGAAAAGAAGGCATGGTGGCCGCTTGTCTGGAGGGCCCGCCCGCTTTCGTCGGAGTAGCCGAGGCTGCCCTCTTCGACGGGCGCTTTCGTGGAGATCGCGCCCAGCTCGGTCTGCCACGGCGTGCTCCACCCGAACCCGCCCTCCAACTGGCCGCTGGTCAGGTTGGGTTCCGCCGCGAGGTCGTAGTCGAATCCTTCATACGCGAGGAGTCCGTCGGGCTCCGGCGGCGCGATGGAATCGACGCCCTCCGCGAGGATTTCCGGAAGGTAAACCCAGCCGCCGCCGGGCCGGACCTCGCCTTCGGGCAGGTGGATCCAGCCGCGGAACGCGTAGGACCAGGCCCATTCCGCCGCCGGCGTCAGGCGCAGCCAGCCGAGATAACGATCGCCCGTATGGATTTCATTTTTCGCGAGGAGGGGGTACGCCCCGGTGAAATCACCCCCGGTGTGCGGTGTGACGGACTCCCACGTGGGGCCGAGGCGGAATTCGTCGAAAATAACTTCCGCATGCGGGCGGTTGCCGCTTCCGTCGCCCACGACGAGGCCGATCCAGTCGGGGGCGATATGGTGCGGGTCGTTGCGGACAGTCCAGTCGAAGAGCATGGGCAGGTTGTTTGCCGCCTCAGTTGCCAGCACCGGGTTGATCCACACCCGGAAGCGGTCGGTCCGGGAACCGCCGCCGCCGTGGTCGATGCGGATGACGACAAGGGCCGTCTCGCCGCCGAAAGGCACCGTGCTGCGCGGGTCGCGGCGCCCGTCGGTGCCATAGAGGTCCTCTCCCGTCACCCGCCAGACGTTGTCGTTGAGATTGGAGAGGTTGCCGAAGCGCATCTGCCGCCCGTCGCGACCGGAGAGCTTGAGGGACGCCGCCCGCGGGTAGAGGTTGTCTCCCCATGGGTAGGTGCCGCCGTAGGCAGGGTCGTCCGGGTCGGCCGCCTCGCCCGTGCGGTGAAAGAGAAACGAAATATAGGTGGTGCGTCCCATCCACGGCTCGGGACCGCTGTGCGGGAGAGCGCCGGGGTCGACGATCCGGGCGAGGTTTACGGACCCGGACTCCCCGCTCACGCGCAGGCTTCCGCCGGAGGTCACGAGGGCGCGCAGGCCGTCCGTGTAGCTGAGGCTTGTTTCAAGGACCTCGGTGTATTCGACCGGCGGGGCGCCGCCGGTCGCGCCGGTTACGTTGAGGGCGGCCTCGGTGTCCCACGCGCTCGCAAAACCGCTCCCCCCGGATTGTCCGGCGATATGGGATCCCGGAGCATAGTCCGTGAATCCTTCGTAGACAGCGGGTTCGGAGGCCTGGGCGGCCACCAGTGAAAGCAAGAGAAGAAGGGCGCCCGCGGCGCGCGGGTTGACGAAGCGTGTAGAAGAGGGCATAAGGAATATTAGTTTGTGAAATAGGACTGTGAAATAAATAGAATTTCATTGATGTTCATGAGCGGTTCACGTGTCAATGCATATTCCGGCGAGCACCACCGAAGGCGGCAGGAAACCGATTTATTGAGATGATTCATTCATGAATCCCACGAACCACCCCATCGTTGATTTCCTTGGTTTCGATCCGGATTTTGCCGGACCGGAGCGCTTGTGGCGGGCGCTGACACCGTCCGGTGTGAAGACGGACGGGCCGGATGTCTGCGTGCGGGTGCCGTTCCAAGTGCAGAAGCCGGGCGTCGACATCGCTCCGGACAGAGAGTTCGCGCCGGTCATACACTGCCTGCGCTTGCGCGCCTACGGTCCGGACATTCTCCGCGTGGCGGTTGATGCCGGCAATGGTGCGATGCGGGACTCGGAGATGCTTCAGCTTCGTCCGGACCTGAAGCCGGATCCGCTCCGCATTGAGCAGGACGACGGGGAATGGCGGATCGTGGACAGCGCCGGGACGGTGCGCGCGCGGTTTGACCTGCGCGAGCCGGCGATCGATCATTGGAGTGATCTGCTGCCGCCGCCGGAGCCCACTTTGAAGGCGGTGTTTTACCCGGACGGAAAGACGGCGGTGCCGCTGCGGGCCTACGACCAGTTCTTTCCCGCACGCCACGATGCGTTCGCCCTCGCCTTTGTGAAAGAGGGCGACGCGATCCGGCGGTCCACGCTCTCGCTCGCGGCGGAAGCGGAGGAGTGTTTCGCGGGAACGGGCGAACGCTTTGCGAAGATGGACCTCGCGGGGAGGACGCTCCATCTCGTCAATCAAGATGGTCAGGGCGTGAACAGTCGGCGGACGTACAAAAACGTGCCGTTCTACCTTTCCAGCCGCATGTACGGCACCTTCGTGCATACATCGGCACCGACGAAGCTGGCGCTCGCCGACCATTCCACGCGGTCCGTGCAGGTGATGACGGAGGAAGACGGGATCGATCTCTTTCTCATGGCGGGGGAAAACCCGGACGAGGTGCTTTATCACTACCGGAGCCTCACGGGATTTCCGGCGGTTCCGCCGTTGTGGAGTTTCGGTGTGTGGATGAGCCGCATGACGTATTTTTCCGCCGACGAGGTGGAGAGGGTCTGCGACCGCCTGCGCGCGGAAGATTTTCCCTGTGATGTCATTCACCTCGACACGGGGTGGTTCCGGACCGATTGGCTCTGCGAGTGGAAGTTCAATCCGGAGCGGTTTCCTGATCCTCCGGCCTTTGTCGACGGCCTGCGCAAACGCGGCTTCAAAGTGAGCCTTTGGCAGATGCCATACATCGCGGAAAAGGCGGAGCAACACGACGAGGCCGTCGCGAACCGATACATCGGGCCGCTTAAGGAGTCGCGGCAGCAGGGGGGATCGAACTTCAGCGCCCTCGACTACGCCGGCACGATTGATTTCACCTACCCCAAAGCGGTCGAGTGGTACAAGGGGCTGCTGCGCCGCCTCCTGGAAATGGGCGTCGTCTGCATCAAGACCGATTTCGGGGAGGCGATACACCTCAATGCCGAATACCACGGCATGCCGGCACATCAGCTCAACAACCTCTACGGGCTGCTCTACCAGAAGGCGGCCTACGAGGTGACGAAAGAGGTGACGGGCGAGGGCATCGTCTGGGCGCGGGCGGGGTGGGCCGGGTGCCAGCGGTTTCCCCTGCACTGGGGCGGCGACGCGGCGGCATCGTGGGACGGGCTCGCGGGCTCGCTGCGGGGCGGACTGCACCTCGGGCTCTCCGGATTCGGATTCTGGAGTCACGATATTCCGGGCTTCCACGGTGTGCCGGACTTTATGAACGCCGTCATCCCCGACGATCTCTTTGTGCGCTGGACGCAATTCGGCGTGTTTTCCTCGCACATGCGGTACCACGGGACTTCGAAGCGCGAGCCGTATGAGTATCCGGGCGTCGCCGGGATCGTGCGGCGGTGGTTCAAGCTGCGCTATGCGCTGATACCCTACATTTTGCGCGAGAGTGAGCGTTGCGCGACGACGGGCTATCCCGTCTTGCGCGCGCTCGCCTTCCATTGGCCGGAGGACAAGACCGTCTGGCACATCGATGACCAGTACTGCTTCGGCGAAGACTTTCTCGTCGCGCCGGTGATGAAGAGCGAAGGGGTGCGCGACGTCTACCTGCCGGAGGGTGAGTGGATCCATTTCTTCACGGGTGAGGCGGCGGACGGCGGGCGATGGCTCCGGAATGTCCGCACGCCGATGGGCGAAATGCCGGTTTGGGTACGGCGTGGCGCGGTTTTGCCAGTCCATGCCCGGGCCGTTTCCAATACAGATGAGATGGACCTCGCCAATGTGGAGGAAATTACCGTAGGCGAAGGATTCGCCGGAATTTTTCACTACATCGAAGCAGGGAGGGCGGATTGATATGAAAACATGGAAAACGAATTTCGGGGAATCGAAGGAAAACTACCTGCTCTGGTGGAAGGGCGAGGGCCTTGTCATCAGCATGTGGGAGCATCTGGAGAAGGACGGGCCGCCCCACGAGGCCGTTCCCGAGCCGCCCCCCGCGGCTTCGCTGGAGCAGCGGTGGTTTGACCCGGAGTGGCGCGCGGCGCGCATCCACTACGAGCTGTCGCGAAGTTCCTTCAAAGCCGATATTTTGCCCGTGGCCAATACCCACCTCGGCCCCGGATCGCTCGCCGTCGCGCTCGGCGCGGATCTCGAAGGCCGCGAGGATACCATCTGGATCACTCACGGAGACGAACCGGGTGACGACATCGTCTTCGACGAAGACGGCAAGTGGTGGCGGCTCCACCTCGACCTGCTCCGGGCCTGCAGAGCCCGCTCTGCCGGACGTTACCTTGTCGGATGTCCCGACTTGGTCGAGGGTCTCGATACCCTCGCGAGCCTGCGCGGCCCGGAAGCCGTCCTCATGGATACGGCAATTCGCCCCGAGATTGTCGAAGCGCAGTTGCAGGCGGTGAACGACGCCTACTTCAAGGCCTATGATGCCGTCTACGACATCATCAACGTCGACGGAGAGTCTGCCTTCTGCTACTTTTCCATCTGGGGTCCGGGAAAAGTCGCGAAGCTCCAGAGCGATATCTCCATCATGATATCCGAGGCCGACTTCCGGCGCTTCTGCCTGCCGTATCTCCGGGAGCAGTGCCAAAAGATCGACTACACCCTCTACCACCTCGACGGTGTCGGGGCCATGCGCCATGTCGACGCCCTCCTTGAAATCGAAGAACTCAACGCCATCCAGTGGACACCCGGAATCGGCGAGCCGCAGGGCGGCGACCCGCGTTGGTATCCGCTCTACCAAAAAATCCTCGCCGCCGGTAAATCCGTCATGCCCTGCTGGATCGAACCCGGCGAACTCGAACCCCTCCTCGACAACGTCGGCCCCGACGGCCTCAACTGCCTCATGCACTTCCGCACCGAAGCCGACATCGACCGCGCGTTGGAAATCGCGGCCCGCTACCGGTAGGGACGCATTCTCCTTCCCCCGGAGCCGGACCCCGCGTGAGGCACCGATCAAATGTCCGGCGACACTCAGAAAAGGCGGGTATCAACCGTCCTGTGGTTTTCTCAACCTCCACGGCGCGCCGCAAGCGGCGGCCCTACGCACGATGGCGAGGTAGTGGCTACGGGCGACGAAAAATTGTCCGATCCGAATTT
>SLLG01000120.1 GCA_007134215.1 Opitutales bacterium | reverse complement strand
CGCCCGAGAAAGCGGCGGCCCGGCGCATCGCCGCCGCCAGCGCGTCGCGCTCCGGTTCGCCCAGCAGCCCCAGCTGCCGCGTGATACGGCAGACACAGTGGAACGCCGCGCGGTGAGAACTCTTGATCCGCAAATGGTAGGCCATAGTGCCGAGAGATCATCATAGCATGTGAGCTGTGGCAAGGGAAAATTATAATTCATAGATAGAAAATGAATTTTCTTAACTCATGATTAAATTATGACGTTATTAAATCGCAATTATATATGTTGACGGAGTGGGGGGATTTGGTGGCGCGGCGTTGACGGTCGGGCGGGCAGCGGTTTGTTTGCGCGGATGGAACCGGCTGTCCGCCTTGCGGGTGTTTCGAAATCGTTCCGGGAGCACCGTGCCGTGGAGGATCTCGATCTGGAGATTCCCGTGGGGAGCGTGTACGGGTTCATCGGTCCCAATGGGTCGGGTAAGACGACGACGCTGCGCCTCATCCTGCGCATGATTTTGCCGGACTCCGGGCGCGTGGAGGTGCTGGGGCAGGCGGCGGGCGGCCCGTCGGGCGCGTCCATCGCGTATTTGCCGGAGGAGCGCGGGCTCTACCGCAAAATTCCGGTGCGTCGGCAGCTGATCTACTTTGGTCTGATGAAGGGCCTGCGGCGTCGGGAGGCGGCGCGGGCAGCGGACGCATGGCTGGAGCGCTTTGAATTGACGAAGTGGGCGCGGGAGAAGACGGAGACACTCTCGAAGGGCATGACGCAGAAGGTGCAGTTTGCCGCCTCCGTGATGGCGAAACCGCGGCTGCTCATCCTCGACGAACCGTTTTCCGGTCTGGACCCGGTGAATATGGATCTCCTGCGGTCGATTGTCTTCGAGCTGCGGCGGGAGGGCACAACGGTGATCTTTTCGACGCACGACATGCACATGGCCGAGCAGATGTGTGACCGTGTTCTGATGATCTACCGGGGCCGGAAGGTGCTCGACGGCACGGTTGCGGCCATCCGCGAAGAGTATGGGGCGGACATGGTGCGGATCGATTTGGAAGCGGGCAACCGATGGAATCCCGGCGGCGCGCCGGGGGTGAGCGCGGTGCGCGAGCGGAGCGGAGGCTACGAGTTCCGTTTTCAAGGCGACGCTTCGCCGCTCCTGCGGACCGCGCTCGACCATGGCGGGCTGACGCGTTTCGAACGCATCCATCCGACTCTGCACGATATCTTCGTGCGCATCGCCCGGCCGGAGCCGGAGGAAATCGCGACCCTCGCGAGCGGGGAGGCGGCGTCGTGATGTGGCGCAAGATCACAACCGTGGCCCTCGAGGAATACCGCCGCGTGGTGGTGACGAAGTCGTTTCTCATCGGTTTGCTGATTCCGATCGTCATCTACGGCGGGATGGCCGTGGCGATGGTGTGGATGAGCGACAAGGCCGACCTCGAGGAGCGGCGGGTGGCCGTGGTGGACCGCACCGGGGTGATCGCGGGCGCGCTCGCGGAGGCGGCGCAGCGCCGCAACAGCGGAAGCCGTGTCTACCGGGACGGGCGGCAGGTGGCGCCGAAGTATTTTATTGAGGCGGTGGAAGCGCGGGAAGGCGACGCGGAGGAACTGTTGTTGGAACTGGCGGACCGCGTGAGGGCGGAGGAAGTCTTCGCGGTATTGGAGATCGGGCCGGCGTATGTGGAGCGCGAGGGGCGGCGCGGCGAAGACTACCTACGCTACTTTTCGGAGCGTCCGACGGAGGTGGACTTCCCGGGCTGGCTGCGGCGGGAGGCGGAGAATGCGGCTGAACGCCTCCGCTTCGCGTCGGCGGGGCTCGACGAACGCGAGGTCCGCGCGATGATGAGCCATCCGTCGATGGAGCGCAAACGGCTGCCCGAGCTGGGCGAGGACGGGCAGGTGCGCTACCGCGACGACCTCACCGAGTTGGCCTTTTTCGTGCCGCTGGGTGTCGTGCTCCTGATGTTTTTCTCGATCCAGATGGCCACCCCGATTCTCCTCAACTCGGTCATCGAGGAGAAGATGTACCGCATTTCGGAAGTGCTGCTCTCGAACCTCACGCCGTTCCAGCTCTTCGCCGGAAAGCTACTCGGCGGGATGCTTGTCGGGGTGACGTTTTCGCTGGCCTACCTGCTTTCCCTCGGCCTGAGCCTGCGCTACTTCGACGCGGCGGGCTACGCGCAGCCGGGGCTCTACATCGGGTTCATCGTATTTCTGCTGCTCGGCCTCCTCGCCTTCGGGGCGATGTTCGGCGGGGTGAGCGCGGCCTGCCAGGATCTCAAGGACGCACAGAACTTCGCCGGGGCGGTTGTCATCGTGCTGGTTGCGCCCATGATTCTCGCCGTCGTCATGATCCAGGTGCCGGACAGCGGGGCGGCGGTCGGTCTCTCTCTGATTCCTCCGTTTTCGCCGATGATGATGACCATGCGGCTCGCCATTCCCCCCGCGCCGCCTCTGTGGCAGCTGGCCGCCGCCGTGGCGGCCAATCTTGCCTTCGGGTGGCTCTGCGTTTGGGTCGCGAGCCGTGTCTTCCGCATCGGCATCCTCTCCACGGGCAAGACCCCCGGCTTCCGCGAACTCCTGCGCTGGATGTGGCGGGACGGATAATCGCGGCGAGATCTTTGTTCCGCCGACCCGCGCTTCCGCGCTTCTGCCGTAACGCCGCGCTGTGTCCTGGTTGTGGGCGCCACCGTCGGTCCCGTTTTGGCAACAGCGCGTGGGGATGCGGATTCTGCTCGCAATCCCGGGACGCATGGATTACCTTCGTTCTGTCGTTGTTTTGGAAAGGATGCGCCTTATGAAAACGCTTGGTAATTGGATCGTTTTGGCGGGAATTTTCGCGGGGGTTTTGTGTGCGGCGGCCGATGCGCCGCGGGACGCGCTTCTCGTTGACGTGGAGGCGGGTGTGCACCGCGTCCGCCTTGAAATGCTGGACGAGGCGACGGGGCGGTGGACCGTGCTCTCCGTCGCCTATGTGGACGGATCGGCGGGGACGGTGAAATTCCGCGTGCCGGGGGATGTTCCGCTGGAGCGTTTCCGCGTGAAGACGCACGCCGCGCCCGCGCCGCTGAGCGCGCTGCGTGTGGCGCGCCACACCTATGTCGACTGGGGCGCGGATGCGGATTACATCCCTATGGTGTCGTTCGGCGGCATCGAGGCGCCGGGCGAAGACGGGCTGGACGGCACCCCGCGCGAGGGCGGGGAGACGACCGTCGAGGAGCCCGATATCTGGCGCTTGGTCGGCGACCGTCTGCATTTTTTCAACCAGATGCGGGGCTTGCAGGTGTTTGATTTGAGCGATCCGGCCGACCCTGTGATGACCGGGAGCCTGAGCCTGCCCTTCGCGGGCGAGCAGATGTTCGTCCTCGACTCGGGGCACGTGCTGTTGCTCGCATCGCGGGCGTGGGGCTGGGAGAGCGACACCGACATCCATGTCGTCGCCGTGCCGGAGACGGGCGACCCGGAAATCGTGCGAACCGTCACCGTGCGCGGGATGGTAAGGGAAAGCCGCCTCGTCGGTCGCCGCCTGATGCTCGCCAATGCGTTTTACGGCGAAGAAGAGCCCGGCGGTCCATGGGATGATCCGGACCGTCCGGCGGACTTTATCTACGCGCCGCATGTCTTGCTGGCCGAGATCGACTTCAGCGATCCAGAGGCCCCGCGGGAGGCGGGCAAGCAGGTGTATCCCGGCTTCGCGCGCGCAGTCTTGTCGACGCCGGACCACTTTGTCCTCGCCCATGCCCCGGGGGCGACCCACTGGGGCTCGCCCGACCGTGTGACGGTCTTTGCCCTCAATGACCCGGACGAGGCTGTGCGACCCGTCGCCGCGCTCACGGTGGCGGGCCGGGTGCAGGATAAATTCAAACTCAACCTCAACGGCGACATTCTCACGACCATTTCGCATGAATCACCGTGGGGGAGCGGTTCCGACGGTATGCGGACGCGGCTGGAGACCTGGCGTCTCGACGCCCTCGCGGCGGCCGGCGGAGCGGCGGACGTCGCCGGTGACGGCGAGGAACCCGCCGAAATCACCCGCCCGCCGCCGGACGATCCGGATGGAGAGGGGCAGGCGCGGCCGTTTCCGGAGGACGAAGGCGCACGGCGCCTCGGTGATTTGATCCTCGGCGAGGGCGAGTCGCTTTTCGCCACGCGGTTCGACGGCGACCGTGCCTACGTCGTGACCTTCTTGCAGATCGATCCGTTGTATGTCGTCGATCTTTCAGACCCCGCCCGGCCCCGCGTCACGGGTGAACTCGAGATTCCGGGGTTCAGCACGTACCTGGAGCCCATGGGCGACCGGATGCTGGCGGTGGGGGTGGAGGACCGGCGCGTCTCCGCCATGCTCTTTGATGTCGGCGACCCGGCGGACCCGCGCGAAATCAGCCGGGTTCACCTCGGGCCGGAAGACGACAACAGCTATACATGGAGCGAGGCGAACTACGACGAAAAGGCCGTCACGATCCTGCGCGACGCCGGGCTGATGCTGGCGCCTTTCCAGACGTGGACGGGCGGCGGGCACGAATCCTACATTCAGTTGCTGAGCTTCGACCGCGATACCCTTGTGAAAAACGGGACCGTCGCCCACTCGGTCGCCGCCCGGCGGGCCACCGCGCTGGATGCCGCGCACCTTGTCTCGGTCTCGGCGCGGGAGCTGTTCGTCATTGATGTCACCGACCGGGACGAACCGGAGGAGCGGGCGAAGGTCACGCTTTCATGGCGCACGGACCAGGTGTTTCCGATACCGGGATATCTGCTTCACCTGACGTCCGGTCCCGAGCCGTGGGGCGGGGATACTTCAGCGCGGCTGACAGTGACGCCGGTTGACACGCCGGACCGTGTCGCGGGTGAACTCGATCTCGGACCGGAACGGATCCTCGACGCCGTTTGGGAGGACGGATTCCTGCACCTTGCGCGCACGAGCCGGGCATGGGGGCCGTACTGGTGGTGGTGGCGCGAACCGTGGCCCGGTATTGGCGGAGAGGAGGAGGCACCCTACATTCTTCTGCAGACGGTCGACCTGCGCGATCCGGTGAATCCGCGGCCCGGCGATGTGTGGAGGATCGACACGGAGAGCCCGTACATGGAAGTTCTGGGTACGTTTTCGGTGACAGACGACACCCGCGTGTGGGTGCTGGGGAGTGTCCCCCTCGGATGGTACTGGGCGACGGACGGTCCGGCCGCGGGCGGAGCGGGGGCGCGGGATGAACGCGCCGTCCTGCTCGCGGCGGCGCGGGTGGACGCGGAGGGTGCCGTTGAAGAACGGTCGCTTGTCGAAGTGCCGGTGGACGAAGGCGCGGCGTTGAGCGCGGCCGGGCTGGACAGGCGCATCTTCATATCAATGGAGGAATACCGCTACAGCGAAACACGATCGTCGTGGAGAGTTTACTACAATACGCGGGTGGTGGATTACACGGACCCCGGTAGCCCTGTTGTTTCCCGCGCCTTCGCGATGCCGGGTATAGTGGAGTCCGCCGTTGAGGCCGACGACGGCGGCGTTTATGTGATCGCTTTGCAGCGTTACTACCGGCAGGAGCCGCATTTCACGCTGCACACGCATGCGCACGGGCTGTATTTCGACGGTGCGTCGATGTATTTGCTGGCCGACACGGAACTGCCCGGAGGGTGGGGCGCGCATGCGTCCGACGGGCTTCTCCTTGCCTCGGCAGACAACGACTACCGCGCGCAGGCCCACGGTCTGGAGATCCGCCGGTTCGATCCGCGGGGAGGCTTCCGGCTTGAGGCGCGCATCGACGCGGAGAATCCGGTCCACTCCCTGCGGGCGGAAGACGGAGCGTTTTTTGCGGTTCTTCCCGAAGCCCTTATGCGGTTGCGGGAAGCCGCGGACGGGTGGAGGCAGGCGCGCTTTCCGGTTTCCTCCCGGCTCTGGCTCAATCTCAGCAATGCCACGTTTGACGCCGGCGTGGCGTATTTCCCGCTCGGTGATTACGGCGTGTTGAGCGTCGACCTGAATCAGGACGAGACCCCGGACGGGGCGGGCTTTATCGAGGTCGCATCAGCCGATGCCGCAGGCGACGGCTGGGCGCATGCGGTCTCCGCCGGACTTCGCCGGGCGGCGGCGGGCGAGAGCGACGCCGTGGGCAAACTGGTGGAGCGCGACTGGCTTTTCCGTCCCGCCGGGTATGTGCGCGTCGATCCTTCGGCCCGTGACCTCGGCGACGGCTGGCGCGATTCGCGGCAGTTCGGGCTGCACACGGAAATCCTTGCCCCGTGGCTGGTGGTCGAGGGCTACGGTTGGCTCTATCAAGCCGCGACCGACCATGACGGGCTCCTCATGCACGATGCGTGGCGCGGTTGGTTCCATACCGGCGGGGAACTGCATCCCTTTGTCTTCGGGTATGGCGCCGGTGAGTGGTTCCGTGCGCGCCGCGCGGACGGCGCAGTGGAGTGGGATCCGCTTCCGGCGGCGCAGCCGTAGACGTTTCCGCGCCCGGACGCCGTTGACAGTGCGTGAAAAGAGGTTTTCCCTTGGCATTCGGTTCAAGTGCGGACGCGTTAATTTGCGGCCCGCGCGCTGAAGCGATGCCCATCCAACTGATTTTGCCCCATGAGAATCCTACTGTCGTTCGGTATCGTCGCGGCGCTTTGTGCCGCGGGCGCGCTTGAGGCGCGTGAATTCACCCGCGCGGAACCGGTTTCCGCCGGGTCCCATGTCCAGCTTACCGATGAAGCTGAGCCGTCCGAGCGCGCGGGACCCCCCGCCCGCACTGCGTCCGGCCGCGGCGGGCAGCCCGCGCCGGAGTCCCGCCGCGGGCAACAGCGCGCGGAAGGAGCGCGGCAGTTCACCGACGAAGAGCAGCAGCGTGCCGAGGAGTGGCGTGAGCGCCGCGCCGCCGTGCGTGTGGGCCGGGTCGGCCGGCCGGTGGAGGGCAGGCCGTTTACGGAGGTCGACCGCGCCCGTATCGCGACCATTCCGCTCGATGCGTATCCGCCGGGCATCCAGCGCAGGGTTGAAGAGGGCCGCGACCTGCCGCCCGGATTGGAGCGGCGGCTCGACCGCGACCGCGGTTTACCCGAGGGTTGGCAGCAACGCCTTGAACCGGGTGCGTTTCTCGGTGCCGAGCTGGAGCGCGGCGTGACGGAAATTCCCCGTGGCCTGCGCCGCCGCCTCCCTGCGGTGCCCGCTGATCACGAGGATATACTTCTCGGAGACCGCCTCGTCCGGGTGAAGCGCCACTCGCGCGAGATCGTCGATTCCGTGCCCGTCGGACCGGGACGCGCTGCGCAGGCGGAGGCACCCGTCGATCCGGGCCCGCCGCCCGAGCGGGCCCGCGGGGCGCGGCGCTGAGGGGCTTGTGAGCAGGGGACCTTTCCCGGCCCGAGCGCGGCAAGCGTTCTTTGGCGCGGGTGCCGACCCGTTGACGTCCACCCCGATAACTTGACAGCCGCCGGCAACGGGTATCTCTATTGGTGGGAAGCGTTGACGTTCCGGCCCGAATGCCTGCCTGGGAATGCTTCCAACACCACCGAATGAAAACCACCCTTTCTCTTCGCCTCTGCATTGTCTTTCTCGCAGGCGCATCTTTATCGGCAGGATTCGAACACGATCCGTCCGCCGCATCCGAAATGAACGGTGCGGGCTCCCTGCCGTCCGTGGAACGGGCGGCATTGTCCGCTTCCGGCGGTGATTCTCGGGCGGTCGACCGGGCGCAGGCTCGGCGCACGGAAGAGCGCGCCCGTGAACGCGCCAGAGAGGACCGGGAGCACACGGAAAGGCGACGGAGCGCGGATGAATGGCGTGCGCGCGGAGTGGAGACGCGCGGCGGAAATCCGGGCGACCGCGCTTCCGGGCCCGGCTTCTCCGATGCCGACCGCGTGCGCATCGCCGCCATTCCGCTCGACCAGTACCCGGCGGCCGTGCGGCTGCGCATTGAGCAGAACCGCGATCAGCCGACCGGGCGTGCGAGCCGTGCTGAAGACGACGGCGACCGTTCACCCGGCTGGAGCCAACGCCTCGAAGCTGGACAAACCCTCGAAGATGCCGGGGAACGTCTGGCGATCACTGTTCCGCGCGGCCTGCGCCGCCGCCTTCCGGCGATCCCCCCGGACCACGAGGACATCCTCCTCGAAGACCGGCTCGTCCGTGTGCAACGCCACTCGCGCGAGATCGTCGACATCGTGCCCGTTGGGCCGGGACGTGCGCTCCGGAACGATTGACTCAGGACTGTCCGAAGCGGCCCGCAGAGCAACGGCATTGGAGTTTGGAATGACCGGGTCGTTTGAGCGGGTTGGCAACGCGCCCGGCGGGTGTTTGTCGGACGGCAAGCCATCCGACTGCTTTGGAGACGCCTGACCTGCACGCAAAGTGGCGGGCAAGACTCAGACCGTGTCTTGCCGCCTGGTTCGGCGCGCCTGTGCGTAAAGGCGGAGGTCTTTTTCAGAAATCTCGGACGCCGGAACGAGGCGGTAGTGCTTCTCTCCGACAAACTTGATTTCGTCATCTTCGACGGTGAGTTCGAAAACGGCGATCAGATCGTCTGCCATGAACTGCGTTGAGATACTACGGCAGACGAGGTCCTTGAATTTCTCGCAGCAGCACCGGATGTCTTGCTGTGTCTGGACGATGGATAGCTGGTCGTTTCCTCCCTTCGCCTGAACCGGAATGACATACTGGCACCCGTTGCGGTCGACCCCGACAATCCGGACAAAGTCTTTGACGAGCGCGTTCCGCGGGTCGTCCAAAGCGCGCTTTCCGATCAACGAAAATCCTTGGCAAGGGGCACCGCCGAACACCACGTCGACCGGACACGCCCGCCGATGGATGATGCGGCCCGTATCTCCGGCCCGGAGAGATTCTGCACGGACTTTGGGATGACCGTGCACTCGGAGAAATGGTAGTGATGCACGGAGGCGTGGACCGGATCAACTTCGACGGCGGCAAGCACATCAAATCCGGCTTGCTCGAAGCCGAGACTCAACCCCCCCGGCTCCGGCGAAGAGATCGACACCTATTGGCCTATCTGTTTTCACGGTGAACAGTTGAGCAGTTGCGGTGAGGAGGCGCAAACAAAAATGGCTGCGCAGGTCATGGCGATCTCCGGCCGGACTGTTCCGTCGGCGCGCTGCTTCCACGGTCGCTGCCGAGAAACCGCCCGATGGCGGGGATGATTTCGTCGCCGGCGTCTTCGAGGAGGTAGTGTCCGGCCTGGGCGACATGGAGGCTTTCGGCGCGGGGGAAGCGGCGGAGCCATTCTTCGTAGAAGCTGTCGTTGAAGCACCAGTCGCGCCCGCCCCATGCGACGAGGACGGGCTTGTCGGCGAGGCGGGGAAGGGCGTCCTCGATGCCGCGCAGGACGGGCATGGCGGGGTGGCTTTCGTCGAGAGGGATGTCGCGCACGAAGCGGTGGACGGTGCGGCGGCGCGCGCGGTCGCGGTAGGGGAAGGCGTAGCCCTTGCGCACGGCGCGGGGCAGCGGCTTGACGGTGGTCATGCGCAGGGCGGCGCGCACGAAACCATTGAGCCCGTGCGTGAGGAAGGCGCCGAAGACGGGCCAGCGGCAGACGCGGATGCGGAAGGGGATGCGCGGCGAGGGGAAGGCCGCTGTATTCATGATGACGATACGACCGACGCGGTCGGGCATGCGCTCGGCGAGTCCCATGCCGATGGCCCCGCCCCAGTCGTGCACGACGAGGTCGAAATGAATGAGGCCAAGGTCATGGACGAGTGCCTCGGCGGTGTCGATGTGGGCGGCAAGGGTGTATCCGAATTTTTCCGGCGGCGGGGCGTCGGAGAGGCCCATGCCGAGGTGGTCGGGCGCGATGCAGCGGTGTGTGCCGCGCAGCGCTTTGACGAGGTCGCGGTAAAAGAAGGACCACGTGGGGTTGCCGTGGAGCATGAGGACGGGGCGGCCGGTTCCCTCGTCGATGTAGTGCTGGCGCGCGCCTGTGGGGGTCTCGCGGCGGCACGACGCGAAGGGGTAGAGGGCGCGGACTTCGGCGGGCAGGCTGTCGTCGGTCACGGGGCCACCCGCCTTTCCACGCCGAGCATGAGGCAGCTGAGGCCGCTGCCGATACCGAGGAGGGCGGCGGTTTGGCCCGGTGCGAGGGCGTTTTCCTCAACGGCGCGGGCGAGCGTGAGGGGGAGCGAGACGGAGCCCACGTTGCCCATTTCGGGGTAGGTGATGAAGTCTTTGGCCGGGTCGATGCCGAGGGCTTCGAGGAGGCGGCGCTGGTGCGCTCGACCGACCTGGTGGCAGACAACGCGCGACGGGGTGGCGGTCGTCCAGCCGATGGACGGCAGGAAGTCGTTCCACGTGTTCCCGGCGAGCGCGATGCCGGCGTCGAGGAGGGCTTCGGCCTCGGTGAGCATGGCGAGTCCGTCGGTCCCGCTGCTGTCGCCCTCGCAGAGTTTGTTGGCGGCGGAGTCGGTGCGGCAGGTGCCGCCGAGGAGGGCGAGGGTGTCGCGCCCGGCGGCGACCTCATCGCGATGGCAAAGGACGGCGGCGACGGCGCCCGCGCCGATGGTGAGGTTGGCGAAATAGGGTTTGACGGATTTGCGGGTGTGGTTGCTTTCGAGAAGGGAGCGGATGGTGTGTTCGAGGAGGGGGCGGCCGTTTTCGCCGGAGACGAGGAGGGCGCGCCGGATCTGGCCCGACTCAATGAGCCCGCCCGCGAGGACAAGGCCGTTGAGGAAGCCGAGGCAGGCGTTGGAGATGTCGGCGATCTGCACAGCGGGGCCGAGGCCGAGGAGACCGTGGGCATAGGCGGCGGTGGCCGGTTCGAGGCGGTCGCGGCAGACCCCGCAGTGCACGAGCAAATCGATGTCACCGGGACCGAAGGCGCTTTGTGCGAGGGCTTTCGCGCCCGCTTCGGCGGCGGCCTCGGACGGGCGGACCGGCTGCGGCCAGAAATGGCGCGCGCGGATGCCGGTCATAAGCTCGAGGCGCCCCTCGGGCAGGCGCAGGCGCTCGTAGAGCGGAGCGAGCCGGGCTTCAATGTCGGCGGAGGCCACCCGCTCGGGCGGGATGACGTAGGCCATCGATTCGATGGAGACGGAGCGGAAACGCATGCCGGTGTCCTCCTCTGTCACGGACGCATCGCGCGCTGCACGACGTCTTCGTCGAAGTAGTTCCAATCCATCCCGGCGTTGACCACGATGCCCTGGGCGTTGATGCCGCTGCTGCGGGGGCTGAGGAGAAAGGCGACGGTGTCGGCGACTTCCCGCGTCTCAAGGGCGCGCTTGCGCATCGTGAGCTTCTCGGCGAAGAGGTAATTTTCGAGGTAGCCGGGGATGCCGGCGGAACTCTTTGTCTTGAGCGGTCCGGCGTTGACCGTGTTGAAGCGCACCTCGGAGTCGGTGCTGAACGACTTGGCGAGAAAGCGCACGCACCCTTCGAGAGCGGCCTTGATGGGCGACATGTAGCCGTAGTTTGCGGCGGTGACGTAGGAGGAGATGCCGATGGCGACAACGGAGGCGGCCGGATCGAGGATGTGTTTGAAGGCGCGGGAGATTTCCACGAGGGAGAAGGCGGAGATCTGCGTGGCCTGGAGGAAGTCGGCGCGCACCGTTTCGTGAAAGGGGCGGAAGCCCTCGCTGTAGTTGGCGAAGGCGATGGAGAAGACGATGCCGTCGACGGTGCCGAAGGTTTCGCGGGCGGCCTCCGCCGCCAGCGCAATGTCCTCCGACTTTTCCACGTCGCAGCAGAAGGACGGGCGGTCGCCGAGGAGCTTGGCGAGTTGCGCCTGCCGCTCCGGGGAGCGTACGCCGTAGAGCACCCGCGCGCCCTCGGCTTCGAGCGTCTGCCCGGCGGCCCACGCCACGCTTTTGCGGTTGCCGAGTCCGAAGACAACGATCCGCTTGTCGTGCAAATTCAAGAAACTCATAGGTCTGCGGCGGTTCCGAACCCGCCCTCGAAAACCCACCAAGAAGGCGCGCCTCTTCCGGTGAGTCGACCAAAAAGCGGCGGGGCTTGACCCTTGCCGCGCGGTCTTTAGGCAGAACCCGTCAATGAGTGATACGATCAAATACCTCCTTCCCGAGACCGACATTCCCCGGCACTGGTACAACCTCGTCGCCGACCTCGCCGAGCCGCCCCCGCCGCCGCTCAATCCAGCCACCGGTAAACCGGCCACGGCAGACGACTTCGCGGCCATCTTTCCGCAGCCCGTCATCGAGCAGGAGATGTCCGCCGAGCGTGAGATCGAGATCCCGGCGGAAGTCCGCGACATCTACAAGCAGTGGCGCCCGAGCCCGCTCTTCCGCGCGCGCCGCCTCGAGCGCGATCTCGATACCCCCGCGCGGATTTACTACAAGTACGAGGGCGTGAGCCCGGCGGGTTCGCACAAGCCCAACTCGGCCGTGGCGCAGGCCTTTTACAACAAAATTTCCGGCGTGAAGCAGCTCGTCACGGAGACGGGTGCAGGGCAGTGGGGTTCGTCGCTGGCAATGGCGTCGCGGTTTTTCGGCCTCGAGTGCTTGGTCTACATGGTTCGGGTCAGCTACGACCAGAAGCCCTACCGCCGAGGGATCATGGAGACCTTCGGCGCGCGCGTCGTGGCGAGCCCGAGCGACGAGACGGAGTCGGGCCGCGCCATCCTGCGCGACAACCCGGATTCCACGGGCTCGCTAGGCATCGCCATTTCCGAGGCGGTTGAAGTCGCGGCATCGCGGCCGGACGCGATGTATTGCCTCGGCAGCGTGCTCAACCACGTGCTCCTGCACCAGACGGTCATCGGCCTCGAGACGCAAAAGCAGCTCGAACTGGCGGGCGACGCACCCGATGTCCTTGTCGGCTGCACCGGCGGCGGCTCCAACTTCGGCGGGTTTGTTTTCCCTTTCCTCGGCGCGAAACTGCGCGGCGGGTCCGGGCCGCGCATCGTCGCCGTCGAGCCCAAGGCCTGCCCGACCCTCACGAAGGGACCCTACGCCTATGACTATGGCGATGTCTCCAAGCTGACGCCCCTCGTGAAGATGAACACCCTCGGCAGCGGCTTCATGCCCGCCGGGTTTCACGCGGGCGGGCTCCGCTACCACGGCATGGCGCCGCTTGTCAGCCAAGTGCTCGACTCCGGTCACATCGAGGCGCGCGCCGTCGACCAACTCGATGTCTTCGCCGCCGGGGTGCGCTTCGCCCGGGCGGAGGGCATCGTCCCGGCACCCGAGGCCAACCATGCCGTCGCCACCGCTGTCGACGAAGCACTCGCCTGCAGGGAGAGCGGCGAGGCCAGGACCATTGTCTTCAACCTCTGCGGCCACGGCCACTTCGACATGCAGGCCTACATCGACTACTTCGCGGGCAAGCTGCGCGACTACGACTATCCCGACTCCGAGATCGCCATGGCGCTCTCCGGATTGCCGAGCGTGGCACCCTGAGCGGGGTGAGCGGCCCGCGCTTGCGCAAGCACGGATTCCTTGGATGCGGCTTGCGCCGGGTCATCGGTGTTGCCGGAAAAACGCTTTGATGTCTTGGAACATTTGCTCGCTGATGCGATGGTCGATGTCGGGGTAGATCTTAACGGTTGCATTGGTTCCTTTCGATTCGTACATGGTTCGCGCGAGCGGCCAGCGATTGGCGATGAATCGATCCTTTGGCCAGTTGAGCAGTTGGTGGATTTGCGCTTTTTCCGTCTCCGGTATACCGCGTACATCGAGCCCATCGTTTGTGTCCTGACTGCCTACGTAAATAAACAGGGCAACTTCGAGGAAAGCATCGAGTGGAAACGTTCTCCCTGTAAGGGATTCGTAGTCGTATGTGCCGATGGGATACCTCAGCGGCGTGCCTTTCCAGGTGGCGACGGGCACCATCGGCCAACCGCCGCCGGCCCCGGCTGCAGCGGCTTTGACGCGTTCGGGGTGAAGAAGGGCGAACCGGCTCGTAAATGAACCTGATGCCGAGAAACCCATCATGAAGACACGGGAGTCCATGGCGTGTCCGGCGTCGCGCAGGCGCGCGAGGGCATCGTCGATTATTGCCTCCATCTGCAGATCCATGCGTTCGAGTCCCTGCCATGTGTCCCCGAGGCTGTAGCGGTCGAGGGAATGCACGTAGATGCCGCCCGGCTCCGGTGCCGGAGGTGACATGGGCCGCGGAAAGACGGGAACGAGAAGCGGAGACCCGATCTCCGTCGCGAAGGCCGAGCGCCGCCGAAGGAGCGTGAGGGCGCTTTCCTCGTGCACCCACGGATCATCCGACCATGTGCCGGTGTTGTTGGTCTCGACGAGGAGGGTCGCGGGTGACTCCACGTGAGCCGGCACAAAAAGGTAATACGGCCAGTGGAATCCTTTATCCGCAGCTCCGGTGAACCTTGTTGAGGGAGGATCCGCGGTTTCGAAGGTGACGAAGTGCTCGATGATAAGATCGGCGCCCACCGCAGTGCGGAAGTTTATGGGCCGCAGCATGACCTTTTGACCAAAAAGGGGCTCTCCCGCGCTTTCCCTCGTGACATAGCACGTGCGGGAGTCATCGGACCAAGTCATTGACCATGGCCACCAACCGGAGCTTTGCAGACCACCGTGGGGCGCCATCGGTTCGCTGAACTCGAAGACGACCGTATCCAGCCATGGGTCGACATCCGTCGCACCCGAGGACGGGTCCGATCGGACAAGCCGGGGACCCGTGGTTGTTGCGGGGCCGACGGTAAAGGCAAAGGAGTAGGGCAGCGCCGGAGTTCCGTGCGGATCGGCAAAACCGTTGCCCGCAGGGTTTAGGGTGAACCGCAGAAGAGACAGAGACGGAAGGGGGTTCCGCGCGTCAAAGCGGTGGATCCAAGCGCTGCGTCCGTCCGCCGACCATACGGTGAAAGAGCCGCCCCACTCGGGCGGCACCGACCACGCTGCCGTCGCCGCCATGGGCCGGTCGAACGTCACGCGCACATGCGTGCTGTCGACCGGCACCTCCCGCGCCCCGTGCGCGGGCTCTGTCGCCACCACGACGGGAAAGTCCCGTTGCATCGTTGCCCCTGTCATCCGGAATCGCATTCCCGGGACCGCGTCGAAATACATCCAGCCGGGGTGGTTCGGGTCATATGAATACGGGTAAACCCCGGCGGTCGTCCACGTCCAGCCGGGCACTTCCTCCCACATCCAGAAATCGTTCTCTCCGGGACCCTGTGCCCATAGCCAGCCGCGCGCGGGATGATAGAGCCAGCCCGCCTCCGTGCCTTTGCTGTGAAAGTCGCCGAACCACGGAGAGGTTTTCCAGCCAGCGGCCGACCCGCTGAAATCCGTCCAGAGCGCGCCCGCGGGCACCGTGGCGACCGTGAGGGCGGCCCCGAAGAGGGAAATTCCGGACAGCCAGTCTTTTATAAATGATATGCTATTCGCGTTCATGGACGGATGATAGAAGGTGCCTGCGTCCAGCGCAATCCTTTGGTAAGCGGTTCGTTCGTTATAAGCATTCCCATACATGAAGTGAAGTAGCGGCGAATTGCGCAGGCACCGACCGGCGGCCACACTTTTCCAGTTCTCGACCGCGTTGAATAAAACCGCATTGAGAACGATGCCCGGAAAACGAATGAAAACTGTCGAAGCGGCGTCCCGCCGCTTCGACATCTGGTTTTGTCCGGATAATTCTGCGATCTTTTATTTGCTTCGTGCTACTTTGGTCGGTCGGTTCGCTTCGCTTGCTTGCGCAGCTCCGTGCGCCCGGCTACCTTCTACGCGTTATGAAAGCATTGGTCATTCATTCTTTTGGCGGCCCCGAAGCGGTCGCCTTCGATGAAATTCCGGTTCCCGAGCCGGGCCGCGGCGAAGTGCGCGTGCGTGTGCGCGCCGCCGCGCTCAATCCTGTCGACTGGAAAATCCGGGACGGCTACCTCAAGGACATGTTTCCGCACCACTTCCCGGTCACGCTCGGCTGGGACTGCGCGGGCGTGGTCGATGCCGTCGGCGGTGGCGTGACCGGATTCAAAGAAGGCGACGCCGTTCTCGCCTACTGCCGCAAGGAATTCGTACGCGACGGGGCCCTCGCGGAGTCCATTGTGCTTGAGCCGCGCCACCTCGCGCACAAGCCGGAAGGGCTCTCCTTCGAGGCCGCCGCCGCGCTGCCCCTCGCGGGGCTCACGGCGTGGCAGGCCCTCTTCGACGCGGGCAAACTCAATAAGGGCGGGACCGTTCTTGTTCATGCCGCCGCCGGCGGGGTGGGGCATCTCGCCGTGCAACTGGCAAAAAGCGCCGGGGCGGTTGTCCTCGGCACGGCGAGTGTGCCGAACCACGACTTCCTGCGCTCGCTCGGCGTGGACCACCCGGTCGACTACCGCGGAGATCTCTTGCCGAACGTGCGCGCGGCCGTGCCGGACGGCGTCGATCTTGCCTTCGACTGTATCGGCGGCGAAGCCTTGGAGCGCAGTCCCGAGTGCCTCGGGCCGGAGGGGCGCATCGTCTCCATCGTCGATCCGGGCAAAATCGAGGCATTCGCCGGGAAGGGCATCCGCGCCGAGTGGGTGTTTGTGGCGCCGAACGCGGAGCAGCTTTCGGAACTGGCGGGACGCGCCGCGCGCGGTGACCTCAAAGTGGAGGTGTCGGCTTTGCGGTCGTGGAAGGAATACGCGGAGGCGTTCAAAAGCCTTGAGGCGGGGCATACGCGGGGCAAGATTGTCCTGCGCATCGATTGATGCCAGGCGGGCGGAGGTTTATATTGACATAAGGAAAAGTAATCCCTCCCATCCGTAAAATTAGTTCATTTACAGAATGCAACAGTCGAACGACAGTAGAATGAGAACCGAAAAAGACTCCATGGGCGAGATGTCCGTGCCCGAAGACGCCCTTTACGGCGCTTCCACGCAGCGCGCCGTGCTCAACTTTCCCATCAGCGGCCAGCCGATGCCGGCCGCCTTCAACCACGGGCTCGGTCTCGTAAAGTGGGCGTGTGCCACGGCCAACGAGGCCCTCGGGCGCCTGCCGAAGGAAAAGGCCGACCTCATCCGCGGGGCGGCCGACGAAGTCGCGGCGGGCAAGCTCGACGCGCATTTTCCCGTCGATGTCTTTCAGACGGGTTCGGGGACATCGTCCAACATGAACGTCAACGAGGTCATTTCCAACCGAGTCTGCCAAAAGCTCGGAAAGCCCATCGGTTCGCGCGACCCGATCCACCCCAACGACGACGTCAACATGGGGCAGTCGTCGAACGACATCATCCCCACGACGCTGCACGTTTCCGTCGCCGTCGCTATCAAGGAAAACCTTGTTCCCGCGCTGGAGCATATGCAAAAGGTGCTCGAGAAGAAAGCGGCGGCCTTCGACAAGGTCGTGAAGATCGGGCGTACCCACCTCATGGATGCCACGCCGCTGACTCTCGGGCAGGAATTCAGCGGGTACGCCGCGCAGGTGAAGAAGAGCGTGGAGCGCGCGAAGAAGGCGGTTACCGCGCTGGAAGAACTCGCTATCGGGGGCACCGCCGTCGGCACCGGCATCAACTGCCATCCCGAGTTCGCCGGGCGCGTCTGCAAGCTCCTCGCCGAGAAGACGGGAGTCAACTTCCGCGAGGCGGACAACCACTTCGAGGCCCAGGGCGGGCGCGACGATGCCGTGGAAGTCGCCGGCTACCTCGCCACCGTCGCGGTAAGCCTCACCAAGGTGGCCAACGACATCCGCCTCCTCGGCAGCGGCCCGCGCAGCGGTATTTTCGAGATCAACCTGCCCGCCACGCAGCCGGGTTCGAGCATCATGCCGGGCAAGGTCAATCCTGTTATGAGCGAGATGCTCGTGCAGGCCTCGATCTACACCCAGGGCATGAGCGCGGTCGTCGGCATGTGCGGGCGCGACGGCCATTTTGAGCTGAACGTCACCATTCCGCTCATCGCCAAGGCGCTGCACGACTCTGTAACCGTCCTCAGCAACGGAGCGCGCGTCTTCGCCGACCGCTGCGTCGAGGGGATCGAAGCCAACGAAGAGCGTTGCGCCGACCTCGTGCGCTCCAGCCTCATGCTCGTCACCGCCCTCAATCCCTACATCGGCTACGACAATGCCGCCATGGTCGCGAAGAAAGCCTTCGCCGAGAACAAGACCCTCCGCGAGGTCGTATTGGAACTGGAACTACTCGACGAGGCCACCCTTGAAAAGGCACTCGACCCCACCGACATGGTGAAACCGAAAGCCTGATACCGTTTTTGCTCTCATTGGAGCCACCGTGCGCAACGCCTTCGGCGTAGGCTGGAGTGAAATATTCCAGGGTAGGCTCGCGGCCAACCCTTCGCTTTGTTGCGGAATCCCTTCGGGATAAGATGTGGGTAAAGCGCAGACTGCGCTTGCGCCGGTTGCTGAACAACGATGACCTGCGAACGGTCCGGCCCCGTCGTGCGCGTCTGGCCCCACACTCGCGCAGAGCGCTCCGGAACGCCGCGCGGGATATCGGCCACCTCGCGGCGGAATGACGACCGCAGCGATGTTTTTGCACGCTGCCGTAACCCCGTTGGTGAGCCCGTCGATGCCGTTCTTATCCGGGCACCATTGCCGTTTGCCTCAGGCGCCGGTGCGGAGCGTGGCCATGACTTTAGCCAGCGCGAGGAGCGCGCGTTCAGACTCGGCCGGGTCCGGAGAGAGGTCGGTGCTGCCAAAGTCTCTTTCGCCCGAGGTCTGCACGACGAGGCCGTCTTCGCGGGGCACGAGCGAGAATCCATCGCCGCTCAGTCCGTAGTTGACCTCGGGTTGGGGGATGAGAACACCCAATTGCCCCCGCACCGGGATGATTGGCGGCGATTTCGGGTCCGTTGTGCAACTCCGCGCCTATCCCGTCACCCCCGATGCCGGGGCCTTCGGCCCGAGGATGGCGGACTGGAACGAGGCTTACGGCCGCTTTTTCGACTTCCCCGGCAATCCGCACAAGCCCGCCCGCACATCCTTCCCCGTCACCGCCTTGCCCGGCAACCGCACCATCGAGGTGGAGATTATCACCGTCAGCCCGTGACGTCGGTTTTGCGGCTGCACCTGAAGCTCCGCAGAATCATGGGGATGGGTCCTACAAGACGCGATGGTCTTCGAACCGGTTGGACCGCCGTAGACGGCTGTTATCCTGGCGTCTGGCATTGGTGTTCCCGAAGGTCTGTACGTCTCGTGGTCCGCCGCCGAAACCGGGCACCGTTGCCCCCAGCTACGCCACTGCGGCCAACGGGCTTGCTACCCGCTCGTGTGTTCGGAGACATTTTGACATACGCGGCACCGGGGCCGCACTCCCGCCGGGCACTGGGTAATCCATAAATGATTCAATTTGGCTATTCCTGCCGAAGCCATTCCGCGCCATGCGGACGGCGTGGGGTCGAGGGCGTGGTGGGTGTAGACGTTTCTGTGGACTTGGGCCATGCGGTCGCGCGAAACATGGTCGTCACTGCCATTGTCGAAGTGCCGTCGGCGTCGTCGAGCGCCTCGACAAAGCGGTCGATGAAGATTGAGTGAGGAAAAACCGCCGTCCTCCGCGACAACACCGACAAAGTAAAGCAGTGCCTCCGTCAGTTGGGCTACTTCTTCAACCCGTGCTGACTGCGGTTTCCGCTTTCCATTTTTAGAGGGCAGGGACAGGGTGCATGACCGTGGCAAGAGAGACAAATGGCTGCCTGCGTTCCGTCTTCCGGACAGAAGGGGTGACGAAGGTCTACGATATGGGCGAGGTGAAGATCCACGCCCTGCGCGGCATCGACATGGCGCTCTACGCGGGAGAACTCATGGTCTTGCTGGGACCGTCCGGGTGCGGAAAATCGACCCTTCTCAACATCCTCGGCGGGCTCGACACGGCGACGAACGGCACCGTGACTTACCGCGACCAAGACCTCACGCGGGCCGACGAGCGTGCGCTGACC
Organism: Opitutales bacterium; assembly: GCA_007134215.1. Taxonomy (GTDB): domain Bacteria; phylum Verrucomicrobiota; class Verrucomicrobiia; order Opitutales; family Oceanipulchritudinaceae; genus SLLG01. Next base: position 11,826 of record SLLG01000120.1, on the reverse strand, counting down.
CGCTACCGCCGCCACGAGGTCGGGTTTGTTTTCCAGGCGTACAACATGATTCCCAGCCTGACGGCGCGGGAGAATGTCGCCATCGTCACGGAGATCGCGGAGAATCCCATGACACCGGAGGAGGCACTCGCGCTGGTCGGGCTGGACGACCGCATGGACCACTTTCCCTCGCAGTTGTCCGGCGGCCAGCAGCAACGGGTGGCCATTGCGCGGGCGATTGCGAAACGACCGAGTGTCCTCCTCTGCGACGAGCCCACGGGGGCGCTCGACTCGAAGACAAGCGTTGCTGTCCTTGAAGCCATCGAAAATATCAACCGCGGGCTGGGCACGACGACCGCCCTCATCACGCACAACGAAGTCATCGGCGAGATGGCTGACCGTGTTGTGCGAATGAGCGACGGAAAGATCGTGGACGAGCGGCGCAACGACTCGCGGCGCCCGCCGGGTGAGCTGGAGTGGTGACATCCGATGCGTGCCCTACACCGAAAACTCCTTCGCGATGCCGCCGCCATGAAAGGCCAGTCGGCGGCGATTGCCGTGGTTGTGGCGGCGGGGGTGATGATCCTTATCGTATTTGTTACTACCTACGACGCGCTCACGCTCACGCAAAAGCGGTTTTATGAAGACCAGCGGTTTGCGGATGTGTTCGCCGACCTCAAGCGCGCGCCGAATCATGTTGCCGGACGCCTGCGCGCCGTAGACGGCGTCAATCATGTGGAGACACGCGTGTCCGCTCCTGTCCGTATCGAAGTCCCCGGCTTTGACGAACCTGTGCGCGGGCGTGTTGTCTCGCTGCCCGAAGAACACGAGCCCCTCGTCAACCGCCTCTACCTGCGCGAGGGTGCCTTTCCCCCGCCGTGGCGGGCCGATGCCGCGGCGGTCAACGAGGTATTCGCCGAGGCCCACGGTCTGCGTCCGGGAGACACTTTCAATGTAATCATCCGCGGGCAGTTGGAGAGGCTCACCGTTTCCGGAATCGTCCTGTCGCCGGAGTTTATCTACCAGCTCGGTCCGAACGATCTCGTGCCCGACTACAAGCGCTATGGCGTGCTGTGGATGCGTGAGCGCGGGCTCGCCAAGGCGTTTGCGATGGACGGGGCGTTCAACAACGCCGTGTTCACCCTGCGTCCGGATGCCTTGTCCGAACGCGTAATTGAGTTGGTCGATGAGTTTCTCGCCCCGTACGGCGGGATCGGCGCCTACGGGCGCGAGGATCAATTGTCGCACCGGTTTCTCGAGGAAGAGTTGGATCAGGTGCGCACGATGGCGACGGTGCTCCCGGTCATCTTTCTCGGGGTCGCGGCCTTTCTGCTGCATGTGCTCATGGGACGGATCATCCGCACCCAGCGCGAACAGATCGCCGTCCTCAAGGCATTCGGCCACACCAACGGGGAGATCGCGGCGCACTACGCGCTCTTCACCGGTCTGATTGTATGCGCAGGAGCGGTGGCTGGTGTGGCGCTCGGCGCATGGGTGGCCGACGGTCTTGCCCGCCTCTATATGGAGTATTTCCGGTTTCCGGAGGTCAGCTTCCGGCTTCAGGGATGGGTGCTGGCGGTCGCGGTTTTTGTCGCGGGCGGAGCGGCTTTTCTCGGGGCCTACGGCGCTGTCCGCTCCGCCGTTTCGCTGCCGCCCGCCGAAGCCATGCGCCCGCCTTTGCCCGAGCGCTTTCAGCGCGGTCTGTTGGAACAGTCCACCCTCTGGGCGCGCATCAGCCAACCGACCCGGATCATCCTCCGCAACCTGTCACGCCATCCGCTCAAGTCGGGACTATCGGTTGTCGGCATCGCCCTCGCCGGAGCACTGCTCCTTGTCGGCAGCCAGCTCTTCAGGGCCATCGACCACATGGTGGATTTTCAATACAGGTTCGTCCTCCTCATGGACATCCACCTCACGTTCACCGAGCCAACGCCTGAACGCGCCGCACGGGAACTCCTCCATAAGCCTGGCGTGCGCTACGCCGAGGGATATCGAGCCGTCCCGGTCCGGCTCGTCAACGGGAGCAGCGAATACCAGACGAGCCTCCTCGGGATCGAAAGGGATTCCCGTCTGCGCGGTGTCGTCGACGCGGAGCGCCGCCCCGTGCGTGTGCCTCACGAAGGTATTCTTCTCACGACCTACCTCGCGGATTATCTCGGTATCCGTCCGGGGGACACGGTGGAGGTCGAGATCCTCGAAGGGCGGCGGCGAATGCTGCCGGTGCCGCTCGCCGGTGTGGTCGAGGAACCTATAGGTGTGAGCGCCTACATGGAACGCCGTGCCGTCAACCGGTTGATGCGTGAGGGGCCTGCCGTCACGGGCGCGTGGATACTCGCGGACAATGAACTACGGGAAACGCTCTTCCGCGAACTCCGCGATCTCGCGCGCGTTGACGGCATCGGTCTCGTCGGCGACGCCGAGCGGGCATTCCGGAAGCACCTCGACGACACCTTGCTCGCCTTTATGGGAGTCGTCCTTTTTCTCTCCATATCCATCGCGTTCGCCGTCATCTACAACAACGCGCGCATCGCCCTCGCCGAGCGCATGCGTGAACTCGCGACGCTCAGGGTTCTTGGATTCACCCGTTTCGAGGTGTCGTGGATACTCATCGGCGAGGTCGCGCTGCTGACCGCTGTTGCCATTCCCGTCGGGTGGGGGATCGGCGTCGGCTTCGCTTATGCGCTGAACCAGGCGATGGCCCTCGACATGTACCGCGTCCCCTTCATCCTCACGCCATGGACTTTTGCCTTTTCCGCCGCCGGCGTCCTTGTCGCTTCGGTTTTGTCCGTTGTTGTCATGAGCAAGCGGATACTTCGCATCGACATGGTAACCGCTCTGAAAACCGGCGAATAGAGCCTCGCGAAAACACGTTTCCTGATGTATCCCCCTGGAATTGACATGGCCTCGAAGAAGAAAATTCTGCTTATCCCCGCCGCTGTTCTGATCATTGGATCGCTGGTCTATGCCTTGCGCCCGGCAGCGGTTCCCGCAACCGCTGTGCGGGTGGAGCGTGGGCCCTTCACCGAGTATGTGGATGAAGAAGGCTACACCACTCTGCGCAACCCCTATGTTGTGTCCGCTCCGGTCACCGGCTATTTGCGCCGCGTCATGCTGGAGGAGGGCGACGCCGTCGAGGCTGGGCAGGTCTTGTTTGAGCTTGAGCCGAGTCCGGCGCCGGCGCTCGACGCCCGCAGCATGGAGGAAGCCCGGGCACGCGTAAACGCGGCGGAGGCGCGCCTACGCGCGGTCGAGGCGGAGGCCGAAGCGCGGCAACTCGAACGGCAGTTTGCGGAAAAGGAATTCGGGCGCACCGAATCCCTCTACCGGCGGGATGCCGTGCCGGCCGCGCAGCTCGAATCATGGCGCGACCGCCGCGACCGCGCACGCAGCGCCGAGCGTGCGGCGCGGAACTCCGTGGAAACGGCGCGCTTCGAAGTGGCGCAGGCCCGCACCGCCCTCGATGTTTCGCAAGGCCAGCGGACCGACACTACGGATAGTGCGCTCATCCGTGTCCAATCTCCCCTCGACGGCGTTGTCCTCGGCCGGCTCCGCCGCGACGAGGGTCCCGTCCAGGGCGGAGAACCGGTCATGGAAATCGGCGATCTCTCTCTTCTCGAAGTCCGCGTCGACTTGCTTTCCATGGACGCTGTCCGTGTCCGGCCCGGCATGGATGTCATTCTGACGCGTTGGGGCGGGGACGCGGATCTCGCCGCGACGGTGCGACGGGTGGAACCTGCCGGCTTCGAGCGCATCTCCGCTCTCGGGGTCGAGGAGCAGCGCGTGCCCGTGCGCATTGACTTCTCCGATGACCGCGCGGATTGGGAACGGCTCGGAACCGGCTACCGGGTGGAGGCCCGCTTCATCCTCTGGCACGAGGACGATGCCCTGAGGATCCCCGCCGGAGCCCTCTTTCACAAGGACGGCCGGGCTTCGGTTTTTGTCGTCGAAAGCAACCGCGCACGCCTCCGTCCCGTGGAAACGGACCGCCGCAGCGGCATCTGGCTGCGTGTTGCCTCCGGACTGGAGGCAGGCGAAACTGTCATCGCGCATCCCGCCGACCGAATTGAAGACGGAACCCGCATCCGGCCCGAACTACGCGAATACCGCTGACCCCGGCGACGAGGCCTTGGCGATTTTGTTTCAGCGCTACATGAACCTCTGCCAATCCCGCGGTGCCGGGGGCGCGGATGGCCGCCCGGCCACGGCGGCGGGGCGGTTGGGCGTACGGATCAGACACGCACCGTCGCGCGGGTGGTGCCTTGAGGCGTGGCGGACGCCACCGCCGAGTTCAAGACCGGTGAGCGGTCCCTCGATGTAGGTGTATTTCCATACCGCGAGTCTATGGCGGGGCGCGTTGCGCGGGAAAAGTGGAGTGCTGATGTTCCCGCGAACGCTCTTGGCGTTGACCCGTGAGGGGGTGTAGTGTCCGCGACTCATTATGAACATCCTTTATATCGACATCGATTCCCTCCGCCCCGACCACCTCGGATGCTACGGGTACCACCGGAGGACGAGCCCGAACATCGACGCGCTTGCCCGCGAGGGGCTGCGGTTCTCCCGCTGCTACGTGCCGGACGCGCCCTGCCTGCCTTCGCGCACAGCGATGACGACCGGTCGCTTCGGCATTCACACCGGCGTCGTGAACCACGGCGGAGAGGCGAGCCAGCCCCGCATCCCAGGGCGTGACCGCGGGTTTGCGTGTTCGTTGACGGAACCGAACTGGGTCGCGCGGTTCCAGGGGGCGGGTTACCGCACGGTGGCGTTCTCGCCTTTTGCCCAGAGGCACGGGGCGTGGCATTGGTACGCGGGGTTTATGGAAACGCACAACACCGGCGGCGGCGGAATGGAAACGGCCGACGCGATCTCCCCGCAGGTCACTGACTGGATCGGGCGCAAGGGCAAAGGTGACGCGCCCTTTTTCATGTGGGTCAATTTCTGGGATCCGCACACTCCCTACCGTTCGCCGGGCGCTTTTGGAAATCCCTTTGCGGACGCGCCGCCGCCGGCATGGTATACCGAGGCGGTGCGGGCGGAGCACTGGGAGAAGGCCGGACCGCATTCGCCGCAGGAGGTGAACGACTTTGTGCCTGAACCCGAATGGATGTTCGGAAACCCGGATTTGATGAGTCGGTTTCCGGAGATCGCAAAGCGGCAGCCGCGGCAGATCGCATCGATGGAGGATGCCCGCATGATGTTCGACGGTTACGACTGCGGTGTCGCCTTTGCCGATCACCACGTCGGCAAGGTCATTGCCGCGCTCAAAGCGGCGGGCCTTTATGAAGACACCGCAATCATCCTTTCCTCCGACCACGGGGAGAACCTCGGCGAACTGTGGGTCTACGGGGACCACCAGACCGGCGACGAGATCACCCACCGCGTTCCGATGATCGTGCGCTGGCCGGGAGTGACCGACGCGTGCGCGGGGCAGACGGACGACCGGCTCATGTATTCGCTGGATATGGGCGCGTCTTCTCTGGAGTGGTCCGGCCTTGAAGTGCCCGCGGTATGGGACGGCGCTTCGTTCGCCGGCGATTTCATGCCGGGCAAAAGCACAGCGGGGCGGAAGTCGCTGGTGCTCTCGCAAATGGCGTGGTGCGCCCAGCGCTCAGCCCGCTGGGACCGGTATATCTGTATCGAAACCTACCACGACGGCTATCACGGCTACCCGGAGCACATGGTTTTTGATATCGAAGCTGACCCGCACGAACAACACAACCTCGCAGAGGACCGTCCGGAGCTTGTCGCCGAGGGGTGCCGCATCCTCCGTGAGTGGAAGGAGGAAGCCATGGCGGCGCCGCCGCATCGGCCGGATCCGTTGGATACCGTCATGCGTGAGGGCGGCCCGTTTCACGTGCGCGACGCCGGTCCCGCCTATTTCGAGCGTCTTAGGGCGACAGGGCGGGCGGAACTGGCGGAGTGGTTTCAGCGGCGCGAACGTCCGGTCGGGTAGCGGCCTTGCCGGACCGGATGAGGCAATGGACACGCAGGGGGACCGGCACGCGGAGGAATGCCTGTCACCCCGTCGGCACGCGCGCCTTCAGCGCCGGCGGATCTCGTCGAGGATGGGGAGGTATCCGGCCTCAAAAGAGGGGTAGGCCGGTTTCCATCCCGTGGCGTTGCGGAAGGCGGTGGCGTCGACGAGGCGGTGGGGCGGGGCGCCGCCGGGACCGAGGCGGCGGAGTGCGCGGGGGCTCTGACGCGAGGGATCGAAGACGGGTGGCGGCGTCTTCATCCGGGCGGCGAGCCATGCGACGATTTCCGCCTTTGTCGCGGCGTGCCCGTCGGCTACGTTAAAGGTGTGCGCGCCTTCCGGCAGCGCGGCGGTGTGCGCCGCGAAGACGGCCGCGACGGCGTCGTCGCGGTGGATGAGGTTGAGGTAGAAACCGCCCGTTCCCTCGAAGACCGTTGCTCCGGCGGCGAGGCGGTCGAGCAGGTAGTGTCTTCCGGGCCCGTAGATGCCCGCAAGGCGTAGCACAATCCGCCGCGTGGCGGGAACCTCCCGCGCGAGCGTCTCCGCTTCGAGGAGGATGCGTTGCCGGGCCGGGGCGTCTTCCGCCGCGACCGCGTCTTTCTCCGAGACGGTCTCTCCGCCGGTCTGCGGATATACGCCCGTGCTGGAGGTATAGACGAAGCACCGCGGCGGCGCCTTCCGCGCCCACGCCGCGATGGACCGCATGCCGTCCACATAGGTGCGGCGATAGTCGGCGGACGTGCCGCCCCCGCCGCTCACGCAGTTCACGGCGAGACAGGTCTCCGCCGGGACGCGCCCGTGCCATGCGTCTGTCGCGAGATCGGCGGGCACAGAGGCGGCGCGCGGGTGTTCCGCGAAACGGACCATGCGCTCCGGGCTCCTGGAAACGATAGTCACTTCCCATCCGTCGGCCAACGCCTTCCCGACGAGGGCGGAGCCGATGTATCCGCATCCGAAGACGAGCAGGCTCGGCGCCGTGTGCCCGCCGCCGCTCATGGCGCGAGGCGGTCGCGCGTCCACGTGCCGTCCCCGCCGCGCGTGTAGAGAAAGCGGTCGTGCAGGCGGTTCTGCCGCCCTTGCCAGAACTCGAACGACTCCGGCACGACGCGGTAGCCGCCCCAATAGGAGGGCAGGGGCACCTCGCCGCCGCGGAACTTCCGCTTCATTTCCTCCAGCTTCGCTTCGAGGAGCGAGCGCGACGTGATGACCCGGCTCTGCGGTGAACTCCACGCCCCGAGGCGGCTGCCAAACGGGCGCGTGACAAAGTACTTCAGCGATTCAGCCGTCGGCACGCGCTGTGCCCGCCCGTTCACGCTCACCTGACGTTCGAGGCCGAGCCACAGAAAGAGGAGCGAGACCCGCGGATTGTCCTCGATGTGTTTTGCCTTCCGGCTCTCGAAGTTGGTGTAAAAGACAAGGCCGCGCGCGTCCATCTGCTTGAGCAACACCGTGCGCGTGAAGGGCCGCCCCTCCGTGTTCACTGTCGCGAGGACCATGGCGTTCGGTTCGGGAAGATCCGCCTCCGCCGCCGTTTTGATCCAGTCCTCGAAGAGCGGCAGCGGGCCCTCCGGCATCGTTCCCTCGTCGAGCCCGTTTTTAGTGTATTCCCGGCGCAGATCAGCCAATTCCATGCCGCTAGCATGGCCCCGTTTTTGCTTCCGTCAACCGGCACCCGCGCGAATCCGCCGCCGTTTTTCTTGGAAACGGCGCGGATCGGACGGACGGCGGGTTGAGGCGGGCGTGGCGGCGCATCCGGGGGAAGACGGATGCAGCCGGATGTCAAGTGGCGGCCTGCCGCAGTTTGCGCAGGACGGACGGACCGTAGATCTCTTTGAGAACGCGTTTACGATGGGCGACGGCGAGGCGGAACGCCTGTTTCTCGCCGTACTTGCGGATGGAGTAGGAAGTGCATTTCTGCACGCCGGGCTCGGGGCGCCAGCTGACGGAGTAGCACTCGTTGAGGAGTCCGTTGGCTCCCTTTTTCGCTGTGCGGCAGACACCGAGGACGCCTGTGGTGTTGCGCGAGTCGCGGAAGACAATGCGGCGGGCGCGCGGCTTCTGCGGGATTTTGGCGAGGTCGTCGTGGAGCTGGTCGCGGTATTCGCGTGCCTGCCGCAGGGCCTTGCGCTTTCCGCCGCACTTCAGGTCGCTGAAGAGCCGTGAATACGTTTTTCCGTTACGGTATCCGCGCACAAACCAACCGTGGGTGGAGCCGGAATCAATCCGGCTGATTCCCTTGTCTTTCTTACTTTTGGCCATCGTTCATCCCTCGTATTTGCGGCTGACGGAGCGGTCGACGGGACGATTCGGAGTAGTGTCGGCACGGCATCAGCCGGTTTCAGCAAAGCAACTCAATCCTAAAAGAATTGATATGTTTTTAACGAAATCCCCGAAGTGTGCAAAGGAAAAATAAGGGTTTTTCCGGGCGGCACCGTTTGACCGCGGAGGGGGGTGGAATGGCTCAGGACGCGGAGGGCTGCGACGGGCCGAGACGTTTGGCGAAGGCTTCGACGAAGGCTTTCGGGTTTTCGAGATGGGCGCAGTGTCCGGCGCGCGGGATGACGGCGAGGGCAAGCGCGGGGCAGCGGCGGCACATTTCGCGGGCGATGTCGAGGAACTTGGTGTCGTGTTCCCCGACGAAGAGAGTCGTCGGCACGGTGAGGGCGGGCAGGCGGTCCCAGAGGGAGGGCATCACGCCGGTGCCGAGCCCGCGGAGGCTGTGGGCGAGGGCGGGGGGATCGAGGCGCCGCCGCCGCGCCTTCATGGGGCCGAGCCATGACGCCCGGATGCTGTCCTGGGTCCGGATAATGGGGCGGTGCTCCCAGTGCGGCGCGAACCATGCGATGCCGTCGCGCTCGATCCGCTCGGCGAGGAGGAGGTCGTTGGCGTGGCGGTCCTCCCGGTGCCGGGCCGTTTCGATGCCGGGCGAGGCTCCGATGAGGTAGAGCCGGTCGACCTCGCCGGGCTGGTTGACGGCGAAGTGCAGGGCGAGCCGCCCGCCCATGGAGTAGCCTAGGAGGCGGCGCGGGCCGGGCGGAAGGCGCCCGAGAGCCTTTCCGATGAGGGCATCGACGGCTTCGAACGAATACCCGCGCTCCACATCGTCGACGCGGCACGCGCCGTGCCCCGGAAGATCGGGCGCAAACCATGGCAACCCGGATGCCGCACCTGCCGCCGCGAGTGGTCCAAAGTCGGTTCCGCTGCCGGTGAAGCCGTGCAGCGCGAGTAGGCTGCCACAACCGTCCGGCGGCTCGAAGGGGCCGAAGCGGTGCAGGGCTGTGGAGATGCCCGGGGCGGTGACGCGGTGCCGCCCGGCGGGGGCGGCGGCCGCTTCCGGATCAGCTGGGCCGCGTGCCGCGGGCGAAGAGGGCGCGTGCTTCGACATTGTCCCAATTCACGACTTTCCAGAAGTTGTCCACGTAGTCCGCGCGGCGGTTTTGGTAGCGCAGGTAGTAGGCGTGCTCCCACACATCGATGGCAAGGACAGGGAAGACACCCCACTGCGTGTGGTTCTGGTGTTTCTCCGCCTGCATGATAATGAAGCGGTCGCCCACCGGCTGGTAGCCGAGGATCGCCCATCCGCTGCCTTCCACCGTGCGCGCGGCGGCGGAAAAGTGGCGTTTCATTTCCTCGAGCCCGCCGAAGTGGCGGCGCATGAGGGAGCGCAGGCTGGAGCCGGGGCGCGTCGTGCCCGCCGGGGCCATGTTCTTGAAAAATACGAGGTGGAGCATGAAACCGGCTCCGTGGAAGGCGAGCTGGTTCTGCCAATACTGGATTTTGCCGAAGTCGTCGCCCGAGCGCGCCGCCTCCAGCTCTTTCAAAGCATTATTGAGGCCGACGCGGTAGCCCTCGGTATGGATGCTGTGGTGCAGCTCCATCGTCTTTGCGTCGATGGCGTCTTCGAGGGCGTCGTAGGGGTAGTCGAGTTCGAAAAGACCGTACTCGCCGTCCGCCTCCGGCACGGCGAATGGATCGAATCCGCTGTCCGCCGCGCCGTGGGCTCCGGCGGAGGCCGCCGGGCCCCCGAACGCTCCGAGCCCCCACGCCGCGAGTGCGGCCGCGCCGCCGCCGAGAAAAGCCCGTCGCGCCGGATCGGCGGGCGGTGTTGTCCCGCCGGAAGACGGGGTGTGCGCAGGTCGTTGAGTTGTGCGGTTTTCTTCATTCATCTGTGGGCCTTCGTTGTTATGAAAAACTCGCGAAATATAACCGCGCAGACGGATTCGTCAACCATCCGAGCGCCATCGGGGCGCGCGGCGGTCTTGCTGGAGCCGCGTGCTTTTTCCTTGGGTTTGCTGCGTGGTTATTTTCGGATGGCGGTGATGATCCATTCCATCGAGGCATTCGGCGCGGTCGCGGGTGGTGAGCGGGTCAACACTGCGGCGATCCAGGCGGCGGTGGACGCGCTTGGCGGGGAGGGCGGGCGCATCGTCGTGCCGCCGGGCGTATGGCTCACCGGGACGGTGCGCCTCCGCAGCGGATGCGAGTTGCATCTGTACCCCGGCGCCGTGCTCAAGGGGACGGATAATCCGGAGGACTACCCGCCGGATTGCCCAGTCGAGGCCGGAGTGGTGCGCAGCCGCCGGGCGTTTGACCGGCGTATTGTCTATGCCTGCGGGGCGCAGGATGTGTCTGTGACGGGGCCGGGCTTGATCGACGGGGCGGGCGGCTGCGCCGCTCACTCCTTTCCGCGGGGAAACGAAGGGCGTCCGGCGAATATTCAGTTTGTCGCCTGCCGCCGGGCGACTGTGCGCGACGTGGCGCTGCGGTGTTCCGGCTCGTGGATGCAGCAATACCTCGCCTGCGAGGAGCTGTTTTTGCACAACCTACGGGTCTGGAACCACGGCAATAAAACGAACGACGGGCTCGATATCGACGGCTGCGCGGACGTCCTCGTGAGCGACTGCGACATCGACAGCCATGACGACGCGCTCGTCTTCAAGAGCACCGGTCCGGCACCGTGCCGCAACATTGCGGTGAGCAATTGCCGCCTGCGGTCGAACTGCCACGGGATCAAGTTCGGCACCGAGAGCGTGGGCGGCTTCGAGAATATCCGCATCGCCAATTGCATCATCTCGCCCTCGCGCGAAGCGGCGCCGCTGGAGGGTTTTCCCGACGGGCGGCCGGTGATCACGGGCTGCGCCTTCGAGTGCGCCGACGGCGGGATCATGCGGGGCATCACCGTCACGGGCCTGACAGTGGAGCGCGTCTTCGCCCCGGTCTTCATCAAACTCGGCAACCGGCACGACCGTCGGCTGGGCGATGAGCCTTTCCGCGGCGCGGGGGCGCTTGAGGACATTCGTGTCACCGACGTCCTCGCGCGCTCCTGTGGCCCGCACGTGTGCTCCGTTACCGGATATCCCGGCCATCCCGTGCGCCGTATCCACCTCGGCGGGTTCCGCGGCGATTACTGCGGCGGTGTGTCGGCGGAAGCGGTCATGGAAACCGTCCCGGAAAACAGTGATGCTTACCCGGAAATCAATATGTTTCAAAAGACCGGCGGCAGAAACACCGGCAAACACCTGCCCGCATGGGGATTCTACATCCGTCATGCCGCCGATGTGTCGCTCGCGGATATAGCGTTTCGCCTGCTGGCTCCCGACGCACGCCACCCCATCGTGGCCGAAGATGTCTCCGGTCTCCGCCTGCGCGATGTGCGGATGGGAGACCGGTGCGACGGGGAGTGTGTCCACTACCCCGCTCAGCGCCCGAGGTAGCGGTCGCGGCCTTTGACGAGGGCCTCGATCTTGCGGTCGGCGATGGAGCGTTTGAGCATCCAGAAGCCGCAGTCGGGGTGTACCCAGCCGATGCGTTCGGCACCGACGATGGAGGCTGCCTTTTCGATGCGTGCGGCGACTTCATCGGGGGTTTCGACATGG
>SLLG01000072.1 GCA_007134215.1 Opitutales bacterium | reverse complement strand
GGGCGACAGTTTCATTCTCGATTTTTGAGCTTCGGATTCGGCGTATATGCGAACAGTCGACTGCCGTCGTGAAGCACTGACAAATCCTGCGATCAAAAAAACTGCATCCACCTGCCTCAGTAGTTCGTATCCCCACGGTGAATCGCAAAGATTAGAACCTCGTTACCGGACCTTGCTATGTTTGAAAAAGCCATCCCCGCGCGGCGCTTCCGCGTCGTTCTTGCCGCCGTTTTGGCGGTTGTCCCGCTGGCTTCCGCCGCCCCCGCGTGGCAATACACCCACACCGGCGGCTCCGTGACCGCCCTCACCACGCACGCCGGCGAGTTCGTCGCCCTTCGCGCGGACGGCGCGCTGATCTTCTCCAGCGACGCACGCACATGGGAGAAGCGCGCCGCCGTCGAACCCGGAGCCCGCATGCATGCAAAGGGAGACGCCTACCTCTTCCTCTCGCTCGTCGGCGAGCCGCACGATCAGACCCGCACCGCGGTCATCCGCCGCACGGCGGATTTCGAGTCGTTTGATACCGTCTTCGAAGGCGAGGTTCCCCGGTCTACGTCATGGCGGGACGTTCTCCTCGAAACCCCGGGCGGATCGGCGGCCCTGCTCTCCGGATCGAACCACACGGAAATCCTGCTCACCGCCGACGGCATGGAATGGAATTCTGTCCTTCAAATCCCCGGACCCGCCCTCCGCGAAGCATGGATCACCCCGGCGGGCGGCACGGCCCTCGCCCTCAGCGGTGCCTTTCCCGTGCAATGGCTTGAAAGCACCGACGGCGTCGAGTGGACCCATCACAATGCGTTCATCGGCAGCTATGTCGCACTCAACGGCATATACATCGGCATCGGCACACCGTGGGCTACCGCCGGTGCGTTCGTTTCGCAGGATACACACACGTGGACCCGCGCGGAGGTCGACCTCCCGCCCGGTCCTCCCTGCATCGCGGCGGGCAACGGGCGGGCCGTCATCCAGTTCAACGCCCGCAGTACCCTTGTCACGACGGACGGCCAAACGTGGGTTCTCGCCAATCTGCCGGAACCGGCGGCAAGCCTTCCCCACCGGGTGAACTTCGTCTACTTCAAAGGTCGCTTCTGGCTGTCCCGCGAGGCCCTGCCGCCGCCGGAGGAAATTGAAATCGGTGGCGCCGGCTACGGCGAGCCGGAGGTGTTCTCGTCCGTCGACGGCCTTGTTTGGACGCACGAAGACGCCATGCCGCCGGACTTCGCCGATGAATCCGGCGTTGAAACCATATCGGAAACGCCGTTACCGGAGGATTCGGTCTCCGTCTCGTTGTCCAGAGCACCGGTCGCCGCCGAGGCATTCCATGGTCTGACCTTCGTGCGCCTCGCATTCGAATCCGATACCGGCCGCCACGCTGTCTTCCAAACGATCGCCGACGGCCCCGAAATGCGCGTCAACACGAACTGGGGCAGTATCCTTACGGGGCACGCCCATGAGCCGTTCAAACTGGTCGCCGACGACGGTGTCTTCCTTGTTCGGAATGTTCATGGACGGCTCGGCTTCTTCGAAGACGGCGCGGACTACCTGCCCCAACCCGTCGCCCGCTTCGACGGGCCGGAGTCCGAATTCGCCGTTCGCCTATGGTGGGAACCGGTCGAAGGTGCGGATTTCTACCGCGTCCACCGCGAAACCGAGGCCGACGGCGACGACGCCGTTCCGCCCCTCGTCACCGTGGGCGAGACCACGGAAACCGTCTGGCTCGATCAAGACGAGGAACTCGATAAAGAAAACGCCTACCGCTACACCGTGACAGCGCACGCCGACGACGGGCGCGAAAGCCACCCCGGGCACCGGGTCGACACCCGGCTTATGCGGGTCTGGGACTTCCTCGAATTTCCCCCGCCAACCATTGGCCCGCCCACCGACACGTGGTTCCCCGTGCCCTATGTCGGATACGGCCACGCCGCGCACAATCCGTGGACGCGGACGCTCGGCAACCGTTGGTGGCACATCAACGAAGTCCGCCGCGGCTTCTGGGCATGGGATGCCGCCGCGGAACAATGGCTCTGGAGCGCACTCGACGCCTACCCATGGGTTTACGACCCCGAAGCCGCCGAATGGATCGAGCCGTCGCCGACGGAATGAACCCGTACCAAAACGGCGGCATGCGGTCCTCATTACCCCGACCTACTCCACCAAAATCTTCCCGGCGGCGGTGGAGCCGAGGGTGAGGGTGCGGCCGCCTTTGGCACCCTCGATGGTGGTGGAGTCGGCCACACGGTCGCGGTGGGTGACTTTCAGCCGGGTGCCGGGCTTGAGGGCATTTGCCTCGACAAATTGCAGGAACTCCGCGTTCTGGTCGGAAATGCGCGCCACGCGCACCGTTTCGCCCACGCCGCAGGTGCGGAGGCTCTCCAGCGCCCGCTCCTCGAAGGGACCGCGCGCGCGTGGAATCGGATCGCCGTGCGGGTCGGCCTCGGGGTGCCCGAGGAATTCGTCGAGGGCGTCGAGCACCCGGTCGGAGAGAGCGTGCTCGAGCTGCTCGGCCTCGTCGTGGATTTCCGTCCAGTCGAGCTTGAGCACTTTTACGAGGAAAAGCTCCACGAGGCGGTGCCGCCGGATCATGCCGAGCGCGAGGGCCTCGCCCTCCGGCGTCAGGCGCACGCCACGGCGCGGGGTGTAGGCGAGCAGGCCCGCGCGCTCGAGCGACTTCATCATCGTCGTCGCCGTGCCGGCGGAGACGTCGAGGGCGTTGGCCACCTGCCCCATCGGCACCGGACGGCTCCGGTCGGCGGCCTGGAGGAGGAAAATCTCCTTCACATAGTTTTCGACGGTCGAGGAAGGCATCGGGAATCTTCCCACCATGCCGCGCCCCACGCCCCCGGCAAGCCCCAACGGCCCGCGCGAAAGCATTGACGCCCCGCCGAGGACGGAAAGACTCTCCGCCCACTTTCCGATGACCACCGATCCGATACGATGACCTGGGAAACATGGTTTGTGCTCGCCGTGCTCGCGCTGACATTCGGGCTCTTTGTCTGGGAAAAGATCACCCCTGACGTGACCGCGATGGTCGCCTTCGGCCTTGTGCTCGTTGGCGGCTTCCTGCCCTTTGCGGAGACGCTGCCGGACGTGCGCCAGATGATTTCGGTGTTCGCCAATCCCGCCCCCCTCACGGTGGCGGCTATGTTCATCCTCAGCGCGGCCCTGCAGAAGACCGGCGTCATCGACGGTATGGCGAACATGCTGCGCGGCATCACGCGGTTCGGCTACCGGACCACGCTGCTCGTGGTTATCCTCGGAGTCGCGCTGCTTTCGGCCTTCATCAACAACACCCCCGTCGTCATCGTCTTCCTGCCCGTCATCCTGAGCCTCGCCCGCAGCCTCGACGTGCCCGCCTCAAAGATGCTCATTCCCCTCTCCTACGCTTCCATCTTCGGCGGGACATCCACCCTCGTCGGCACGAGCACCAACCTTCTCGCCAGCGGGATCCTCGATTCCTCCGGGCACGGCCGCCTGCACAT
The DNA here is from genome assembly GCA_007134215.1 of Opitutales bacterium. Lineage (GTDB taxonomy): Bacteria > Verrucomicrobiota > Verrucomicrobiia > Opitutales > Oceanipulchritudinaceae > SLLG01. Next base: position 7,583 of record SLLG01000072.1, on the reverse strand, counting down.
GTTTGAATTCGCGTGGGTCGGTCTACCCATGATGCTGGTCGGGGCGGTTTACCTGACGTTTATCGCTCCGCGCCTTCTTCCCGTGCGCCAGCAACTCACCGCCCTGCTAAGTGACGAAGAGCGCAAGGAATATATCACCGAAGCCTTTGTGCGCCCGAATTCCGACCTCGTCGGAAAGACCGCCGTGGACAGCGGCGTCCTCAAGAACCGCGGTGTGCGCATGCTTGAAATCATCCGCAACGAAGTCGCACTCAAGGGAGACCTCAAAAACACACCCTTCGAAGCGGGTGACCGGCTCGTCCTCTCCTGCCGCCCCGGCGGCGTAGCCCACGCCCGGTCCGTCGAGGGGCTCGACCTCGGCCTCGAAGTCGGGCTCGAAACAATCTCCGCGCACAAGGGCTCTATCGTCGAAGGGATCATCGGCCCGCGCTCGAGCATCGCCGGCAAGAGCATCCGCGAGCTGAACTTCCGGCAGCGCTTCCGTGTCATCATCATCGCCATCCACCGGCGCGGCATCAACCTGCGCGACCAGATTGACTCCCAGCCCCTCGCCGAAGGCGACACCATCCTCATGATGGGCACCGACGAGGCCATCGAACAAATCCGGCGCGGCGACGACATCCTCCTCCTCGACCGCCCCGCCACCCCCGCCGCGAGCCTGCGCAAAAAAGCGCCCATCGCCATCGGCACCGTGGCAGTGGTCATGTTTCTGGCCTCCTTCGGCATTGTGCCCATCGAGGGAGCGGTCATCCCGGCGGTCATTTTCCTCTTTCTGACGGGGTGCGTGAAACCCAAGGAAGGCTACGCCGCCATCGACTGGAGCATTCTCCTCCTCATCTACGGCATGCTCGGGGTCGGTCTCGCCATGGAGAGCACCGGCACCAGCGCCCTCATCGCGGGCGGACTCGTGGAGCTGACGGGCTTTGGCATCCCGCCCGAGTGGATTCCCATAGTTCTGCTCCTAGCCATCTACCTCGTCTGCACGACAATGACTGAAGTCATCTCCAACAACGCCTCGGTCGTCCTCATGACTCCGATCGCCATCGGGCTCGGGGGCGTCCTCGGCGTCGATCCAAGGGGATTCGTTATCGCCGTGTGTATCGCCGCCTCGGCGAGTTTCGCCACCCCCATCGGCTACCAGACAAACACCTATGTCTACGGCGTCGGCGGGTATAAATTCACCGACTTCCTCAAGGTCGGTCTCCCCATGAACGCGATCTACTGCATCGGCACGGTCCTGATTGTTCCCTTCGTCTGGCCCTTCCACTAAACCCGTGCACGAAATCCTCGTCACCGCCTTCGGCCCGTTCAGCGGCTTCCCGGAGAATCCATCCGAAGCCATCCTCGCCGCATGGTCCCCCGACCTGCCGCCGGGCTGGCGGGCGCGCAAGTTTGTCCTCCCCGTCTCCTGGGCCGACGCCGCCCCGCGGCTCCTTGCCGCGCTGCGCGAAGAAACCCGCTTCGTCCTCTGCCTCGGTGTCGCCGCCGGGCGCGACCGCATCACTCTCGAACGCCTCGCCCGCAACCGCAACGACACCGCCCTCGCCGACACCGGGGGAGCGAAACCGCCCGGCGAAGCCGTCGTCCCCGGCGGACCGGACACCCTCCGCAGTTCCCTCCCCGCCGACGACCTCGCCGACGCCCTCCAAGCCGCCGGCATTCCCGCCGAGGTCTCCGACGACGCCGGCGCCTACCTCTGCAACCACGTCAGCTACGCCCTCTTCCACCACCTCGCACGTCACCCCCGCGCCTGCCTCGCCGGCTTCATCCACGTGCCCCCCGCCGACCGCCTCGCCCCCGCCCAAGGCGCCCGCGCCCTCCGGACGGTCGTCAACCAACTCCTCGCCGACCTCGGCGACGGCAAAGTCCACCCCGCCTGAACAGCCCCGGCACCGCCCGACCGGCACCGCCGAGACGCGCGCAACAAAATATTACGTTGTTGATTATTGCGACAATGATTTAATTACTTGCTATTCTATTGCCGATCAATCCTCCGCCCTGCCCAAACGAAAAAGTGGCCCGCTGGATCAGGTCCGCACAAAACCGCGCGGAGGCGCGGATCTTCCGGTGCACGGCCATGGCAGCGGGATACGTCGCTCAAACTTTCCGGTTGCATTCATCATCATATCCGGATTCGTTGATGGGTTCTGAAAATATGACAGCGCAAAACAAAACGACCGAGCGGCGCGGGCCGGCGCCGAAGCCTTACACGAAGCGGGGCCAGTCCCTGGCCGACCTCTTCGCGGAGCGCATTGTCGTGCTCGACGGCGCGATGGGCACGATGATCCAGCAATACAAGCTGGAGGAGAAGGATTTCCGCAATGAGAGCCTGAAGGATGTTGAGGGAGACTTGAAGGGCAACAACGACCTCCTCTCCCTCACACGGCCCGACATCATCGAGACGATCCACCGCGAGTTCTTCGAAGCCGGCGCGGACATGGTGGAGACGAACACCTTCAGCGGCACGACCATCGCCCAAGCCGACTACCACCTGCAGGACCGCGTGCGCGAACTAAACATCGAGTCCGCGCGCATCGCGCGCAAGGTGGCGGATGAAATCGCGGAAAAGCAGGGCCGCCCGGCTTTTGTGGCCGGAGCTATCGGGCCGACCAACCGCACCGCCTCGATCTCGCCCGACGTCAACCGCCCGGAGTACCGCGCCACCAGCTACGACGAACTCTACAAGGCATACTACGAGCAAGTGGAAGCCCTCGTCGAAGGCGGTGTCGACGCCCTCCTGCCCGAGACGACGTTCGACACGCTCAACCTGAAGGCGGCCCTCCACGCCATCGGCGATTTCTTTGACGGCCGCGGGGAGCGACTGCCCGTCATCGTCTCCATCACCATCACCGACCAGTCGGGGCGCACCCTCTCCGGCCAGACGGTCGAAGGCTGCTGGAACTCCATCCGCCACGCCAAGCCTCTCTGCGTCGGCCTCAATTGCGCCCTCGGGGCGGACCTCATGCGTCCCTTCCTCGTGGAGCTGTCGCGCGTAGCCGAGACCTATGTCCACGTCTATCCGAACGCCGGTCTGCCCAACCCGCTCAGCGACACGGGCTACGACGAAACCCCGAAACACACGGGGGACTCCGTCGCCGGTTTCGCCCGCGACGGCCTCGTCAACATGGTCGGCGGCTGCTGCGGCACGACGCCCGCGCACATCAAACGTGTGGCCGACCAGGTGGGGCAGTACCCGCCGCGCAAGATACCCGCGCCGAAGCCGGGCCTGCGCGTGAGCGGGCTCGAAGCGCTCAACGTCATTTCCGGAGAATCGCCGTTCATCTACGTGGGCGAGCGCACCAACGTCACCGGTTCGCCGCGCTTCAAGAAGCTCGTCAAGAACGACGACCTCGACGGTGCCCTTGCCATTGCCCGCTCTCAAGTGGAGAAAGGCGCCCATGCCATCGACGTTAACTTCGACGAAGGCATGCTCGACGGCGAGGCCTGCATGGTTAAGTTCCTCAACCTCGTCGCCTCCGAGCCCGACATTGCGCGCGTTCCCGTGACGATCGACAGCTCCCGCTGGTCCATCCTTGAGGCCGGCCTCAAATGTTGCCAAGGCAAATGCATTGTCAATTCCATCAGCCTCAAAAACGGCGAAGACGAATTCCGCGAACAGGCGCGCAAAATCGCGCGCTACGGAGCGGCCGCCGTTGTCATGGCCTTCGACGAGCAGGGCCAGGCCGACACCGCCGCGCGTAAAGTCGAAATCGCCGAGCGGTCCTACAAGATCCTTGTCGACGAAGTTGGCTTCGAACCGCAGGACATCATTTTCGACCTCAATATCCTCACCGTCGGCACGGGGATGGAGGAGCACAACAACTATGCGGTCGACTTCATGGAAGGCGTCCGCGGAGTGAAGGAGCGCTGCCCCGGTGCCCTCACAAGCGGCGGTCTCTCCAATATCTCTTTCTCCTTCCGCGGCAACAACCCCGTGCGTGAGGCCATGCACGCGGCCTTCCTCCACCATGCCGTCAAGGCCGGTCTCGACATGGCCATCGTCAATCCCGGCATGCTCATGGAGTATGACGAGATCGACCCCGCGCTCAAAGCGCTCGTCGAAGACGTCCTCCTCAACCGGAGCCCCGACGCCACGGAAAAGCTCATCGAGTTCGCCGAAGCCGTGAAAGCCGGAACGGTCGAGCTCGGCGCGGGCACCCCGGAAGAGCGTATCAACGCCGCCATGGTCAAAGGCATGAATCTCCTCCGCGATCTCTTCGAGCGCGCCGCGAAGGAGGGCAACCCCGAGGTCCTCGAAAAATTCCTCGAAGGCGGCGCGGGGGCTGTCCCCGCGCCCGCCGACGGCAACGGCGCGGATAAAAAAAAAGACGGTAGCGATGGGAAAAACGACTGGCGCGAAGGCACCGTCGAAGAACGCCTCGCCCATGCCCTCGTAAAAGGCATTACCTCGCACGTCGACGAGGACACCGAAGAAGCCCGGCAAAAATACGACAAGCCGCTCGAGGTCATTGAGGGACCGCTCATGGACGGGATGAAGATCGTGGGCGACCTTTTCGGCTCGGGGAAGATGTTCCTGCCCCAGGTCGTGAAGAGCGCGCGCGTCATGAAAAAGGCCGTCGCCTACCTTCTCCCCTACATGGAAAAGGAGAAGAAGGACAGCGGCAAGGCCGGCACCTTCGTCATCGCCACGGTCAAGGGCGACGTCCACGACATTGGCAAAAACATCGTCGCTGTCGTCCTCGGATGCAACGGGTACAAGGTGGTCGACCTCGGCGTCATGTGCGATCTCGACAAAATCCTCGCCGCCGCCCGCGAGCACAACGCCGACTTCATCGGCATGTCCGGCCTCATTACGCCCTCCCTCGACGAAATGATTACCAACGTCAAGGAGATGGAGAAACAGGGCTTCAAGACCCCCGTGCTTATCGGCGGCGCGACGACCTCGAAACTCCACACCTCGGTCAAGATCGCCCCGCACTACAGCGGCCCCGTCGTCCACATCCTCGACGCCTCGCGAGTCACGGGCGTGTGCAACCAACTCATCAACCCGAAGAAGCGCGACGCCTTCGTCGCCGAGTTGAACGAGAGCCACGAGCAAAACCGGAAACGCCACGAGAAAAACAAGGCCGACCGGCCCAAATACGTTTCCATCGCCGAGGCGCGGAAGCGCGGCTTCGCCTGCGATTGGTCCAAAGCCGACATCGCGCAGCCCGAGAAGACCGGCGTCCAGATATTCAACGACATCGACCCCGCCGAAGTCGTCGAATATTTCGACTGGACGCCCTTCTTTATCTCATGGGAGATGCGCGGGCGCTTTCCGAAGATCCTCACACACGAAAAGCGCGGTGAAGAAGCCAGCAAACTCTACAACGACGCGCGGCGCGTCCTCGACGACCTCGTCACCAACAGGCACTTGCGCCTGCGCGCCGTGTGCGGGCTCTGGCACGCCAACTCCATCGGTGACGACATCGAAGTCTACGCCGACGAAGACCGCTCACGCGTCCTCGCCACCCTGCGCTTCCTCCGCCAGCAAAAGCAGAAAACCGACAAAGACGCACCCTACCTGAGCCTCGCCGATTTCGTCGCCCCGAAGACATCCGGCCGTATTGACTACACGGGCGCCTTCTGCGTCACCGCCGGCACCGAAATCGAGGAATACGCGCGCACCTTCAAGGACAACGACGACGACTACACCGCCATTATCATCCAGGCGCTTGCCGACCGCTTCGCCGAGGGACTCGCCGAGTACTGCCACAAACTCATCCGCGACCAAATGGGCTATGGCAGAAACGAGCCCTTCAAATTCGGCGACCGCCTGAAAGCCGGCCACAACGAGGTGCACCCGCACGTCGACTGGATGATCCGCGAAAAATACCGCGGCATCCGCCCCGCCGCCGGTTACCCGTCCTGCCCCGAGCACACCGAAAAGCAGGCCATCTGGGATCTCCTCGAAGCCGAAAAACACACGGGGGCCACTCTAACGAGCAGCTACGCCATGGCACCGCCCGCCTCCGTCTCCGGACTCTACTTCGCCCATCCGGAAGCCAAATACTTCAACGTCGGCGGCCTCGCCGAGGACCAAGTCACCGACTACGCCGAACGCAAGGGTTGGTCCCTCGAAGAAGCCGAAAGATGGCTCCAGTCCAACCTCGGTTACGGCGACTGAGCCTGCCGCCCGCGCCAATCCCTTCAATCCAGGTCCACCGTGGATCATTCAGTCAATAAAAAATTACGTTGTTGGTTATAAATTGAGCAAATAAAAATTACATTGTATTTTATTTTCGCAAGATCTTACCTTGATGGCGCGGCGTTCCCCGCCGACACTCCCGCCCGTGCGCATTCTCCTTCTCAGCAGTTACCACTCGGCGAGCCACCGGTATTGGTGCGAGGGCCTGATGGCCGCACTACCCGGGATCACGTGGACGCTCAAGACCCAACCGGCGCGCCACTTCAGCTGGCGGGTCCGCGCTTCCGGGTGGCTTTGGGCGCTGGGAGACGACCCGGGGCTCGCCCGCACCGACTACGATCTCATCATCGCCACGAGCCTCACTGGAGTTGTTCCGCTAAGAGCGATGTGCGCCGGTCTCCGCTCGCCGCCCCTGTTGACCTATTTCCACGAAAACCAATTCGCCCACCCTCACGGCGACACACAGAGCGAGGTCCACCGCATTGGCTGGCAGTTCCAAAGCCTGCAGAACGCCTTCTGCGCAGACTGGATCAGCTTCAACACCGCTTACAACCGCGACACATTTCTCGAAGGGGCCGCATCGCTCCTCAGGCGCTTCCCGGAGCGGCTGCCTGGCGATCCCCTTCGACGAGCATCCGAACGATCCGGTATTCTCCCCGTCCCGCTCACGGAGGAGTTCGAAAGCTACCGGAGTTCACCCAAAGACCCATCCCTCATCGTATGGAACCACCGCTGGGAATGGGACAAACAACCGAAGCGCTTCCTCGCCGCCCTACGCCGCTTGAGCGAAGATGGCATCGACTTCCGACTCGCAATGATGGGCTGCGGAGGTGGACGGGACAACACTTTCGCCGGAGACGCCGCCGCACTCGCCAAACACATTGTCCACTGGGGCGAGGCCGATGCCGCCACCTACCGCCAGTGGATCCGCAAAGCAGGTATCGGTGTTTCGACTGCGGTGCATGACTTTCAGGGGCTCTCCATGCTTGAGGTTGCCCAGGCCGGCGCCACGGCAGTCGTTCCAAGGCGCCTCGCTTACCCCGAGTGCCTGCCCGGCGCTCACTTCTACGAAGGCTCGGCAACAGACGCCGCCAAAGACACAGCGGACCTCGAAGCGTCCCTACGCGCCTTGCTCACCTCCGATGCTCCGCGCAAAGCGCAGTCGCATCCCGTTCCCATATGGACGAAGTGGAAGGACCAATACAAAGAACGGATCGAAGCAGTCGCCGCGATGCATAGGTTACCGTAAAGAACCAACGCTGCGCCTTCACCCGCATACATCCTTGCGCAAGTCGCGCAAACTGCACAGCCCGCCCCAGTCCGCGAAGCGCATTCGCTTCGGCGGTGTCTTGCGCGCCGCCTTCCGCTCCCGCAGCCAGCCTTCGATCCACCCCTTGCTCCCGATCACCGCCCCGTCCGTCAGGTAGCGCACACG
>SLLG01000316.1 GCA_007134215.1 Opitutales bacterium | reverse complement strand
TGCCCATCACCGTGGCCCGGGCCGTCCTTTTCAATGACGCCGCTGTCGCGCCGATTGGAGCACCGGTCTGCGAAGTGATCACCATGGCCAAGCGGGACCTGAAAAAGGGCGAGGTCATCGATGGCATCGGTGGATTCACCTGCTATGGCACTCTGGAAAACCATGATTTAGCGTCAACTGAAGGTCTATTGCCCATGGGCTTGGCTGAAGGGTGCATCTTATTGCATGATATCAGTACTGACCAAGCTTTGACCCTTTCTGATGTGAAAATTCCTGAACACCGCCTCTGCGATATTTTGCGTACAGAGCAAATAAAGCATTTTCAATCATACCAACTGCCGGAATAATCTATGGAAATTGACGGCAGAACAATTGGCCCCAACGAGGTTCTTCAGGCGGACATTTGCATTATCGGTGCCGGGACCGCGGGCATGACCCTTGCACACACATTCATCAATCATGGCTGCGAGGTCCTTTTACTGGAGAGTGGTGGGCTCAAGCCGGAAAAGCAGTCGCAACTTTTGAGTTTTGGTGAAAATGTTGGACATCCCTATTTCCCCCTTGACACAGCGAGACCCAGGGGTCTGGGAGGATCTACAAACCGGTGGCTGCTGGCCATGGGCGAAAACCAGTTCGGTGCAAGAATGCGTCCCCTGGATCCCATCGACTTTGAAAAACGCGAGGAAATCCCCTACAGCGGTTGGCCATTCGGCAAAACTGCGCTTGATCCATTTTACAATCGTGCTGAAGCTTTTTGCAAAATTATACCCCACGGTTTCCAACTCGAGGACTGGATTGACCCCGAAACAACGCCACCTCTTCCCCTTGACAGGGATATCGTTGATACCGTCATCTTCAAGTTTGGCTCCAGGGAGCCTTTTTTGAACGAATATGCAGAAGATATCAGGAAAGCAATAAATATAAAATTATTGCACCATGCAACAGTCCTTGACATTGAAGCAAATGAGAGCATCAAGAGTATTGTAAAGGTCCATGCATCATCTTTAAATGACAATAGGTTTGAGATATCGGCCAAAACCTATATCCTGGCCTGCGGCGGCATTGAAACCGCACGTTTGTTGCTTTTGTCAAACAAGCAGCAAAAAACCGGACTGGGGAATCAGAACGATCTGGTTGGCCGTTTTTTTATGGAACATTTGCACTACCATTCAGGCTTGTTCATACCTTCAGATCCGAAAATGTTCCGAAAAACGGCTCTTTACAATATGGTGCATTCTGTAAAAGGGGTTCCAATCCTTGGCAAGCTTGCATTGACTGAGCAAAAGCTGCGTCAAGAGAATCTGGCGAACTACGTAATGGAGTTAAAACCCGTGGTTACTCCATATTCCAGATTTCTGGAATTTTTTTATCCAGCGATTCAGACCGATGGAGTCGAATCGTTAAGGGCCTTGCGCAACAGTATGCTTCGCGGGAAAATGCCTGACGATCCTGGACGGCATCTTTCTAATATTCTCCTAAATTTGAATGATGTATCCCTGACTATTTCTCGAAACCTGAGAAAGCGGCTCATTAGACTATTTTCCCAAAAAAAATTGAATGTTTACCACTTGAATCATATGAGCGAGCAGGTGCCCAACCCTGACAGCCGGGTCACCCTTGGGCAGGAGAAAGATGTCTTTGGACAAAACCGCGTTAGCCTGGATTGGCGATTCAGCCCTATCGATATTCACAGCGCGGTTCGATCCCAGGAGATCATCTCGGAAGAACTCAAAAAACAAAAACTGGGGCAATTGTTTGTGACGATGAAAAACGAATTAATCCCGCATCCTGTCCGCGGTGGCTGGCATCATATGGGTACGACCCGCATGAACGACAATCCCAGGCAAGGGGTCGTAGACTTGAATTGCCGGGTCCATGGGCTGTTTAATTTGTATGTTGCCGGTCCCTCTGTTTTTCCCACTGGTGGTTATGCCAATCCTTGCCTGACCTTGGTGGCGCTGACTCTGAGACTCTCGGAACATTTGAAGCTGCACAGCAGACATTGAGACAGTGTAATGATCTTTCTGGATTGGAGAACTTCATGGCTCGCTGGGCAATGACAATAGATTTGCGTAAATGCATAGGCTGCAGCTCATGCGTGGAAGTTTGCAACCAGGTAAACAATGTACCGCATGAATCTGCTTGGCGCTGGCTGATTGATCGGACATCAATAGATGACGGCAAGATAAATCGTCTGTTTCTGACCATGAATTGCATGCACTGCAATAACCCTCCATGTCTTAAAGTTTGCCCCACCAAGGCCACCTATCAAACCAGAGAAGGAATTGTGGACATTGACCAGAAGCTTTGTGTCGGCTGTTCCGCATGTGTTCTAGCCTGCCCTTACCAAGCACGTTCCATCAATCATATTTCAAGAATGAATTGTTACGAGAAAGATCATGACCCATCTAACAGAACTAGAATTGAAGATCGAATTGGCATCTGCAGGAAATGCAATTTCTGTCTGCCTCTCATAAAACTGGGGGTGAAGAACGGCTTGAAACCTGGACAGGAACCAGGTGCAACTCCAATGTGTGTTCGGCACTGTCCAGGTGAGGCCCTCACCTTTGGAGATATTGATGATCCAACAAGTTCCATATCCCATATTATAAGCAAAAACAAAACCTTCCGCATTCTTGAGGAATTGGGCACAAACCCAGCTGTTTATTACATTCCAGATGTTGAAGAATAGAGCAAGTATGATGGGAAACAGACAGGTTATCATGGCTTCCATCAGGCAGAGGGAGTGGAAGCTGCCGGCTGTCGTCAACTTTACATTTGCAGGGATTGGATCCGGCTGTTATGTTTTTT
>SLLG01000300.1 GCA_007134215.1 Opitutales bacterium | reverse complement strand
TTTGGCCACGGCGTCGTGCTGGCCAACATCACCCGCGCGCAGTTCGAATCCACGGATCTGCCTGAAGTGTTGCCCGAGAACCGCGTCATCTGTCGTGACGAGATGTACGAGTCGGTTGACGCAGAGGCTTTTCAGGAACGGCTCTGGAACATGTTTACCGTTCAGTACCGTCACGCGCTCACGCTACCGCAAATCGAACGGGTGCGATGGCATCTGTTTCCCGAGGTGCGCATTCCACAGGGCGTGCTGTTCGATACGGAAACTGGAAACACCGGCGAGCCTGACCATGATCCCGCCGAGTTGAACACGGAATCAAACCCTCCGCGTCACGAGGTCCCTGAGATTGTCCGAGTCATGGACATCGAGCAGGAGAGGCTTGCACGCAGCCTCGGCGATGGGCACCGGGTGATTCACGGGGCAGCGGGTTCGGGAAAGACGCTGCTCCTTGACTCACAACGGCCTTTGCCCGGGAACTGCTTACCGAGCAGGAAGCCGAGGAAGACGGCATTCCGCTGGTGGTGCCACAGAGTGCGGGCCGCCAGGGGCCATCACCTCGAGTCGTCGAGCTCCGCTCGTTCGACGCCGAGGTCAGGCACACCGTCGCACAGGTCACCGCCTGGCATGACGAGGGTCGCGCGTGGCGTGACATCGCGATCGTCTATCGTCAACACTGGATGGGAGAGAAGATACTGAACGCGCTGCGCCAGGCCGATGTCCCGGCGACCCGACCCGGGGGACCACGTGACCTGCGCTCAAGCGAAGATCGCGTCGCGCTCGTGACGATGCACTCGAGCAAGGGACTGGAGTTTCCGGCGGTGGTGATTCCCGGCGTCGGACGCTACCCGAAGGGCAAGGTAGACGAGAAGGACGAGGCACGCCTGCTCTACGTCGCCATGACCCGTGCAGTGGAGGAACTCGTGCTTACCGGGGACGAATCGGCACCTTTCGTCAGGCGACTCCGGGAGACGACCGAAAAGGAGGCGGCCTGAGATCTGTGCCAGCCCGCCTGATCAAGCGTATCCGCGATGATCGGCCCGAGTGGCCGGACCGGATGCCGGGCACGATACAGCACCAATTATCCCTCGATCGTCACTAACACGCGGCGCTCGTGCCCGCGCTTGCGGTGCTCCCAAAGGTAAATCCCCTGCCAGGTGCCGAGCGCGAGCTGACCGCCGGTGACCGGAACAGAAAGGTGCGTCTGCGTCAGCACGCTGCGCACGTGCGCGGGCATGTCGTCCGGTCCCTCGGCGCGGTGCACATAGCGGGGGTCGCCGTCCGGGACCAGGTCGCCGATGAAGGTCTCGAGGTCGCGGTGCACGTCGGGGTCGGCGTTCTCGGTGATGACCAGCGACGCGCTGGTGTGTCGGATGAAAACGTGGCAAATCCCGGTGCGCACGCCCGCGTCCGCAACCACGTCGGCCACCTCGCGGGTGATATCCAGCAGCCCGCGGCCACGGGTGCGGACCGACAGCTCAGACTGGTGCATGCTCATCGCTCCTCCACCGCACGCATCACTGTCACGACGGCAGCGGCACCGGCGCGCGGAAGCGGCGCAGCCGCAGCGCGTTGGTCACGACACACACGCTGGACAGCGCCATCGCGAGCGCGGCGAGCATCGGCGACAGCAGTAAACCGAAGAGCGGGTAGAGTATGCCTGCGGCGACCGGGATCAGCGCGGTGTTGTAGGCAAAGGCCCAGAACAGGTTCTGGCGGATGTTGCGCATCGTCGCGCGCGACAGTGCAATCGCGTTCGCGACGTTCCTGAGATCACCGGACATCAACACGACGTCGGCGCTTTCCATCGCGACATCGGTGCCCGAGCCGATCGCGATCCCGACGTCGGCCTCTGCCAGGGCCGGCGCGTCGTTGATGCCGTCGCCCACGAACGCGACATCGCCGTGACGCTCGCGCAGGCGCTTGAGCGTTGCGACCTTGTCTTCAGGCAGCAGCCCCGCGTGGATCTCGTCGATGCCGAGCTCGGCGCCGATCGCCTCGGCGGTACGGCGGTTGTCACCGCTGAGCATCGCCACGCGCAGGCCGCGCGCGTGCAGCGCCGCGAGCGCCTCGCGCGTGCCGGCCTTGACCGGATCGGCCACCGCGAGCACCGCGACCAACCGCCCGTCGACGGCGAGCAGCAGCGGCGTGCGCGCGGCATCGGCGAGGCGCTCGACCGTCGCGGTCGCCGCGGTGGTATCGATGTCCGCAGACTCGAGAAAACGCACGGTGCCGACGCGCACCGCGCGGTCGTCCACGTCGGCCTCGATGCCGTGACCGGCACGGGCCTGGAAACCGCTGACCGCGGGCAGCGTGATGTCACGCGCGCGGGCTGCCGCGACGACCGCGGCAGCCACCGGGTGCTCGGAGTCCTGCTCGGCGCCGGCGGCCAGGCGCAGTGCCTCGTCTTCGTTCAACCCCGCGCCGTCGAGCACGACGAGATCGGTGAGCTCCGGGCGGCCCTCCGTGAGCGTGCCGGTCTTGTCCAGCGCGACCAGCGCGGCGTTGCGAAGCGTCTGCAGCGACTCGCCACCGCGAAAGAGAATCCCCTGGTCGGCGCCGCGGCCGACGCCGACCATGATCGACGTCGGCGTCGCGAGCCCCATCGCGCACGGGCACGCGATGATCAGCACCGCGACCGCGTTGACCAGCGCGAGCGCAAGCGCCGGCGCCGGCCCGACGAACCACCACGTCAGCCACGTCAGAACCGCGATGAGGATGACGACGGGCACGAACACGCCGCTGATGCGATCGACCAGCGCCTGTATGGGCAGCTTGCCCGCCTGCGCCTGCTGCACCATGCGCACGATGCGCGCGA
>SLLG01000149.1 GCA_007134215.1 Opitutales bacterium | reverse complement strand
GCGACGCCGGGGCGTTTCTGGCGGAGCGGAAGGCGGTGGGAATATGAGCGCCATGGAGACCATTGCCATCGCGGGGGCTTCGGGGTTTGTGGGGTCGGCCCTGCGCCGCGCCCTCGCCGATAGGTTCCGCTTCCGCGCGCTCACGCGCTCCCCCGTAGTCGCGTCGTCGGCCCCGGCGGACTGGAACACTGAGTGGCGGCAGTGCGACCTTTTCTCGCTCCCGCAGTTGGGCGGGGCGCTGGCGGGCGTGCGGCGGGCGGTCTACCTCGTGCACTCGATGTTGCCGTCGGCGCGGCTGAATCAGAGCCGGTTCGAGGATCTCGATCTTCTCCTCGCCGACAACTTCGCGCGCATGGCGGCGGCCAACGGTTTGGAGGAGATCATCTTTCTCGGCGGCCTGATTCCGGAGGGCGACGGGTTGTCGCCGCACCTGCGCAGCCGCCTCGAAGTGGAGTCTGCGCTCGGCTCCACGGGAATTCCGGTGACCCGCCTCCGCGCGGGAGTCATCGCCGGTCCGGGCGGCTCGTCGCTGCGGATCCTCGTGAACCTGATCCGTCGGCTGCCGGTGATGGTTTTGCCGCAATGGGTCAACGCGCGCACCCGCTGCATCGCGATCGACGATCTTGTCGCAGCCTTCCGTATTGTCCTTGAAGAGCCGCAATGGCGAGGTGGATGCTATGACCTCGCGGGACCGGACGCGCTGACCTACCGGCGGATGATCGAGACAGGGGCGGAAGTTTTTGCACTGCGGCGCCTGTTGTTGACTGTGCCGGTGCGCTCGGTGCGGATTTCCAAGTTGTGGATACGGGTTTTCAGCGGCGCGCCGCGTTCGCTCGTGAGTCCGCTCGTCGATTCCCTGCGCCACGATCTCGATGCGGCGCCGAATCCGCTCCTCGACCGCATCCTTCCCGGGGCGAAGACCTTTGAGGCCTCCTTGCGCGATTCGTGTGACGCGGAGGGGCACCTTCTGCCCAATCCGCGCGAGCGTACGCAGGCGCAGGATTCACGGAGGCTCCGCGACGAGCGCCGGGTGCGCTCCGTGCAGCGCGTCGTGCTGCCCGCGGGTTGGCGGGCAGAGGGGGTGGCGCGAACGTATTTGCAGTGGCTCGAGTCGGTCTTCCGTCCGTTGCTTTCGGTGCGCGGAGCGACGGACGGACGGATCGCCGTGCATCTGTTTCCGTTCGCCGCGCCGGTGATTGTGCTGGAACGTGACAGCGGGAGCGGCGGGGCTCCTGACCCGTGTGTCTTCCACATTGTCGGCGGACTACTCACGAGTCCCGCGGCGGAACCGCCGGGACGCTTTGAGTTCCGTGAGGTCGGTGGGCAACGGTATGTTATCACGGCGATCCATGCCTACCGCCCCCGCCTGCCGTGGCATTTCTACAACGGCACGCAGGCATTGCTGCATCTCTTTGTCATGCGTGCGTTCGGGACGTATCTGCGTGGTGAGGCGCGGCGCGTGGCGGAATCCGCCGAATTGTAGCGGTTTGCGCCGCAGAGCGAGGCCCGGTTCGCGTCCCGGTTTTTTATCTTATTGTCTGTCAGTGGGTTGTGTTGGACCGGCACTTGTTGGCATGGAGTTGGCATTGGAGGCTGCAAACCAAGAAAGGAACTTATGCTATTGCTTACACTCTTCTCCTCCATGCTCCTCCTCTTATTTGCCGCTGAATGGCGCCTGCCGCAGGCTGCGTGGCGGCGGTCGACGCCTGTTCCGCGTCCGGTGGCCGCGTCCGACGCACCTCGGGCAGGTTCCCGCCCGCCGTGTACTCCGGTGGTGTCACCGGCGCGGACGGCGCGGAAACGCCCGAAGGGCTCCCGGACGCGCGCGGTTCAACCGGTTTGACGGTACCTACCGCTCGTAGTCGACGGCGGCGCGGGCGGAGGTGACTTCCTTCACGAACTGGACGACCTTCTGGTGCTCGGGGTGGACGCGGTAGCGTTCGAGGGCAGCGAGGTCGTCGAGGTCGACAGTGAGGGCGAGGTCGTAGGAGGCGTCGCCGCGGAGCACGTCGAGTCCCGCCTCCAGCGAGCGGATTTCCGGTATACGCGGGGGGAGGGCTTCGAGGCGGCGTTTCAGCTCGGCGGCGTTTTGGGCCGCCGTATTGCCATCGGGCGTGTCCTTGAGGCGGAAGAAGACGATGTGGCGCAGCATGGGGTCAGTCGATGATTTCGCGTTCGATGATGTCGGCGAGGGCCTCGGTGTCGGCGGCGAAGCGGCGGATGCCGTCGGCGAGCTTGTCGGTCGCCATGGGATCTTCGTTGAGGTGCCAGCGGAAGGTCTTTTCGTCGAGCTCGAGGCGTTGGAGGGGCTTGGAGGCGGCGGCCTCGGGGCTGAGGCGACGCTCCACCGGCTCTTCGCTTTCGCGCAGCTTGGCGAGGAGGTCGGGGCTGATCGTGAGGAGATCGCAGCCGGCGAGGGCAATGATTTCGCCGACATTACGGAAGCTCGCGCCCATGACCTCGGTCTTGTAGCCGAAGTGCTTGTAGTAGTTGTAGATACTGATGACGGACTGTACGCCGGGATCTTCTTCAGCGTTGTAGTCTTTACCGGTTTCTTTTCTGTACCAGTCGAGGATGCGCCCGACGAAAGGGCTGATGAGCGTAATGCCGCCTTCCGCCGCGACGACCGCCTGGGCAAGGGAGAAGAGGAGGGTGAGGTTGCAGTGGATGCCCTCCTTCTCGAGCGTCCGCGCGGCCATGAGGCCCTCCCATGTGGAGGCGATCTTGATGAGGACGCGTTCGCGTTCGACACCCTGCTCGGAATAAAGGCGGATGATTTCACGCGCGCGCGCGATAGTCGCCTCTGTGTCGAATGAGAGGCGGGCGTCTATCTCGGTGGAGACGCGTCCGGGGATGATCTTGAGGATTTCCACGCCGAATTCGACGAGGAGGCGCTCGATGACGGCGTCGATCAGCGCCTTGCCGTGCAGGCCGGTCTCTTCCGCTTTGGCCACGGCCCGTTCGAGGAGGGCGCTGTAGGCGTCCATCTGCACGGCCTTGAGAATGAGAGTGGGGTTGGTCGTGGCGTCGCGCGGTTCGTAGACGCGCATGGCGTCGATGTCGCCGGTGTCGGCCACCACCGTGGTCATTTTCTTCAACTGGTCGAGTCGCGTGAGTGCGGATGTTGTCGTCATGGAAAGATTTTGTTCAGTGCGTGGTCGCTCGTTGGTCGCTATTTTCGCCGGTGGTTTAACCGGTTTTGTGGCGGGTGGGCAACCGAAAAACTGGAGCCGGACGCTTCTGGAGGCCCGCGGCGGCCAAGCGTGGGGCCATTATCGAGGAGGGAATAGGTATAATTTATGCAAAAAATCGAAGAGCGCACTCAAATTGGCCCGGAATCCGCTGGAACGCTTTCGGAGTTTCTTGACAAGGCGGAAGGGAGTTCCATTGTCCCTTCCGCTTTCTTAGAAAGCACAACCTATACTACAGACTGAGAACAATGAAAAAGACGATAGCAATCCTTGCGGCCTCGGCCGCCGGTTTCAGCGCGATCAACGCTCAAGAGGACATCTCCGTGACCACTACGTGGGAATGGCAGTCCTCCTATGTGTTCCGCGGCGTGCAGCTCGCCGAGGAGACGTTCATGCCCTCCCTCGACTTCGAGGTTGCCGGTTTCTACGCCGGAATCTGGGCGGCGCTCCCCGTGAACCACACCGTGAATGGTGTCGAGATCGACAACGAAGTCGATTTCTACGCCGGCTACGGCTGGGGCATCTCGGAATTGGTCAGCGCCGATGTCGGGTTCACGTACTACACGTACCCGAACGCGCAGGACAAGTTCTTCGACAGCGACGTCAACACCTTCGAGGTGTACGGCGGTCTCGCTTTCGAAGTGCCCTTCACCCCGGCGATCTACATCTTCCGCGACTTCGACGTGAAGTCCTGGACGGTGGAAGTTTCCGGCGGAGACAGCTGGGAAGTGGCCCTCGACACGACGTTCGATCTCGGCGCGCACCTCGGCTACAGCGACATCAGCGGAGGAGACGACTACTGGTACTTCGGCGTCGATGCCGGCTTCACCTACGCCTTCAACGACTATGTTTCGGCGACCGTCAGCGCGGGCTGGTCCTGGGCCGACGAGAAGTACGACTTCGCGGGCCGTATCCGTGACAGCCGTTTCTTCTACGGTCTCGCGGTGTCCGCCGGCTTCTGAGCGCCTGGCCGCAGAAGCAACTATTGAATTAGAAAACCAACGGCCCGCGCCCTTTCCGAAGGGCGCGGGCTTTTTTTTCGTCGATGAAAGGATTGACAGGGGGGCGCGGGCGATCTTCTCTCTCCGGTTTTTCTCGTCATGAAAACCTATTTGGCCAAGCAAGCGGATGTAGATCCGAAGTGGTATGTGGTGGATGCGTCCGGCAAAGTGCTGGGCCGGCTCGCCGTGGAGATCGCCAACACCCTGCGCGGGCGTCGGCGCCCGACCTACACGCCGCACGTCGACACGGGCGACTTCGTTGTCGTCATCAACGCCGACAAGGTGGCCGTGACCGGCCGCAAGGAGACGGACAAGTCCTACATGTTCTACAGCGGCTACAAGGGCAACGAATACCGCGTCTCCCTCAAGGAGTTCCGCGACCGCCGCCCGGAGTTCATCATCACCCATGCCGTGAAAGGCATGTTGCCGCGCAACCGCCTCGGGCGCGCCCAGCTCAAGAAGCTCAAGGTTTACGCCGGCGCGGAGCACCCGCACGCCGCGCAGCAGCCTGAACCCCTCGCCGTCTGATTATTTTCACCCGATTTCGAATTGTTGCATGACCACTGAAACCGCGACACCCCTTCTCCTCGGCACCGGCCGCCGCAAGACGGCCTCGGCCCGCGCGCGCCTGAGCGCCTCCGGCACCGGCACCTTCACCGTCAACGGCCTGAGCGTGGAGGAATACTTCGGCTCGGAAGCGCTTGTCACCGAGGCCACCGCGCCCTTGCAGACAGCGGAGATGCGCGACCAGTTCGACATTTCCGCCCGCGCTATCGGCGGCGGCAAGCACGGGCAGGCCACGGCCATCGCGCTCGCCATCGCGCGCGCTCTTGTGAAGCACGACCCCGAGCTTCGCGGCAACCTGAAGAAGGCCGGGCACCTCAAGCGCGACCCGCGCCGCCGCGAACGCAAGAAGGCGGGCCAGCCCGGCGCGCGCAAGCGATTCCAGTTCAGCAAGCGTTAATTTCCCGTTCCAGGGTTTTCTCTTTTGCCCTTCCCTCTCCCTGGTACGTAAGTGCCCGGTGCGGGGGAAGGGCTTTCTTTTTTCCAAATTTCCGCCAAGACTGAAACGAACATGATCAAAGCAGGCATCATCGGCGCCACCGGATACTCCGGCGAGGCGCTCGTGCGGCTCATCGCGCGCCATCCGGAGGCGGGGCTCGCCTTTGTCGCCTCGCGTTCGGAGGCCGGTCGGCCGGTCGGCGAGGCGATGCCGGGACTCGGCGATTTGCCCGGCGACCTTGTCTTTTGCGCGGCCGATCCGCAGGCCCTCGCGGAAGCCGGAGCGGATGTGGTCTTTCTCGCCCTGCCGCATGGTGTCGCGGCGGGGTTCGCGCGCCCGCTCTACGACGCCGGGGTACGCGTTATCGACCTGAGCGCGGATTTCCGGCTGGGCGATCCGGACGTCTATGCCGCCTACTACGGGGCGGACCACCCCGACCCGGAGCTGCTCGCCGCCGCGCCCTACGTCCTGCCCGAGCTGGCCGCGCCCGGCTGGGAGTCCTCGCGGCTCATCGCCTGTCCCGGCTGCTACCCGACGAGTGTGCAGCTTCCGCTCGTCCCGCTCCTGCGCGCTGGCCTCGTCGAGCCGGAGGGCATCGTCATCAACAGCGTGAGTGGTGTTTCCGGTGCCGGGCGCAAGGCCAACGCCTTTTTCAGCTACTGCGAGCGGGACAACAGTGTGGTTGCTTACGGCGCGCCGCGCCACCGCCACCTTTCCGAAATCGAGGAGCAGCTCGGCGCCGCCGCCGGGCGTGAGGTTGTCGTGCAATTCACGCCGCATCTCGTGCCTATGGCGCGGGGCATCGCCACGACTATCGTGGCGCGGGCGGCGGGCAGCCTCGCCGCAGCGGAGGAAGTGCTGCGTGCGGCCTATGCCGGCACCCCCTTTGTGCGGGTGCTGCCGTCGGGGACGTTTCCGGACACGCGCAACGTCGTCCACACCAACCGCTGCGACCTCTCCATCGTTCATGACGCGCGCACCGGCGCATTCATCCTCACCAGCGTTATCGACAACCTCTTGAAAGGGGCGGGCGGGCAGGCCGTGCAGATCTGCAACCGGCTCTTCGGCCTGCCCGAGACGAGTGGGCTGCTCTAGGCCGCTCCGTTTCTGCCCGCTGACCTCGGATACACCGCCATGCCCGACCTCCGCCTCCAACCCCGCTCCCGCGGCATCGCCGACGTGCCGGGCTTCCGCCTCAACGGCGCGGCCTGCGATGTCCGCGGCAAAGGCTACGACCGGCTCGATGTGGCCCTGATCGTATCCGATTCACCCGCCGCCGCCGCCGGTGTTTTTACGCGCAATGCCTTTGCCGCCCCACCGGTGGCTCTTTGCCGGGAAGTCCTCGCAGGGCGCGCCCGCGTGCGCGCGGTGGTTGCCAACAGCGGCAACGCCAACGCCTGCACGGGCGCGCGCGGGTACGAAGACGCCTGCCGTATGCAGGCGCTCGCCGCCGAAACCGCAGGCTGTGAGCCGGACGAGGTCTTCGTTTGCTCCACCGGGCGAATCGGCGAGCCCCTGCCCATGGACCGGCTCGCGCGCGGCATCGCCCTTGCGGGCGCGGAGCTCGGCTCGACCGCGGCCCACGGCGAACGCGCCGCCGACGCCATCCTCACCTCCGACACCCGCCGCAAGGTGGCCACCGTGCGGGTCAAGACGACCGCCGGGACCATCACCGTGGCCGGCATCGCCAAGGGCGCGGGCATGATCGAGCCCGGCATGGCCACGATGCTCGCCTTTCTCGCGACGGATGCCGTCGTCGCCCCCGGGGTTCTCCGCAAAGCCATGGGCGACGCGGTCGACACCACCTTCAACGCCATTACCGTCGACGGCGACATGTCGACAAACGACACCGTCCTGCTTCTCGCCAACGGCGCGTCCGGTGTGCGCCCGTCGGGCGGGGACCTCGCGCGCTTCCGCGAGGCCGTGCGCCTCGTCTGCGACGCACTTGCGGAAAAAATCGTCGGCGACGGCGAAAAGATCACCAAGGTCGTCGAATTGCTCGTCAGTGGCGCCGCCTCGCGCGCGGATGCCGAGGCCGTGGCCCGCGCCGTCGGCAACTCGCTCCTCGTCAAATCGTCCTGGTACGGCAATGACCCCAACTGGGGCCGCGTCCTCGACGCCGCCGGCTACGCGCGGGCGACCTTCGACCCCGCGCGCGTGACCCTCGCGTACGCCGATTCCGCGGAGCACAAGCCCGTGCCTGTCTTTGCCGACGGCGTCGCGGAGCCGCGCAACAAGCCGCGCTGGAAGAAGATTGTCGCCCGTCCGCGTTTCACGATCCGGCTCGGCCTCGGCGCGGGACGGCAGACCTACCGCCTCCTCGCCTCCGACCTCACCGAGGGCTACGTCAACTTCAACAAATCCGAATAGCATGCCCGCCGACATCGATATCCACACCAAGACCGAGGTCCTCCTCGAAGCGCTGCCCTACGCGCAGGCGTTCCGCGGGAGCGTCTTTGTCGTCAAGATCGGCGGCTCGTTCATGGAGGCCGTGGAGGCGCAGCGCAGCGTCGCGGGCGATCTCGCCTTCCTCGCCGCCATCGGTATCAAGGTCGTCGTCGTGCACGGCGGGGGCAAAGCCATCTCCCGCGCCATGCAAGAAGCCCGCATCGAGCCGGTCTTCCGCAACGGCCTGCGCGTCACCGACGCCGCCACCGTGGCGATCGTCGAGCGCACGCTCAACCATGTTGTCAACGCCGAGGTGGTCGGGCACCTGCGCGAAAAGAAGAGCCGCCCGCAGGGAATCTTCGGGCAGGAGGTATTTCACGCCGAGCGCCTGTCGACCGACGGCAGCGGGCAGCCCGTCGACCTCGGCTTTGTCGGTTCCGTCACGCGCGTCGATCCGTCGCCCGTGCTCCGGGCCCTGGAAGGCGGCCTCACGCCCGTGGTGTCACCGGTGGGACGCGACGGCGAAGGTCGATACTACAATATCAACGCCGATGTCGCCGCCTCGCACCTCGCCGCCGCCCTGCACGCGCGCCGCCTCGTCTTCCTCTGCGATGTG
The DNA here is from genome assembly GCA_007134215.1 of Opitutales bacterium. Classification (GTDB taxonomy): domain Bacteria; phylum Verrucomicrobiota; class Verrucomicrobiia; order Opitutales; family Oceanipulchritudinaceae; genus SLLG01. The sequence continues at coordinate 2,873 of SLLG01000149.1, read as the reverse complement.
CCCGGCCTCCTCCGCGATCCGAAGGATCCGGAGACCATCATCTCCACGCTGCCGGTCGGCGACGTTCCCGCGTTGCGTGACTCGGGCGTCATCGGCAGCGGCATGCTGCCCAAGGTCGAGAGCGGCGTGCGCGCGATCCGCGAGGGTGTGCGCCGGGTGCACTTCATCGACGGCCGCCTCGCGCACAGCCTCCTCCTCGAGATCTTCACCGACCGCGGCATCGGCACCGAGATCGTCGCCGCCTGACGCCGCCCCGCTTCAACCCATCCGAACCGAACCGTATTCCCATCATGACGACGAAAGCCAAGTCCGTCACTTCCGGCAAGGTAACCTCCGCCAAGGTCGCCGCGCTCTATGACGCCCACGTGTTGAAAAACTACGGGCCCGCCCCCTGTGCGCTTGTGCGCGGCGAGGGCAGCTATGTGTGGGACGCCGAGGGCCGCTGCTACCTCGATTTTCTCTCGGGCATCGCTGTGAACACCCTCGGCCACGCCCACCCGCGCTGGGTCGCCGCCGTGGGCGGGCAGGCCGCCGCGCTCGCCCATGTGAGCAATCTCTTCCACAACGAGCCGCAGGGCCGCCTCGCCGCGCGCCTCTGCGAACGCGCCGGGCCGGGCTGCGTCTTCTTTTGCAACAGCGGCGCCGAGGCCAATGAATTCCTCATCAAGCTCGCGCGCCTCTGGGGCCGCGAGCGCTCCGGCGGGCGCGGGGGCGAGTGCTTCGAAGTCATCACGGCGACCAACGCCTTCCACGGGCGCACCTTCGGCGGGATGTCGGCGACGCCCCAGAAGAAGGTGCAGGAGGGCTTTGCGCCGCTTCTTCCGGGGTTCGTCCACGCGGCGTTCAACGACGCCGGGGACTTTGCCGCCAAAGTCTCCGGACGCACCGCCGCCGTTCTTGTCGAGACAATCCAGGGGGAGGGCGGTATCCACGAGGCCACGACGGAGTTTCTCCGGGATCTGCGCAAGCTCTGCGACGAAAAGGGGCTCCTCCTCATGATCGACGAAGTCCAGTGCGGTATCGGGCGTACGGGTACGTTTTTCGCCTATGAGCGCGCGGGCATCACGCCCGACGCCATCGGCATGGCCAAGGGGCTCGGCGGCGGGTTCCCCGTCGGCGCGGCGTGGGTACGCTCCGGCTACGACGAACTCTTCACGCCCGGCTCGCACGGCACTACCTTCGGCGGCACGCCGCTCGCGTGTGCCGCCGCTCATGCGGTCATCGATGTCATGGAAGACGAAAACCTGCTCGACCGCGTGCAGGTGCAGAGCGGACCCTGGATCGAGTCGCTCCGCGCCCTTGGCGAAAGGCACCCGGATTCTGTCGCCGGCGTGCGCGGTCGCGGGTACCACGTCGCGCTTGTCATGAAGGGCGACCCGCTCCCGTGGGTCACGCGGTTCCGCGAACACGGTCTGCTCACCGTCCGTGGCGGCACCGATGCCATCCGCCTCATGCCGCCGCTGACCGTCGCCGCGAACGAACTGGAAACCTCCGTCGATATCATTGATCTCGCCCTCGGCACCGGCGGGGCGTAGTTTGTCTTCGAAACGCAACTCTCAACCGCAATTCAACCATGGCCCGTTCATTTCTGCAATGCACTGACATCCCCGCCGGGGAGCTGGATTCCGTCTTTCACCAAGCCGCCGCGCTCAAGGCGGAACGCCCGCGCGGGCACCCGCCCTTCATCGAGGGGCAGACGTGGGCGCTCATTTTCCATAAGCCGAGCACGCGCACACGGGTGTCTTTCGAGGTCGGGATCAACGAGCTGGGCGGCTACCCGCTCTACCTCGAACAGAGCCAGACGCAGATGGGCCGCGGCGAGAGCGTGGCCGACACCGCGAAGGTGCTCTCGCGCTATGTTCACGGCATCGTCATCCGCACCTTCGATCAGGCCATGGTCGAGGAACTCGCCCGCGAAGGCAGCGTTCCGGTGATCAACGGGCTGACCGATCTTCTGCATCCCTGCCAGGTGTATTCCGACGCCTTCACCCTTGCGGAACGGTGGGTCGACGAGGAAGGAGAGTGGGCCGCAGGCCTCAAGGGCCGCAAGGTGGCTTTCATCGGCGACACCGCCTCGAACATGGCCCATTCGTGGATCCTCGGCGGCGCGCACTTCGGCATGGAGATCGCCCTCGCGGGTCCGGAGGCGTTCCGGCCCGGCGCGGCGATCGACGCCCGGCTCAAAGCCGCCGGTCTTCCCCTCAATTACACTTTCACGACCGACCCGCTCGAAGCCGCCGCGGGCGCGGACGTCGTCTACACCGATGTCTGGGTGAGCATGGGCGACGAAGGCGAGCGTGCCGAGCGTATCGCCGCATTCGCCCCGTTTCAGGTAAACGACCGCGTGATGGCCGCGGCCAAACCGGACGCCTACTTCATGCACTGCCTGCCCGCCCATGTCGGCGAGGAGGTCTCCGAAAGTGTCTACCGTTCGGAACGCTCCATTGTCCTCGACCAAGCGGAAAACCGCCTCCACATGCAGAAGGCGCTCATCGTTCATCTGCAGGAAGAGGTTTGAGGATGCCCTGGAACGACATGGCGGGCCTCGATCCGCGGGAGGCGTTGTCGCGGCCGTGGCCGGCGGGGAACGCGGCGGTGCCGTGCCGGTCGCTCCTGCCCACGGTGCGCGGCGAAGCGGTTTCCGCCGACTGGCACCGGCGGCGCTTTGTCCGCTTCAGTGTTGGCAAACGGGACGGGTGGGGTAGGGTGCCCGCTTATGGCACTCGAAGTATTGGATTTTGAGCTACCGCCCATCGGGACCAACGCGTTCGTCGTCGCCGACCGGGAGCGCTCGGCTTGTGTGGTCGTCGACGCGCCGCTCAACGCTTTCTCCACCGTGGAAAGCCTCCTCGTCCGCAACGGGTGGACGCTGG
>SLLG01000241.1 GCA_007134215.1 Opitutales bacterium | reverse complement strand
TTTTCCCGCCCCGCCTTGTTCGACCGGATTTCCGCTCAATGATCACCCCTTTGCGCCGCCGTTGGATGCGGCAATGGTAGCTGATTGCTTATGGTTGAGTGCCCGATATAAACATCCCAGAGTTAAATTATTTTTATATAAGTAGCGCTGAGTTAAATTTATTGACGAAGGGGCGGCACCGGAGGCGTGGGGCGAATTCGGGGAAAAGGCGTGGACCTGCCGGGAAAGGGGCGTAACGTCGCTTTCCTATAATGAACCCCAAGGCCTCCGGTTCGGGCGGGCCGCGTATTTCACTGAGATGAAAGCATCCTCCATAGCGATCCGCGTCGTTGATTTTCTGAAGCAGCATCCGCCCTTTTCGTTTCTGGAGGAGCGCGTGCTGCTGGAGCTTGCGGCGAAGGGGCGGGTGAAGTTCCACGAGAGCGGGGAAATCGTTTTCTCGCGGGGGCAGCCGCGTAACCGCTACCTTTACGTGATCCAGCAGGGGAAGGTGCGGATCGTCGACGAGACGCCGGAGGGCGACCGGCTCATCGACCTGCGGGGGGAGGGCGATTTGCTTGGGTTGCAGGGGGTTATCTCAGACGGACCGTACCTGAACACGGCAAAGACGGACGCGGACTCGATCCTCTACGGGATCGACCGGGACGACTTCATCAGGCACGCCGAGCGCACGCCGAAGGCCAAGCGCTACCTTGCGGCCTACTTTACGCTCAATCCTGCCTATAGCGAAGCGGAGCCGGTGACGCAGCGGGACAGCCGCGGTATTCCCGTGCCGATCACCCTGCGCAAGGGCGGTCTTCGCGAGGTGAAGGAGCCTCACGAGATCGCGCGGGAGACGCTCGTGACGGTCCCGCGATCCACATTGTTGCGGGATGTGGCACGAAAGCTCCAGGCGAAGCGTGTGGCATGTGTCGTCGTGGTGGACGAGGCCGGGCGGGCGGTGGGCAAGTTGACCGACGCCGACCTGCGCGACCGGGTGGTGGACGGCACCCTGCGCCCGGACGCGACGGTGGAGGACATGATGGCGACGGATTTGGTGACCGCGCATCCGGAGGAATCGACGGGGGACTTGCTGGTGCGGCTCACCCGCACGGGAAAGAGCTTTCTCATCGTCACGGAGGACGGGACGCTTTCCACTCCGGTGCGGGGCCTTGTTTACGAGCGGAATCTGTTTCTGCAGTACGGGCGTTTTCCCACGGTGCTCGGCGAGGCTGTCGGTGAGGCCCCGGACCTCGCCGCGGTGCGGACGATGCGTGAACGCATGGAGGCACTGCTTCTCGAGTTTCTCGAAGACCGCGCGGCCCTGCCGTGGCTTATGGAGATGACGGGTGTCCTGAACCGCCGCATGGCGAGGCGCATCCTTGAGATGTGCCGCGATGCCATGGACGCGGAGGGCTACGAGCGGCCGGAGGCGGGTTTCTCATGGCTGATGATGGGCAGCGGCGGGCGCGACGAGCTGCTCATCCGTTCGGCGGTGTACCATGCTTTGGTCTACGAAGACCCGAACCCGGACGACGCCGAGGCGACGGCGCGCTACTACCAGGAACTCGCGCGGCGCGCGGGCGAGGCGACGCGGCAGTGCGGCTTCCTCGAGAGTGAGCAGGGGGTGCTCGCGCAGCGGCCCGGCTGGTGCCTGCCGGTCTCGGCGATGGAGGCGAAGTTCCGTGCCTTTATCGAATCCCCGGTGGAGACGGTCGTCTACGCCGCGCGGGATGCTTTCGATTTCCGGCCTGTCGAATACCAGTGTCCCCTCGCGCTGCGCCTGCGCCAGTCCATCGAGGGGTGCATCCGCGCCAACCCCGCGTTTATCCGGCACATGGCGTCCAACTCCCTCCTCAACCAACCGCCGCGCACGATCTACCAAGGCTATGTCGTCGACGAGCAGGGCATCCAGCGCGAGGATCTCGCCATCAAGGCACACGCGCTCCTGCCCCTCGTCGACGTGGGGCGCGTCATGGCCATGGAGGGCGGCGCGCTCTCGCCCACGGGCACCTGCGCACGGCTTCGTGCGGCCGCGCGGCGGCTGCGCGGAGAGTCCCCGGAGGTCGCGGACAAACTTGACGGGGCCTCGGAGGCGTTTCTAGTCGCCCACTATGCCCGTGTCCTGCGCGGGCTCATGGCGGGAACGGACGGCGCCGTCATCCGCCCGCACAACCTCGATCCGGAAACCCGCACGCTCCTCAAGACGGCGTTCCGCACCATTCTCGAAGTGTTGGAGCTTCTCGCCGCCCGCTACGGCCTCTCCCTCCGCGCCTGATTCCGTCCGATGTCGAAGCATCCCGTCCATGAAGCCTACGCGGCGCACTTTAATCCCACATGGGACGAAGCCCTCGGCTGGGAAAACGCCCGCTTTGTCGTCCTCGACACCGAATCGACCGGTTTTGATCCGAAGCGTGACCGCATCGTTTCCATCGGTGCCATCGGCGTCATGTATTACGAGCTGCTCCTCGAAGACACATTCGATGTCTTCATGCCCGTCGCGCACAACACGGCGTCCGTCACGCTGCACGGCATCACCCGCGAGTATTCGGTGGAGCGCGGCGTGCCGGAGGAGCCCGCCCTGCGCGCTTTTCTCGATTACCTCAGCGACGGCGTCATCGTGGGCCACCACATCCGGCACGACATCGCCATCCTCAACTCGGCGATCTCGGCGCATTTCGGTTTCGAACTGCGCAACATGTGCGTCGACACGATGGACCTCACCCTGCGCCTCGCCGAATTGGGCTGCCTCGACCGCGACCGCGCAAACCATGACTACACGCTCGACGGCCTCGCCCGCCTTTTCCGCATCCGTCCGGCCGACCGCCACACCGCCGCCGGCGACGCCTTCATCACCGGCCAGATCTTCCTCAAACTTCTCCGCCTTGCCAAACGCGCCGGGCTCCTGCGGTTGGGCCAACTGACAGAACCCTACGAGACGGAGAAGTGAAAGGGCAGGCGCGGGCGGAGAGGGCTGCCCGGCAAGTGCCTAAAACAGCGGCCACGCTTGGGCTCTGTCTGTCAATAAATTAAATTGTGAGCTGAGAATGCTGCAAGTAATTTAATTGTGAGATGAATATTTTTGTCAATGAATTTAACTATGCATTGTTTTTTTGGACAGGGCATGCGGTTTGGTTTTCTTTGGTTTTGCCTGGCCCGTCCGGGAGTGCCATGGGCTCTCAACCCGTCCTTGCCAAGTGCCCGGCCCGGCGCAGTGTGGGCGGGATGAATCCGACTGAAAGAGTCCGGGTGCGGTTCGCGCCCAGCCCGACGGGGTATTTCCACATCGGCGGGGCGCGCACGGCGCTCTTCAACTGGCTTTTCGCGCGCAAGCACGACGGCGTCTTCGTGCTGCGGGTGGAGGACACGGACAAAGAGCGCAACACCCCCGAATTCCTCAACCTCATCTACGAGAGTCTGCGCTGGCTTGGTCTGGACTGGGACGAGGGGCCCTTCGCGGGCGGCGACCGCGGCCCCTACCTGCAGAGCGAGCGCGGCGACATCTACCGCGCCCACCTCGAGAAACTGCGCGACGCGGGCCGCGTCTATGAGCAGGAGGGCGCGCTCTTTTTTCGCCTCGAAGGCGAGCGCCACACCGCCTACGATGAATACCACAAGGCGGAGATCGAGAAAGTGAAGTCCGCCCCCGTTGTCATCGACGACATCATCCGCGGCCCGGTCGAGCGGGTGGAGGAGCGCGACTTCGTCCTCGTCCGTTCCAGCGGCGAGCCGACCTTCCACTTCGTCAACGTGGTCGACGACATCACGATGGGCATCACGCACGTCATCCGCGGCGAGGACCACCTCAGCAATACGAGCAAGCACCTGCACCTCTACGCCGCGCTCGGCGCGCCGCCGCCCCGGTTCGCCCACCTGCCGCTCATCCTCAAGGACCCGGCCCACGGACAGGGCAAAATGAGCAAGCGCGACAGGGGAGCACTCGTCGAAGAATACCGCGCGCGGCACTACCTGCCCGCCGCCGTGCGCAACTTCATCGCCCTCCTCGGCTGGTCGCCGAAGGACGACCGCGAGGTCATGGACATCGGCGAAATCATCGAACGCTTCCGCCTCGAAGACATCCAGAAGAGCCCCGCCCGCTTCGACGAGAAGAAGATGGACCACATCAACTTCGAGCACCTCAAGCGTCTCCCGCCGGAGACCTACACGTGGTGCGCGCGTCCCGTCCTCGCCGCCGCCGGCGTGGCGGGTGAGGCTGTGGATGAAGACTACATCCAGCGCGTTCTCGCCCTCTGTCAGGAAAAGGTCGACAGCCTCGCGAACTTGCCGGACTTCTGCGCCTACTTCTTCACCGACGAATACAGCGAGAACGAGAAGGCCCGGAAGAAGACCCTCAGCAAACCCGACGCCGCGCAAACGCTTGCGGAAGTGACGGAAGCCCTCGAAGCCGTGCCGGCCGACGGATGGAACGCCGCCTCCCTCGGTGCCGCCTTCGACTCCCTCGCCGCCGCCAAGGACAAAAAGCCCTTCGCATGGTGGCCGCTCACCCGCTTCGCCGTCAGCGGCGTCGCCGCCGGCCCCGATTTCCTGCCGATGCTCGAAGTCCTCGGCCGCGACCGCGTTCTTGCCCGCCTACACCGCTTGCGCGGGGCCTTGTCGGCCTGATCCCTTGCTTGACCTCGCGGCGGTCTTGCGCCGCCGCCGCTGAACCGCCCAAACCGTTCCGCCCGCCGTTGACGCGGGGGCGGGTGTTGTGTTTACGTTTATACCGAACCAAGGAGGTCCCATGACAGCAGACGGCGACACAAAGAAAGACAACGAGAACGCAAGAATCTCGCTGACGCGGTTTGGCGCGGAGGGTGACACGCCCGCCGTCATTGCGTTCGGGGCGGACGACGGACCTGACACGTGGGACTACACGCGGCTCGAGGAGCTGGTCGGCCGCATCGCCGCCGGGCTCCGGGAAAACGGCGTGGAGGAGGGCGAACGGGTGGCCTTGGTCGCGCCCACGACCCCCGCCTATGTGGCCGTGGCGCTCGCCGTCGTGCGCGCCGGTGCGGTGGTCGTCCCGGTAGACGCGCAGATGGGCGACGAGGGGCTGGCCCACATTCTCGAAGACGCAAAGCTGCGTCACATATTCGTGGATAAGCGCGGCGCGGCGCGTTTGGAGAAGCTCGACCTCGACGTGGAAAAGCGGCCCGCCCTGCACCGGCTCGACGGCGGCGAGGACGACGAGGGTTCATGGCTTGCGCTCCGCGCCGACGAGCCGCTCGGGCCGGAGGAACGCGACGCTGGGGAGACGGCCGTGCAGTTTTACACGTCCGGGACAACCGGGGCGCCCAAGGGCGTTCCGCTCACGCGCCGGAATGTCCACTACCAGTTTGAGGTGGCGGAGAAGACAGGGTTGATCCAGTCCGGCGACCGCCTTCTGCTGCCCCTGCCGCTCCACCATGTGTATCCCTTTGTCGTCGGGACGCTCGCACCGCTCTCCCTCGGGCTCTCCCTCGTCTTTCCCTCCGCCCTCACGGGTCCGCAGATCGCCCGCGCGGTGCGCGACGCGGAGGTTTCGGTGATTTTCGGCGTGCCGCGCCTGCATCGTGCGCTCGTCAACGGTATCCGCGAAAAGGCGAAGGCGCGCGGCGCCGTGGCGTGGACACTCTTCCGCGCGATGCTGGGGATCAGCCGCCTCGGCGACCGCGTCGGGCTGCGCGTCGGCAAACGGCTCTTCGGCGCGATCCACCGCAACCTCGGCGGGCGCGTCCGCATCATGGCTTCGGGTGGGTCGCCGCTGGACGCTTCCCTCGCGCGCGACCTGCGCGCCTTCGGCTGGGATGTGGTCATCGGCTACGGTCTCACGGAGACATCGCCGCTCCTCACTATTCTCGACGCCGACGAGCCGCGCTTGGACACGGTGGGGCGCGTCGTGCCCGGCACCGAGGTGAAGGTCGATCCTTCGGCCGCGCCCGGCGAGGAGGAGGGCGGGGCGGAGTCGAAGTCCGGCGACGGCCCCGAAAAGGGCGAGGTCATGGCACGCGGCCCGGGAGTGTTCAGCGGGTATTTCAACTTGCCTGAGGCGACCGAAAAGGCCCTCGACGGCGAGTGGTTCCGGACGGGCGACCTCGGTTGGTTCGACAAGGACGGTTTTCTCCACCTCGAAGGCCGCGTCGGCACGATGCTCGTCTCCGAGGGCGGCGAAAACATTGCGCCCGAAACGCTGGAGGACGCCTATGCCGAGGCAGCGGAGATCGACGAAGCCGGGGTGTTGCAGAGGGAGGGCAAGCTCGTCGCCGTCATTGTGCCCGAGAGCGGCACGGCGGACGACGCGGCCCGCGAGGCGATCGGCGAAGCGGTTTCGCGTATCGGAAAGAAACGCCCCTCCTACCAGCGCCTCTCGGATTTCCGCCTCAGCGACCGCCCCCTCCCGCGCACGCGCCTCGGCAAAATCAAGCGCCACGAACTCAAGGCGCTCTACGAAAGCGGCGGCAAGGCGGAGGGCGGGGACGGCGCGACGGGTCCCGTCGAAGTCGGCGAGATGTCTTCCTCCGACCAGGCACTGCTCGAAGAGGAACGCGCGCGTGCCCTCTGGGAATTTCTCGCGGAGCGGTTTTCGGATCACCGGCTCGAACCGGACACCCGCCTCGAAACAGACCTCGGGCTCGACTCCATCGGCTGGGTGGAGCTGGCCGGTTCGGTCGAGGAGCGGCTTGGTATCTCCTTCGGCGAGGAACTCATGGAGCGAGCGAGCAAAGTGCGCGATCTTCTCGAAGCGGCCGCCGATACCGGGAAGGAAGGGGGCGGATCCGACTTCCGCGCTGCCATCCGTGATCCGGAGTCTGTTCTCTCTGCCTCCGAACTGCGGTGGGCGCGACCGCGCTCGAAGGTACGCGAAGTCGTCGCCTTTCCGCTCTACTGGATGCTCAAGGCCTTTGCCAAACTGTGGTTCCGCGCGGAGGTGCGCGGCCTCGAAAACCTGCCGGAGAAGGGTCCGTTCGTCCTTACGCCCAACCACGTGAGCTACCTCGACGCGCCGGTCCTTGGTCTCGCCTTCCGCTACACCGTAAGCCGGAGTATCTTCTGGGCGGGTCTCGGCACGCTCATGCTCCGCAACTTCGTTTTCCGGGAGATCAGCCGTCTCTCGCAGGTCGTTCCGGTCGACCCGCGGCGCGGGCCGGTCTCCAGCCTCGCGCTCGGCGCGGAAGTGATCAAGGAAGGGCGCCCGCTCGTCTGGTTTCCCGAGGGCGGCCGCTCGGAGGACGGCGAACTGCGCCCCTTCCGCTCCGGTGTGGGGCTGATTCTCCTCGAATACCATCCGCCCGTCGTGCCTGTCTTTATCGAGGGCACGGGCGAGTCGATGCCGGTGGGCGCGGTCTTTCCCCGCCCGCAAAAGGTCGTCATCCGCATCGGCAAGCCGCTCGATGCCCGGGATCTCGCCGAGACCGCCGAGGGCGACACTCCGCAGGAGCGCGTCGCCAACGGCCTGCGCGAAGCCGTCAAAAACCTCGCGGCGGCGGAGGGTTGAAGGGCAGTTCGATTGCAGTGCGTCGTGCGGCGGTCTCGGGAGTAGCCGCTATGCTTCAGCTTGCGGCACGCGTCGGCGGGGCAGTGGTGAACGGAGGCCCGCGCCCGGCGTCGGTTTTGTCGGCGGACTTTCGGGCAATCCCATCCGTCTCGTGTCGGGCGATGAATCATCCCGACTACCCTTTGCGCCGAAGCACGTAGGCCCATGGCCTTCAAGATGCGGGACGTACCGATTTTGCCCGCGCCCGGGGATTCCATTGCTTTTGGATGGCCACGGAGACACCGTGCGCTAAGGAGATGGGAGCATGGCGACGGACGAAGCACGGAACGTGTTGGTGACAGGCGTCTCGCGGGGCCTCGGACTGGAGACGGCGCGGGTTCTGCTTGAGGCGGGTTGGGCGGTATACGGCGTAAGCCGCACACGCTCGGAAGGGTGGATTGCGCTGGAGCGGGCGCATGCCGGGCGGGCACGGTTTCACGCCGCCGACCTGCGCGACCCGGCGGCAGCGGCGGATGATTTGTTCGCGTCGTTTGTGCCGTATGCGGTGCCGTTGCACGGTCTCGTGAACAACGCGGCCGAGGCCTACGACGACTTGCTCACGAATCTCGATCTCGGGCGGCTGGAGGCGATGTTCGCCACCAATGTGTTCAGCGCCGTGGCCCTCTCACGCCTTGCCATCCGCAACATGCTCTACCACCGCACACGCGGGGCGCTGGTGCATGTGTCGTCCGTGAGCGCGCATGTCGGGTTCAAGGGGCTCTCGCTCTACGCGGCGTCGAAGGGTGCGCTGGAAGCGTTCTCCATGAACCTTGCCCGCGAGTGGGGGGAGCGTGGCATCCGCTCGAACTGCGTCGTGCCCGGTTTCATGGAGACGGACATGAGCGCCTCCCTCACGGCGGAAGACCGGGCGCGCATCTACCGCCGCACCGCCTTGCGGGCGCCGACCGAATGCGCGAGCGTCGCGGCCATGATCCGGTTCCTCCTTTCGGAAGAAGCCGCGTCGGTCACAGGCCAGGCCATCCGGGTGGATGCCGGAGCCTAGTCGCCTGTAACCTGCATCTTTTCGCACCGAGGTTCGGTAGTCCGGGTGATTCATCCTTGGACTACACGGGCTGAAAGTTTACCGACGCGCCCTTCATTGGAGTCGGTGCCCGAGACCTCCGGCAGGCCCCTGTGAGCGGGCGATGAATCTGCCCGCCTACGTCCTCAACCCGGAAAATTCCGTGTTTTCCTCTACCAGTCCCGGTCCCGTGAAGAGTCGGATGAAGGTTAGGTCGCGCACCCGCCGGGAGGGTGCCCGGCGGATGACGTTCCGCTCGAATGTCTTTGCTAAAGCGGTTCTCGCCTCTAGACAGGTCGGCCACCATGGAAAAAGACGGTTTTGGAAGGGATTTCACGTGGGGCTGCGCGACAGCCTCCTACCAGATCGAGGGGGCGGCCCGTGAAGACGGCAAAGGACCGTCGGTGTGGGACATGATGTGCCGCTGGGACGGTAAGGTGCACAACCGCGACACAGGCGACACGGCCTGCGACCATTACCACCGCTACGCGGAGGATGCGGGCATCATGCGCGACCTCGGGCTACGGGCCTACCGCTTCTCCATTTCGTGGCCGCGCGTCCTTCCGGAGGGAACGGGCCGGATCAACGAGGCGGGGCTCGCCTTCTACGACCGCCTCGTCGACACCTTGCTCGAAGCCGATATTACGCCCTACGCGACGCTCTTCCACTGGGACTATCCTTACGAGCTGTTTTGCCGCGGCGGATGGCTCAACGGCGAGAGCCCGGCGTGGTTCGCCGAATACGCAGGGGTTATCGTCGACCGGCTCGGCGACCGGGTGAAGCACTGGATGACGATGAACGAACCGCAGTGCTTCCTCGGATTCGGTCATGTGACGGGATCCCATGCGCCCGGCCTCAAGCTCGACTGGACCGAGTATTTGCGCGCGACCCACCACGCTCTGCTCGCACACGGTCTCGCCGTGCGGGCGATCCGCGCGCACAGTGGCGGCGGGGCGAGGATTGGTTGGGCGCCGGTCGGCGTGGTCAAGATGCCCGCTTCCGACAGCGCCGGGGCCGTTGACCTGGCGCGGCGCGCCATGTTCGCCATGGAGAAAAAGGACTTCTGGGTGAATTCGTGGTTCATGGATCCCGTCTTCCTCGGCAAATATCCGGAGGACGGGCTCGATGTCTTTGGTGCCGCCGCGCCTGATGTGCGCGACGGCGACATGGACATTATATCGAGCCCGGTCGATTTCCTTGGTCTCAATATCTACAACGGGCAGACCGTCGAATCCGACGGCGCGGAAGGGTGGCGGCCCGTCGCGAAGGTGCCGGGCCATGCTGTGACCAACTTTCACTGGCCCGTCACGCCGGAATGCCTCTACTGGGGACCGAAATTTCTCCACGAAAGATACGGAAAACCAATTGTCATTACGGAGAACGGTCTTTCCTCCATGGACTGGGTCCACACCGACGGGTACGTCCACGACCCCGCGCGCATCGATTTTCTCCGCCGCTACCTCCGGGAGCTTCGCCGCGCGAAATACGACGGCGTCGACGTGCGCGGCTACTTCCAGTGGTCACTTCTCGACAACTTTGAGTGGGCCGAGGGCTACAAGCACCGTTTCGGGCTCGTGCATGTGGATTACGGCACGCTCAAGCGCACAGTGAAGGACTCCGCCCTCTGGTACAAGGAAGTCATCGCATCCAACGGCAGCGCCCTGTGAAAACCACCGGCGAATCCGACAGCGGGGGCAACTGGCTTACCCGGAGACCGTGGATCTTCATCATTGTTTTCTTCATCCTCCTCACCCTCGGTCTCGCGGGCATGCTCACCATCGCCTTCAAAACCTTCCCCGGGGCCGTCGAGCCGGTCCGCCAAGACCAGACTCCGTAGCGTGGGCCGGTTCGTGCAGCGCAAACCTTGGCCGTGAGACAGAGCGGGAGAAGCAGTCCGTGTGCTGGTTACCTCCGGCGCCGGCAAGGCTGTTTGTGCCGGACGCAAGCATGCGCCCCCGGGGGTTTCTCCGAACTCAATTAAACACTCTCCGTCGATATTGGCGTCGTCCGCTGAAGGTTAACCGGAACCGTCCACGGTTCCGCGGTTTTCGGCTCCGCCCGCCTCGATGATGATCCACTGCGGACCGCCTCCAAAGGTTACGGCAGAGCCGCCGTTGCCGAGGTTTGCAGTCATCTTGGTTCGCGGGTTTGGTGCTTGCGGCGGGAAGATGGCATCCCGTAGGCTTACGGGTTTTTGGATATGACGAAAGCGGCCCAACGTGTCTACAGCGACCGCGCCCTCGAGGCGTGGATGCGGCGTGTTCTGGAGCCGTGGGAGGACGCTTTTTCAGCGGAGGTGCTCGAAGCCGGGCGGGATTTGTATCGTTCGGGGGAAATCCGTTCGATGGAGCTTTCGGAGGACCTCGCCATCGTCTCGGTAAAGCGGGGCAAGACGGAGGTCTATTCGATGGTGGAGTGGGAAGGCGGTCCGCGCCACCGGTCGTCGGCGGAGGACCGTGCGGCGGGCGCGGCGCTCGCCGTGGCCGGTCTTTACGAGATCGAGGAGTTGGTGGCGGACGAGATCCCGGCGGTTCCTGCGGACGCGAAGACCGAAGCGGCGCCGGCCGCGGCCGACGGCGCGGCGGAGGTTCCGG
>SLLG01000080.1 GCA_007134215.1 Opitutales bacterium | reverse complement strand
GGCCGGCCTTCACGCGCCCCGGCCATGAGACGATGAGGGGCACACGGACAAGGCCCTCGTAGAAGCGGCAGCCCTTGAGGAGGAGGCCGTGGTCGCCGAGCATCTCGCCGTGGTCGCTCATGAAGAGGACGAGGGTGTTTTCGCGCTGGCCGCTTTCTTCCAGCGCGTCGAGCATGCGCCCGACGTGTTCGTCGACCTGCTCGATCATGGCGTAGTAACAAGCCTGATACTCTTTGGCGTCGAGTTCCTCGGGGTGGCGCGGGGGTGTCTGGAATTCGGCCCCGATGCGCGCCTGCGCTTCGAGGTCGCCCTCGCGGAAGAACGGGCCGGGGAGCTTGGCGGCGTCGTAGCGTTTTCGATACTCGGGGGGCGGATCGAAGGGCTTGTGGGGATCGAAGATGTTGACACTGAGCAGCCACGGCGCGTCGCCGCCCGCGTGACGGCGGATGAAATCGATGGAGCGGTCGGCGCACCACTTGGTCTGGTGAAGGTGGGCGGGGATGTGGCCGAGCCGCTCGCGCAGCTCGCCCAGATTCTCGCCCTGTTCGCGCACCCAGTCGGCGTAGGCATGGCCCTCCTCCCAGAGGTCCCGTGCGCTGTGGCTCCATTCGAAGGTGCTGTAGCCGTCGTCCGCCGGGCGTGGCTCAATGCGCCCCGAAGTGCCCGCGAGGTGCAGCTTGCCGACGAGGCCGCAGGTGTAGCCGGCGTCGCGCAGGAGCTTCGTGACGAGCGGGGCGGCCTCGTCCCAACGGTCGTTGCCGTTGCGGCAGCAGCGGACGGTGCTGGCGTATTTGCCCGTGAGAAAGCTGGCGCGCGAGGGCGTGCAGATGGGGCTCTGGCAATAGGCGCGGGTGAACGCCGTGCCCACGGCGACGAGCCGGTCGAGGTTGGGCGTATGGATGTGCGGGTTGCCCAGCGCGCCAATCGTGTCGCCGCGCTGCTGGTCGGTGCAGATCCAGAGGATGTTGGGCTTTTTCATAGGGCGGAAGACGGAAACCTGAAAGCTGATTTCTGAGCGCTGATGACTGATTTCTGTCCTCTGATCCCCTCCGGCCCCGGAACACTCAATGCATGAAGAGGCCGCCGTTGACGTCGACGGTTTCGCCGGTGAGGAACTCGGCTTCGACGAGGAAACGGATGGCGTGGGCGACTTCGGCGGGCTTGCCGTTGCGCTTGAGGGGGGTGTTTTCGGCGAAGCCGGCCATGCGTTCGGGGGTCGACATCTTCTCGTGGAAGGGTGTTTCGACGACGCCCGGAGCGACGGCGTTGACGCGGATCTTCGGCGCCAGCTCCTTGGCCATGCCGCGGGTGGCGGAATCGAGCGCGCCCTTGCTTGCGGCGTAGAGGATGGCGGACGGCCCGCCGTGGCGCATGGCGATCGTCGTGAGGTTGATGACGCAGGGGGACCTGCCCTTGTCGAGGAGGGGAAGGCACAGGGAGGTGAGAAGGAGCGCGGAAAAGGTGTTGAGGGCGAAGACCTCCTCCATGAGCGACCACTCGAACTCGCGTGTGGACTGCCGGCGGATCATGCCGCCCGCGTTGTTGACGAGCACGTCGAGCCGTGGAACGAGTCCCTTGACGGCATCGGCGAGGGCGCGGCACCCGGCTTCGGACGAAACGTCGGCCTGCACGGTGTGCGCCTTGCCGCCGCGCCCGGCGACCTCGTCGGCGACCGCGCGGGCGGCGTCCGCCGAGCTGTTGTAGTGGATGATGATCTCGTTGCCGGGGGCGAGGTCGAGGGCGGTGGCTTTGCCGATGCCGGTGCCCGCTCCGGTGATGAGAATGACTTTCGATGTGGTTTCTTCGCTCATGATCTGTTTGCCGTTGAAGGTGGGGTGCCGCGCCGGGCAGCGGATAAACCGTTACACCGCGCGCGCGGGTTCAAGGACCCAATCCTCGAACGTGTCGAGGACGGCGTCAATCGTCTTCTCCTCTTCCGGTCCAAGGCGGCGGAAGGGGGCGGTGGCGACGCTTGTGCGGAGGATGCCGAGGCGTTTGAGAACGTGCTTCTGCGCGGAGGGCCAGAGGGGCCAACCCGCGCCGTTGTAGATCGCGTAGGTTGCGTTGATGGCGTCCTGGCAGCGTTTGGCCTCCGCCGTGTCACCGGCCTTGGCGGCATTGAAAACGCGGATACACAGCCCGGGCAACATACTGCCGATCCCGCTGATGGCGCCTCCGCCGATGGACGCGGCGAAGGCGATCTCGGAAACCACCCCGTTGAAGCAGGGAAGCCGCTCCGGGATATCCTCGATACAGCGCTGGAAGAGCACGCGGTCTTTCGTCGTAAGTTTGAGCCCCGCGACATTGGGAAGCGCGGCGATGCGGGCGAGGATATCGAAGCTCGACGTGACGGGCGAAACCTCGGGATTCTCGTAGAACCACACGGGAACAGAAGATTCCCGCGCGACCGCCTCGACGAGCCGGACCGACTCCTCTGCGTCGCGCTGCGGAAAGCAGAGGCGCGGCGTGAGGACGACGGCATCGACCCCGGCGGCCTCGGCGAGGCGCACGTTGTCGATGACGCGCAGCGTGCTCTGGTCGGAGACACTCGCGAGGACGGGCACGCGCCCGCGCGCAAAGCGCACCGTCTCGCGGTAGAGGGCGGCCTTTTCGCGGTCGCGCAGGGCACCGCCCTCGCCTATTGTTCCGCCCATGAAGAGCCCCTTGACCTCCGTGCGGAGGAGGTGCTCGACGAGACGCCCGAGGCTCTCGGTGTCTATCGTTTCGTCTTCGTTCAGCGGTGTGACGACCGCTGGCAAGATGCCGGGTTCTATGTTCATTGCTTGCCTTCGTTCGAGGGTGATTGGTTTGGGGACAGGGGAGCAGATGGCGTACCGGCGTCCCCGCTTTCCGCCGCGCCACCGTCCGTGCTCGCGGCGTCCGCCGCCGGTTCCTTTGCCTCCGCGCGCATGCGTTCGAGGCAGGAGGCGCATGCCTTGGACTCGTGGCCGGGCGCGACCTCGCGCAGCACCGGCACTTCGCGGGCGCAATGCGGCTCGGCATAGAGGCAGCGCGTGTGGAACTTGCAGCCCGGCGGGGCGTCGGCGGGATCGGGCACGATGCCCTTCATGCGCGGGCGCTCGAAAGAGCGGTCGGGATCGGGCTCGAGCACGGCAGAGAGCAACGCGGCGGTATACGGGTGCGACGGATTGCGGTAGAGTTCCTCCGACTCGGCGATCTCCACGATCTCGCCGAGGTACATGACGGCGACGCGGTCGCTAATGTGCTCGACGACGCTGAGGTCGTGGGCGACGAAAATGTAGGTGAGGTTGAACTCGTCCTGGAGTTCTTCGAGAAGGTTGAGGATCTGGGCCTGCACGGATACGTCGAGAGCGGAGACCGGTTCGTCGGCGATGATGAGGCTGGGGTTGAGGGCGAGGGAGCGGGCAATGCCGATACGCTGCCGCTGGCCGCCGCTGAAAGCGTAGGGGTAGCGGCGCAGGTGGTCGGGCTTGAGCCCGACACGACGTATGAGGGATTCCACGCGGTCGCGCAACTCGCTGCCCGAAGCAACACGGTTGACGACGAGCGGCTCGGCCACGATGTCGAAGACATTCATCCACGGGTTGAGCGAGGAGAAGGGGTCCTGAAAAATGTACTGCAGCTCCCGGCGCAGCTTGCGCATCTCCGCCCGCTTGAGCTGCATGAGGTCGATACGATCGCCCCCGTAATGAAAGTGGATACTGCCCGCCGTAGGTTCGATGAGGCGGATGATGGAGCGGCCGAGGGTCGTCTTGCCGCACCCGCTCTCCCCCACGAGACCAAGCGTCTCCCCGCGCCGCAGGGTGAGGTCGACACCGTCGACGGCCTTCACGTGTCCGACAACGCGCCGCCAGACGCCCTTTTTGACGGGGAAATAGGTCTTGAGGCCGCGCACCTCGAGGATCGTGTCGCCGGCCTTTGCGGCGGGTGCCGGGGCGGATTGCGTCGCAGGCGCGTTCATGATGCGGCGGTGTCCGGTTGTTTCTCCGCCGCGGCGCAGACCGTCCCGCAACAGCGGGTGAAGTGGCCGGGCGCGACCTCGGTGAGGGGCGGTTGCTCCGTCTCCCACCCCGGGTACGCCTGCCGCGGGCAGCGCGGCCCGAAGGAGCAACCCGGCGGCAGTTTGAAGGGATCGGGCACGGTGCCCTTGATCGGCTCGAGCGCACGTTTCGCGCCCAGCCGCGGAATAGAGCGCAGCAAACCGACAGTGTAGGGATGGCGGGGATCCTTGAGGACCGCGCGCGTCGCCGCGCGCTCAACCACCTTGCCCATATACATGACGGCGACCGTGTCGGCCATGTGCGCGATGACGCCGAGGTCGTGCGTGATGAGCATCACCGCCATGCCGATTTCCTCCTGCAATTCACGGATGAGGTAGAGGATTTCAGCCTGTACCGTGACATCGAGGGCCGTTGTCGGCTCGTCGGCGATGAGGAGCGCAGGATTGCAGGAGAGGGCCATGGCGATCATCGCACGCTGGCGCATGCCCCCGCTCAACTCAAACGGGTAGGCGTCGAACTGCCGCTCCGGCTTGGGCAGCCGCACCTTGCGCAGCATCTCGATGGATCGCTCGCGCGCCTCTTTCTTGTCCACCTTCTGGTGCAGGCGGATCGTTTCCGATATCTGGTTGCCGACGGTGTGCACGGGGCTGAGCGACGTCATCGGTTCCTGGAAGATCATGGCGATGTCGTTGCCGCGGATGCGACGGATGGCGCGCCCCTTCGGATCCAGCTTCGCCAGATCGACAGAGCTGTTCTTCCCTTCGCCGTAAAATAGGATTTCCCCGCCTTCGATCCGGCCCGGCGGGCTCGGAAAGAGCCGCATGACCGACATCGCCGTGATGCTCTTGCCGCACCCGCTCTCCCCCACGACGCCGAGGACCTCCTGCCGGTGGATCTTCAACGACACCCCGTCGACCGCCCGCACGGGACCGTCCTCGGTGTGGAACGTCGTGCGCAAACCTCGGATATCAAGGAGCAGAGGACGGCCCGCGGCGTCGGTTTCGGGCGCGGCGGGAGTTGCGGCAGTTGTATCCGTCGGTTTCATACGGTGCTTCAATGGCCGAAGGGGGCGGTGGCGTCGCGGATGCCGTCGCCGAGAAAGTTGAAGGCGAGGACGGTGACGAGGATGCACAGCCCGGGGAAGAGCAGCCACGGGTAGAGGGCAAGGACGTAGATGTTCATGGCGTCGGAGAGGAGGAGGCCCCAGCTTGTCATGGGCGGTTTGATGCCGAGGCCGAGAAAGCTGAGCGTGCTCTCCGAGAGAATAAAGGTGGGAATGGCGAGGGTGGTGATGACGATGACATGGCTCGACATGGCCGGTAACACATGGCGAAAGATGATGCGCCCGTCCTTCGAGCCGGAGACCCGTGCGGCGAGGACGAAGTCGCTGTCGCGGATGGCGAGGGTCTTGCCCCGGATCTCGCGCGCAAGACCGCCCCACCCGACCAAGGCGAGAACGGTGACAATCCCCATGAACGTGAGGTAGCCGGGCCACTGCGGAGGAAGCAGCGCGCTCAGGGCCATGAGAATGGGAATGGAGGGGAACGAGTAGATGACCTCGATCGTGCGCTGCACGAAGTTGTCAATCACCCCGCCGTAGTAGCCGGAGATCATGCCCATCATTGTGCCGAGTGTGAGGCTGAGAAAAACCGCGAGAAGCCCGACAGTGAAGGACACGCGCCCGCCCACGAGAATGCGCGAGAACAGATCGCGCCCGAAGCGGTCGGTGCCGAGGAGAAAAAACGGATTGCCCTGCCCCGCCCCCATAAACCGGATATCGCTCTCGAAGAGCCCGTAGAAGGAGTAGCGGTCTCCCCGCGTGAAGAAGCGGATCGTGTGGCGCGTGGAGCGGTCCTCGACGTATTTGCGCAATCCGGTGTCCGGATCGATGTAGCCGTGAATCGCATACACAAAGGGGAAATGGATGCCGTCTTCGGAGAAGATATGCACCCGCTGCGGCGGCATGTGCGTGTATTCGTTGTAGCGCGTGCTGACGTGGTGGGGCGAGAGGAACTCGGCGAAGAACACGCAGAACGCGATGAAAAGGATGACGATACCGCCCGCCACGCCCGCGCGGTTGCGGAGGAAGCGCCGCCACACGAGCCGCCACTGTGAATAGCCCTTGTACTTCTTCCGCTCCGAGGGCTGTGGAGGAGCGGAGGGAATACGCCGTCGCATCCCGAGCGAGCGCCGCCCGATATCGGTCAGTCTTTGCAGAAGCGTCGGGTTCTCAGTCATAGCGGATGCGCGGATCGAGCCATGCCAGGAGGATGTCCGCGAGGAGGTTGCCGAAGAGAAGGAACATGCCGGAGAGGACGAGAAACGCTCCGGCGAGGTACATATCCTGGGAAATGAGGGCGTTGTAGAAAATCGGCCCGGCTGTCGGCAGGCCGAGGACGATACCCGCGACAACCGCTCCGGAGAGAAGGTTCGGAAGCTCGAGGCCGATGCGGCTGACGAGCGGGTTGATGGCAATGCGCACGCCGTATTTATTCACCACGACCGTCTCGGAGAGTCCCTTGGACCGGGCCGTCTGGATGTGCTGCTGCCCGAGGACGTCGAGCAGGTTGCCGCGCATGATGCGGATGACAGCGGCGGTCCCCGCCGTGCCGATGACAACGACCGGGACCCACACGTGGGAGAGGAAATTGAGAAACTTGGCGGGGCTCCACGGTTCGCCGATGTATTCGGGCGAGAGCAGGCCGCCGACCGACGACGCCTCGAACACCGTGACCTGCGCGTACATGAGAATAAGGGCGAGGAGAAAATTGGGCGAGGCAAGGCCGATGAAGCCGATGAGCGTGAACGTGTTGTCGCCGATGGAGTATTTGTGGGTCGCCGAGTAAATCCCGATGGGGATGGCCACGGCCCATGTGAAAATCAGCGTCGCGACGGTGAGCGCGAAGGTCATGCCGATGCGCTCGCGGATCAGTTCCATGACCCCCATCTCATAGGTGAAGGAATCGCCGAAATCGCCTCGCAGGACAATGCCGCCGATCCACCGGAAGTATTGGACGTAGAGGGGATCGTTGAGTCCGTATTGCTCCCGCAGCGCCTCCAATTGCTCGACCGCGCTCACCGAGCCGAGGGCACCCTGCTCTTCGAGGTGCGCAAGGCGGTGGGTGAGCATGTCCCCCGGCGGGGCCTGGATGATAACAAAGCTCACCACCGAGATGACGAACAGCGTCGGGACCATGTTGATCAACCTCCGGATGATGAAATGGATCACGGGTCGCTCCCTTCACTTTCGCCGCTGCCTGCGGCGTCCGGCGGACCGCTCGTCCGCAGGTATCCAAGTTCAAAGACGGCGGCGGGGGCCGGATCGTCCGCCCCGGGAATCGATGTGAAAATCAGCTCGTCCTCATGCGCCAGGCGCGTTGTCATCAACGTAAGCGAGGGGTCGTCCGGCACCGGTCCGGTGCGGAAGCAAATGCGCGATACGGTCCGAACGGGCCGGAAGAGGAAGAAGCCCTCCCACTCACCGCCGTCCTCGACCGTCACGGCGTAGCGCTGTGCCGCGGCGTCGATCCGGAGGAAGATCCGCCGGGCGGTTCCGGCGCGGTAGGGGCAGAGCGGACGCATGACGCAGCCATCGCGCGCATGGATACGGCTGTCCTCTCCGATAATGAGGAGCGCGGCGGGGAGCCCGCGGGGACCGGTCACCTCGATGTAAAGGCAGCCGCCGGAAGTCTGCGCGGGAACGACACTGAACTCGATCTCCACGGCGCGGCTCTCCGGAAAGACCCGCTCGGCCTGCGCCGTTTCAGCGCGGTCTTGGTCGCACAGGCGCAGGACATTGCCGATACCCGTAGCGTTCTCCGCAATCTCGACCGTCGTCCACTTTCCGCAGTGCGTGTTCCAGCCGGGCACGACCCGCCCCGGCGCAAAGCGGTCGAAGCGATCGTCCACGTGCTCCGCAACCGCGCCGGTGACGGGCACGGGGATGCGCGAGACCCAGAGATCCTCTTTGCCCATGCTGTAGGCAACCCAAAAGGCGTCTCCCGGCGCCACGCCGTTGCCTTCCGCGATGCCACGCACATAGTTCATGCCCGGATCTTTATGCCCGCCTTGGTAGCGGCGCACGGCAACCTTGCCGTTGACGAGGAGCAAATTGTCGTAGCGGATACCGTCGTCGCTTGTCACGACAGCAAGGGGCCAGCGGTGAACATTGTCGGGCGTGGGGTTGTAGAGCATGGCGTAGCGCCCGTCGGGCGTGCGCTGCCCCCACACCTTGCCACCCGCCATGACAAACGAAGGCTCGCGGCGGGGAGTCGTCCACGTCTTGCCGCCGTCTTGACTCATGGCGACGAGGGAATGCTTCCAGAGACCGACGACACGACCGTCGTCCAGATGGTAATACGAGAGCGCTTTGCCGCCGGTCACGGCATAGAATCCGTCCTCCGCGCGGTCTTCCTCCCACCACTGGAGGGTGGCGAGCTTATCCGCGAGAAGCGCCTCGCAGGCTTCGACAAAACCCGCGTCAGGCGACACCCGGTAAAAAGGAAAGGACGTATTCGATTCGTCCCACCCCATGTGCCGGTTGTAGCGGATGAAATAGACCGGGCCGAACGATCCGTCGGGAAAGATTTCACGCACGACCCGCCCGATACCGTCGCCGATGTTCGGATAATCCATCGTCGTCGTGCAGACTCCGTAGAACCCGAGCGTGAGGAGACGCCCGTCCGGCGCGGTATAGAATCCCGAGCGCTGGTGCATAACGGCGTAAGCGGGGTCCGCCATGCGGAGGTCATCCGGAACGTGATGCACGCCCGGCTCGATCCGGTAGAATGGAAAGACCTCGCGCGGGAAATCCCAGTCGGTGCCGTCCTCCGAGGTCGTGAGAAGCGTATGGCCCGGCGGCACATGTTCGCCGGAAGGATTGCTCAGGTACTGCAGCCAGAAGCGGTTCCGCCACCATGCCAGCATGGGGGCGTGGTTGTAGGTCCAGCCGTAGCCGTCGGCGTGCTCGAAGCGCGACCGGTTGGCGCGCAGCACCTGGAAGTGCGACGCCCCCGCGACCGGCCGCAGCATGCCATGATGGTAGTCCACGTTCGCTGTTTCGTCGCCGATGTAGCGGGGATGTTGCATCTCTCTGGTCATTGGACGTACCGTCGTGATTCAGGGACTACGCAGGAACAGCGGGCAGCGGCGCGGGGTCGTTGGTTGCCTCCTGCCATCGCCGCAGGCGGGCGTGGAGGTCGCGCACCCGTTCACGCTGCGCCGGATCGTCGTAGAGGTTGTGGAGTTCGTCGGGATCGGTGTTGAGGTCGTACAGCTCGCACCGGTCATCCGCGCAGAGGTTCATCTTCCAGCCCTCTTTACTCACGATGCTCCGCCAAGGAATAAAGACATACTCCTCCTCGGTGTCGACCTCGACGATGACGTCGTTGTCGTCGAGCGTCGCCTTTCCTTCGAGCACGTCCTTGCGGGTGACGCCCTGCATGGCGGCGGGGACTTCGCCGCCCCCGACATCGATAATTGTCGGGGCGAGGTCGATGAGGCTCACGCGCCCGTCGACGAGGCGCTGCTCCCGCCCGAGCCACGGCGCGCGCACGAGCAGCGGGATATGCGATGATTGCTCATAGAGAACGTCCTTTTTGCCGAGCGCGTGGTCGCCGGTCATGTCCCCGTGGTCCGAGGTAAAGACGACAAGCGTGTCTTCCGCGCGGCCCGCATCGTCGAGAGCCTTGAGGATGCGCCCCACGGCGCGGTCGATGAGGGTGACGAGGCCGTAGTAGTTTGCGCGGATACGGCGCCAGTCGGCCTCCGTCGCCGACGGGTGGTCGCGGCAACCCTCGGCGGCGAAACGCTCGGCGAGCATCCGCATGCGGTTGGGTGCCTCCGGCCCCGGTTTCTTGAAAAAGGCCGGCCCAACCTCAAGAGCGGCGGGATCGTAGAGTTCGTTCAGTTCGCTGAAATTCGGCGGATGGGGCTCGAGGAAGCCGACGGTGAGGAAAAACGGTTTCTCCTTGTCGTATTCACGGATGAAGCGTGCCGCCTCGCGGCTAAGGAAGGCCGACTTCGTGTGGCGCTCGGGCAGGCCCGCCGCGAAATTCCGCGAGAAGACCATCGCCCCGTCAGCGGCCTTTTTGTCCGGCGGGTAGCCATGGCTGACGAGGTAGTTGTGGTAGTCGCTGCGGCGGTTGAGGGACTCGGGATTGGTGTAGTGGGAACGGTACTTGCCGTCTTCGATGCTCAGCCACTCGCTGAAGCCGCGCTGCGCGTCGAGTTCGTCGCCGAGGTGCCACTTGCCGTAGTAGGCGCAATGATAGTCACCGCCCAGCCCCTGCGCGACCGACGGTGCATCGGCCGGCAAGGCGATGTTGTTGCCGATGCAGCCGTTGGTGTGCGGCCACTGGCCGGAAATCATGCTCGAACGCGAAGGCGTACACACCGGCTGGGTACAGTAGGCGTTGCGGAAGACCACGCTCTCGCCCGCGAGGCGGTTGAGATTGGGCGCATCGATCTGGTACGTGCCGCGGGCGCAGCACTCGAGGGTGTCGGCCCGCTGCTGGTCCGTCATGATAAAGAGAATGTTCGGTTTCTTCATGGTCGATGGTCGGGGTTATGTTTCTGGATGTAAACGGCGCCGTCTAGCGGCTCAGGCAAACGCCCACACGGACGGGTAACTGCGGTCGTATTGGATTTCTGTGCGGTAGACGCCGGAAACGGCCATCTCCTCCGCGTTGACGAGCCCCTTGAACCTCCCTGCCGGGCGCTCGTGGAGGAGGGCGCGCGGCCGCACGGAGTAGGTGAGCAGGCCGCGGTCCCCGCCGGCGTGCGGTAACTGCCGGCAAAAGTGCGCCGTGGGACCGGACTCGCGCCGGATGGGCAGGCCCGCCGCGAAGCTGTCGAAGACAACCGCTTCGCGGGTTACGCGGAAGTTGTCGTCGGGATCGATGGCGAAGACGGAAAGCGGCATGCGGGGATCGCCTCCTTTGCCGTCGGCGTAGGGGGAAGCCTCCTGGTCGGTTGTATAGACGCGCACAATACCGTCGGGCCCGGTGAAGGTGGTCCGCGGGGCGTGGCTGCGGGGCGTGGTCGCGTAGAATGGCACAGGATCGAAGTCGAATAGATCCTTTGCCCGGAACCAGATGTTGCCAAGGTTCTTCTTCGGCGTGCGCGTGACACGCGCGGAGACCAGCCACTCGTCGCGGAAGG
>SLLG01000139.1 GCA_007134215.1 Opitutales bacterium | reverse complement strand
AGCACGCTCTGGTTCACGGTCGGGTGGAAGCGCATGCCGCCCTTGTAGGGGCCGATGGCGTTGTTGAATTGCACGCGCCACGCGCGGTTGAAGCGGTAGTTGCCGCCGTCGTCGAGCCAAGTGACCCGGAAGATAATAATCCGGTCGGGCTCGGTCATCCGTTCAAGGATGAGCGCGTCGCGGTATTTCGGGTGGTCGGCAATGAACGGCAGCAGGGTGTCGGCCACTTCGTGCACCGCCTGATGAAACTCCGGCTCGCCGGGATTGCGGCGGACGACGGCGTCCATGAGGCAGTCGAGTTCGTTTTTGAAGCGCAAACAATCGGGAGAGACGGGAAAGTGATCGGGCATGTCGGTGTGTGAACGGTTGGTTGACGGGCAGGTGCCGGCGGCGATCCAATGCGGTTGCCGGAACTCTGGTCCGGATGAAGTGGACGGTCAAGCCGGGACGGTATTCCCCCCTCCCCGGAGATTGCGCTCCGGCGGAATAATCACACGCCGCGCCCGTCACGGTCTGCGTCACACCATTCTCCGGCGCGAACCCGCCGCTGCTCGACCACGATATTCCAAATGAGCCAGACAACCGATCTTCCGCCTCTTTTCCAACCGGACACGGACGCCAACCGCGAACTGCGCCGCAACGTCGCTCCCGGCGAATGGGAGAACCCCGTTCCGGAAGGCCGCTACAACCTCGTCGTCCTCGGCGCGGGAAGCGGGGGTCTCGTCACCGCGGCCGCGGCCGCCGGCCTCGGGGCGAAAGTCGCCCTCATCGAACGCCACGCCCTCGGCGGCGACTGCCTCAATGTCGGATGCGTCCCCTCCAAGGCGCTCCTCGCCGCCGCCAAGCAGGCCGCCGCTGTGCGCGCGGCGGGCGAATACGGCGTGCGGGTGCCGGGCGGGACAAAGGTGGATTTCCCCGCCGTCATGGAGCGCATGCGCCGGCTCCGCGCGGGCATCGCGCCGCACGACTCCGCCAAACGCTTCAGGGATCTCGGTATCGACGTCTTTCTCGGCGAAGCCCGCTTCACCGACGCGGCCACCGTCGTCGTCGGCGAGACCGAGCTGAAGTTCGCCAAAGCCGTTGTCGCCACCGGCGGCCGGGCCATCGTCCTGCCCATTCCCGGACTCGCCGAGGCGGGCGCGCTGACAAACGAGACGATTTTCTCCCTCACGGAACTGCCGCAGCGCCTCGCGATCATCGGCGCGGGACCCATCGGCTGCGAGATGGCGCAGGCCTTTGCCCGGTTCGGCAGCAAGGTGACCCTCTTCGAGGCGGAGTGCCGTATCCTCCCGCGCGAGGACGGAGAGGCCGCCAATATCGTGCGCTCCCGGCTTCATGCCGACGGCGTGCAGTCCATTTGCGAGGTCAACATCAAAAAAGCGGAGTGCGCCGGCGACGCACGTATCCTCCACATCGAAAAGGGCGGCGAGGCCTCGGCTCTCGAATTCGACCACATTCTCGTCGGTGTCGGCCGCGCCCCCAATGTCGATGGAATCGGCTTGGAGGACGCCGGCATCCGTTTCGACAAGCGCACCGGCATCGAGGTGGACGCCACACTGCGCACGACCAACCCGCGCGTCTTCGCCATCGGTGATGTCGCCATGAAATACAAGTTCACCCACATGGCGGGGGCGACCGCCCGGTTGGTCATCCAAAACGCCCTCTTCAAAGGCCGCAAACGGCACACCGGTCTCATTGTCCCGTGGTGCACCTACACCCAGCCCGAACTCGCGCATGTCGGCCTCTACGAGCACGAGGCGAAAGAGCGTTTCGGCGACGCCGTGCAGTCCTTCACCCAGCCCTTCGACGCCATGGACCGCTCCATCCTCGAGGGGCACCGCGAAGGCTTCGTCAAAGTCCATGCCGTCAAGGGGCGCATCGTCGGGGCGACGATCGTCGGCGAGCACGCCGGCGACCTCATCTCTGAAATCACCGTCGCCATGCACGCGGGCCGGAAGCTGGGAACGCTCTCCAAAGTCATTCATCCCTACCCCACCGTCGCCGAGGCCATCCAGCGCATCGGCGACGCCTACAACCGCACCCGCTTCACCCCGCTGGTGCAAAAACTCTTTGCCATGTGGCTCGCATGGACGCGGTAGCGAGACGGCAAGCAGCCTCGCGTCACTTCCGCTCCGGACTGCCGTAGCGTGAAGCTTTAGCGAGCGACCGCCGCGGGCATCCACCCGCCCCAACCGCATCCGTGCCTCGCTAAAGCTTCAGCCTACGCCGCGGGCATGGCGGATCACCGCTGTCGAGCGAACAAAACCCCAGCGCGCGGATGCCAGGGCGGCGTTGAACTGGCCCGACAGACTCGGGAAGGCGGCATGCCCGTTTCTGTTTGTTAAAACCGTCGTCCCCGTGGGATTGCGCTTTCAGCGCCCCGGAAACGGCTATCTCTGCTCCCATCGGATTATGGCCCCGGAGGGAGCGGACTTGCTATTTTCGTCGGATGCACCCAAAAATCATGTCCGTTGTGTCTGTGTCTTTGGTTCAGCGGGGCTTCGTGGGGTGGCTTACCACTCTCGTGTGCGCTTGGCTTGCGTGCACGACCGCATTGGCAACCGGCACGCACGAGCGCGGGTTGCCCCCTTTTCGACACCATCCACCGACCGAATACGGCGGCCACAACCAGACCTTCCAGACGGCACAGGATGCGCGGGGGATCATCTACCTCACCACCTACGGGGCCGTGCAGGCCTTCGACGGCGAGCGCTGGGAGCGGATCCCCGTGCCGGGAGCGGGCTTTCTCTACGGGATTGCGGCCTTGCCGGACGGTTCCCTCGCCGTCTGCGGCGTGGGCGTGATCGGACTGCTCCAAACGGACGCGGGCGGGACGT
>SLLG01000102.1 GCA_007134215.1 Opitutales bacterium | reverse complement strand
GTCCCCCACAAACGAGACCTCGACGCCCTCGGCAGCCTCTTCCACCTCGACGAAATCGAACAAGCCCTCGGCTGGCGCCCCGCCGCGTAGCGACGGCGCCACGCCTCCGGCGAGCCAATCGGCAATGCGGACGGACCGGCAATCCCTGCCACCCAACGCCAAGCCCCCCAGCCCCCCGAATCTCCGCGGGAGATTCGCTACGTAGCGACGGAGCCACGCCTCCGTCGAACCCCTCGCCAACACGCACGGACCCCCCAATCCCCGCCACCCAACGTCAAACCGGCAGGCTTTACCCGCAAATTCGCGGACAAGCCAGGCATCGCCGAAGTAGTCGGATGGCTTGCCGTCCGACCGGTACCCGCCGGACCCCAGGCCAACCTCCGCCGTACTCTCCATGGCGCACGCAGGAGCGTCCGTCCTTTCAATTGTGGATAAAGATGACTTCGAGTCCTATACGTTCGCACAGCGCCGCCTGCCTTCGGTCGCCTGTCACGACGACGCCCGCACCCGCCAATTCAGCCAATGCCACATGAAGAATATCGAGGGTTCGGCAGAGGATTTCGCCCGTGTGGTTCACGGCCAGCGCGTCTGCCCGCTTCGGCGACATACAACTTCACCAGCGCACCCGTATCTAGATAACACAAGGTCGCGCGTTCCATCAATCACGGTCACCGTAGACTAGCCCAGCGACGGACTGCTCCGAACGGTTCACCGCTCCGGATCGCATCGCCCGCGCCACCCAATCCCGCTCTGCCGGTGCGCGCGTCGGGGGCGCGGGCGGCGGCTGCAAAAAAGCAACTCTTCCTCTCCCTCTCCCTCGTCTCCCTCTTCCTCTCCCTCTTCCTCTCCCTCTTCCTCTTCGTCTTCCTCTCCCTCCTCCGGCGCAACCGGAGTCTCAGCCACCTTCCGGCCCAAACCCCATTCCGCTTTACCTCACGGCCCGCCGCGCTACCGTTCCTTCACCGTGCAAGACCGCCCGTTCGTCAGCATCCTCATTCCGTGCCACAACGCCCGTCAGTGGGTGGGCGCGGCCATCGAGAGCGCCCTCGCGCAGACCTACCCGCATACCGAGGTGATCGTCGTCGACGACGGCTCGACCGACGGCAGCGCGGAGGTCCTCCGCGCCTTCGACGGGCGCATCCGCTGGGAGACCGGGCCCAACCGCGGGGGCAACCCCGCGCGCAACCGCCTCCTCGAACTCGCCGAAGGCGGGTGGCTGCAATACCTCGACGCCGACGACTGGCTCAAACCCGGCAAAATCGAACAACAGGTTGCCGACCTCGAAAAAGACGACGCCGTCGACGTCCTCTACAGCCCCGTGATCATGGAGTGGCACGAAGCGGGAGGCGTGCGCGAAGAGCCCGCCCCCATTCCCCCACCGCACGACCCCGCCGTCCTTCTCGCCGCGTGGAACCTGCCCCAGACGGGCGGCCCGCTCTGGCGGAAATCCGCCCTCCTCGACATCGGCGGATGGAAGAACGACCAGCCCTGCTGCCAGGAACACGAACTCTACCTGCGCCTCCTCCTCGCCGGGAAACGCTTCCGCCACTGCCCCGAGACCGGCGCCGTCTACCGCCAGTGGAGCGACGGCACCGTCTGCAAGCGCAACGTCCCCCTCGTACACGAAAAGAGGCTCGAAATCGAGGACGCCCTCGAAGCCCACCTGCGCGAAAGCGGCACCCTCACCCCGGAGCGCCTGCGCGCCGTCAACCAGGCCCGCTTTGAAATCGCCCGCGGCATGTGGCGCTACAACCGCCCCGCCGCCCGCGCCCTCATGCGCAAAGTCCGCGCCGCCGATCCCGCCTTCATCCCCGCCGGCCACGCCGCTCCCCCGGCCTACCAAAAAACCTACCGCCTCCTCGGCTTCGCCGGCGCCGAGCGCGTCGCCGCGCTTCTCCGCCGCTTCCGCCCCGCCGCCGCCGCCTCCTCGTAAACCTCCAGCGTCCGTCGCCCGATCGCGTCCCAGCCGAAGGCGTCGGTCCGGCGGACCGTGGCCGCACGAACCGAAGTGACATCCGCTTCAGCGACCTCCCGCAGCGCTTCCGCCAAGGCACCGCCCGTATCCGGAGGATAGGCAAACCGCGCGGCATCGCCCAGCACCTCGGTGACCAAAGGCAAATGCGGTGCCACCACGGGGACACCGTAACTCATGGCGAGCAGGAGGCTTCCCGACGTAAGGATCCGTTGAAAAGGCAGAACCACCGCGTCGGCCGCGCCGAAATAGACAGGTAACCGGTTTTCCGGCACAAATCCAACATCCGCACGGACCCGCTTGAGACCCGTTGCCGCCGCTCCGATCTTTTGCCCATAGTCCGGATCGATCGCCTTACCGGCGATGACAAGCCATGTTTCCGCCATCTCCGGCTTGTCCTGCACCGCCCGCCACGCCGCAAAGAGTTCCTCCAGTCCCTTGTAGGGCCGGAGAAGGCCGAGGAAAAGGTAAACCCGCCGCGCGGACTCCAGCCCGAGCGCCCGGCGAGCTTCGGCGCGTTCCACCGGCCCTGGATAGACCGACCGGTAATGTCCGTGCGGGATCACCCGCGTCTTCGCGGGATCAAGCCCGTGCGAATGCCCCACCTCCGCCAACGCACTTTCCGAATGCACAATCACCTGGTCCGCCCGGCGCGCCACCCTGCGGTGCAAAGACGTCTCCAGCGCCGGAAAGCGGGCCTCGTGCGAAATCGCGTTGTGTACCGTCCACACCACGCCCCCTCCCGCCCGGCGCACAAGACCGAGATCGAACGCCAGCTTGCGGGCATAAAGCCACTTGCGCGGGAAGTCCTCAAACCGCACATGATTCGACAACCAGTGCAGGTGCAGCACGTCCGGGCGCGGATCACAGGCGCGCCAATCGCG
>SLLG01000091.1 GCA_007134215.1 Opitutales bacterium | reverse complement strand
CCAGCGACAGCGGCTGACGTCCACGCGAAAGCGGCGCGCCATACAACAACGCCGCGCGACGCAGCAACTCCTCGTCGTCGATCTCACCCACCTCCCCCGGCACCCGCACCAGCAGATGGAAATGGTTCTCCATGAAGCAATACGTCAGCACCTCCACCCCGCAGAACCCCGCCACACGCCCCAGCAGCTCGCGAAACCCCTCTCGCCGCGTGTCCGTCAACAGACGCGCCAGGCCGTTGATCCGGCTGACCACAGGTAATACCCGTCGCACCCCTCCGGCGCGCACGCACGCGGCATACGCCGCCCCTTCAACGGCACACGACGCGAAACAACAGGATTGCGCGGCTCCGCAGCCGTCGCCCCGCATCCCCGTTCGATCCCTTTTCTCCGCTCATACCCCCCAACTGACCGGAATTTCCCGTTTGTTAACGGTAATTTACATTGTTTTTTGTTTACTATCGGTTCTGCCTTTTTTCCTGATTACCACTCTTTCATTCTTCCTGTTTCGCACCCCTGCGAGTGGCGTTCGCGAGATTTGGCAAGGATCGCTGAACCGTGTCATTCAACCAATCGGTGCCTATATCGGAGCTTTGGTTCTGGTCAAACTCCTAACCGCAGGCGGCGATCAGGCCGCAGCGACTACCCTCGGACTGGGATTAGCTCATGCCGCAGGCGACTCACTGCTCTACGGAGTCGTTGCCGGAATTATCTCTTTGGTGCTGTAAAGGACTGGCCGGGGCAAACGTCTGTTCCTCGCGCAAATCTCGTCCCGCTTATACAAGTGCCTCAGTGAGGTGGCGGATTTCCGCTTTCTCGCCGGCGACTATTTTCTGTACGAACGTTGCTATGGGAAGGGGCACGCGATGTTCCTTTGCCCAGGCCACAACCGGATCCACTGTGCGGACGCCCTCGGGCAGGACCGACATTTCCTTCTGGACTTCGGCAACCGTCTTACCGGATCCGAGCAGCCCACCGCATTTGCGGTTGTGGCTGTCGCGGGAGAAGGCGGTTGCAGCCAGGTCTCCAAGTCCCGCGAGTCCGAAAAAGGTGATGCGACACCCCCCGAGTGCCTCTCCCAAGTCGGCCATTTCCCGCGTGGCGGCTGTCAATAACGCCGCCTCGAAGTTTCTGCCGGCCTTCACCGCCGTATCCAGATAACCGAATAAAAGCGCATAACAGTTTTTAAAGAGGCCTCCTAGGGCGGCCCCAGCCACGTCGTCGGTCGTTGCCACCCGAAAGGTTTCGCTCTCCAGGAGGGATGCTGCCTCATCCGTCGCTTCAGAATTCCCGGAGGCCACGACCACAGCCGTCATCCCGCCGCGTGAAAACTCGTTGGCGATCGCCGGACCGGCAAGCAGGCAATGACGATGGCCCGGAAATTCGTTCCGGATCGTTTCAAAAATCGGACGCTGCGACTCCGGGTCAATTCCTTTGACGGTGTTGAGCACCAGAGCTTCCCGCCGCAAATGCGAGGAAAGGCCGTCCATGGCCGCACGGACAAAAGGGGATGGTACGGCAAGGACGATCGTGTCAGCATCGCACACGCAAGCGGACCGGTCGCGGACCGCCCGAATGGAAGGCGGAAGGGAAATATTGGGGAGGTAACGCGTGTTGGTGTGCGCCGCATTGATCTCCTCGACCACTTCCGGAAAATGATCCCAAAGCACCACTTCCGCTCCGTTGTTCGCCATCAAGTGCGCGAGGGCCGTTCCCATATTTCCGGCCCCGATTATCCCGACTCGTCGTATTGCTCTCGCCATAGTCATTTCCGCCGTCAGCTGTACCTCGTTCGAACCTGAACTAATAGCGGACCGGAGCCGTCAACGCAAATGCATTCCAATGACAACTGGCGCTTTGGATGGTGCCGACAATCATCTTTTAAACAAACGTCGCCCTCCCCAATGGCATTGGCAGAGAGAATCTTCTCGACTAAATGGTGCATGTCATGTTCTATTTTAATGACTTGTGTGGCGTCTATGATTGTTAAATATGACGCAACCCAGCGATTTGTTCAAGTCCGCTCTTCAAGTTCATAAATTGCATTGATCGAGGGATGAGGGCTGCCAAAGGCGAAAACCGATCTTTGCGGAAATTGCCCCACCCAATGACATGATACACCGATTCGGGGAAATCAGCCCTAACCGACGGATTGAATCCGTCGCTCCGAAACTCCAGAAAGCGGCAGGATGCCGCTTCTACCTTGGGAG
Source organism: Opitutales bacterium (assembly GCA_007134215.1). Taxonomy (GTDB): domain Bacteria; phylum Verrucomicrobiota; class Verrucomicrobiia; order Opitutales; family Oceanipulchritudinaceae; genus SLLG01. Next base: position 9,134 of record SLLG01000091.1, on the reverse strand, counting down.
CTACGAAGGAGAAAGCGAACTTACCTTGGGCTCACTCCTCCCTAACGAATCCGTTCCACCTCCCTCCGGAATTCTTCCATGACCTCTTCGGCTGTATCGGGGTGGGTTCCGGCGAAGAGGGTGAACATTCCCGTGCGCAGTCCGCTGAGCCGGGTGGCGCCAACAAAGGAGGCCAGACTGCGCTCTTCCCGCACCCGGCAAAAGAGTTGCCCGGACATGTCACTGAGCAATTCATCCAAGACTTCACCGGCGAAATAATCCGGGGCGTAAACCCCGGGTTCCGGGAAGGCATGGAACACCACCGCCTGTTCCCGGGGGAGTTTTTCCACGATGGAACGGGGTCCTATGCGGCAAGGGAGTGCCGTGGTCGTGGTTTCGGGCCGTTTCACACCTGATGCCGTGCGTTTCGCGGAGGGAAAGCCAATCGACTTGGTTAACGCCGATAGGCTCATCGAACTTGTCCAGACGGTTCGCCGCGTGTCTCGAAGCGATGTCGACATAGCGTTCCGCGCGGATGAAGTTGAGGCTACGACCGAGGTGCCCTCGGCGATCACGCGGATCTGTCCGCGTTGCGGTTCGGAGCTTGTGGAACGCACCGCTCGCCGCGGTCCGCAAGCGGGGAACGGGTTCATGGGCTGTTCAGCGTATCCCAAGTGCCGCCATACGGAACCGGTCTGATGGCGGGAATGGGACGGCATGACGGATGGCTGGTCCGTCGCTTTGTTGGGCGGAGAATTCACGGCGTGGATTGGAGGGCGGCATGGGTCTGATGTGCGTGTCGGCGGTGGCGGATTCCTGGCCCTCGGACCCTTTGAGAATTCCGGACGAAATGGCCTATTGTTTTCGAACTCGGGAGGATAGATATTGTGATCCAACGAAAGAGGAGATTCCGGAGCGACTATGAAGGATAAAGTGAAAGCGCCGACACCGACGAGGCAATCGGACCAATCGGCACAGCACAAATGGACGATTTGACAGGGATGAAGGCGTGGTGACGGTAAGTAACAGGTATATGGCAATTGAGGTTTAAGACAGGATTGCGGGCATGATCAGGGGCCAATGGCGCTCGGTTAAGCCACCTTTCGATAGGCTGCACGGCTCCGAAAGCGGGCGAGACGCCCGCGCTCCCAGGGAATCACCTGCTTATCCGAGCGCCATTGTGATCAGGGGCGCCTCGGTTGTGTTGTTTACGCAGTGTATTTTTCCAATGGTAATCTACATCGTTTGTAGTCCGCCCGCGGGAGCACCTGCGGGGTTGTCCCATCCCAGGCTCATGACCGCCAATCGAATTTGCGGATTATCCACATAGCATGTAACGCAGCCTGGCCTCAGGCCCCGGAGATGCGGGGGTAGCGCATGGGCTCGCGGGCCCTTTCGGCGTAGGTATATTTCAACAGCACCTCGGCCTTGAGGCTTTGCGCCGAGGGGTCGTCCAGTGCTGCTGGTCGGAGGTGATGAGGAGGAAGTTGGGGCGATTTTCGGGGCATCCCCCAAACGACTCATTTTTCGGCCCTTCCGGTAAGCCCGGACTTTTACTGAGCAACTCAATTCCCGTATTCAAGAAAGCTTTCGAAGAGGCCCTTGTGGGGGCTGAACACGGCAAAAATACCTGCTGCAATGTTTCCTCGCTTTGATCGACTGTTTTTTTTTGTCAACAGGCTTGATCCGGGGGCGTTCCGTGGTGTTTATCAGTTATGTCCTTTTCCCGTTTAGTCTCCTTGGTTATCGTTGGGTGTGCTTGCATCATGGGAATTTATCTTTGGTGGGAAAGTGAGAACGGGGAAACGGTTTCTTTTGATCCTGCCGGCGAGGGGAGATTAGTTGATCCTTACGAGAGGGAACGGGATTGGTCGGCCCCCATGGAATTTCCCGGGAATTCGGAGCTGGCGGAAAAGGGCGAAATGGATCCATCAAAACCGGGCGCGGGCTTTGCCGGCCCTGGAGGGGAAGGGCATTCTCATGTCATCCGTACTTGGCGCGGGCGCTGGGAACCCTCTCTGGCCGAGATTGGAGAAAGTTTTCAGGCCGGAGAGGAACGGTCTTTTACGCTTCAGTTTTTCGATGGTGAGTCGCGTGTCATTGAGGTTGAACGTTTCACCGAACACCGTCTGGGAGGATCCGTTCTGCGGGGTGCAGTCGCGGGACTCCCCGGCAGTCTGGTCAGTCTGGCCTCAGTCAACGGGAGTCAGGCGGGGTCGGTTCACATTCCCAGCGAGGGATTGGTTTATGAAATCCGCCCTGGCCCGGATGGGACGACTTTTCTCAGTGAGGTCGACGCCGCCGCCATGGGCGAATGCCTCACCTGCCTGGAACCGGATACCTTCACCCCGCCACCCGAGTCATTTCCTCAACCCGTCGCCCCACCCACCCGATGACAACAGAAATCAACGTTTCGCAGCTGTTCTGGGCCCTTCTTTTGCCGCTCGTATTTTTGACGGCGTCCCCGCTTCGGGTTTCGGCCAGCGATCCCACCCGGATCGATATCCTGATTGTCTACACTCCGGCGGTCAAAGCCTTCTATGGGGGAGAAAATGGCGTCGTTGCCCACGTTCTGGCCACTTTTGAGGGGAGCAATGCGGCGTTGGAAAACAGCGACATCCCCATGATCTGGAATGTGGTCGGGATTGAGGAGGTTGATTATGTGGAGAGTCCGGTCAGTTTTGCCTTTGATCTGGATAATTTGCAGGATACCACCTCGGGGGAATTGGACGATATCCATGCCATGAGGGATGCCTACGGCGCCGATCTGGTTTGCCTTTTCCGGCGGGGAACGGTGGGCGGAGTCTCTGGTCTGGCCTATCGGTTGAATGGAAATTCCCCCCAACAAAACTTTGGCTTCAGTGTGGTGGCAGACGAGACCGCCTTGAATACTTTCAGCTTCGCCCACGAGATCGGTCACAATTTGTCCTCGGGACATCATCGAGGCGATGCTAGCGGGGGGAATCCGGAGTTGAACACCTCCTTCGGCTATCGTTTTACCGGCACCGACGGTATTGCTTACCGGACCATTATGGCGGCTGGATTAGATTTTGTCCGCATCCCGAACTTCTCCAATCCGGACGTATTTTTTGCCGGGGTGGCCACCGGTTTGCCAGGGAGCGATCCGCAAGCTGCCAATAATGCCACCTCATTTCAAAGCGTCGGGGGCCAGATCGAAAATTTCCGTCCCGCCCAACCCGCTTTACCGGAAATCATCGCCGGTCCGCGGGGAACCACCTTGGTGGCCGGGAATCCGTTGATTTTGGAGACTTTGGTCAAGGGACTGCCCCCGTTGAGTGTCCGTTGGTATGCCGGACAGAGCGGCGATTTGAGTTCTCCGGTGGGGGGTGCGGAGGAGCGAATTTTAAGGATCGATCCAGTTATTGCCACCCAGAGCTTTTGGCTGCGGGCGGAAAATGACGAGGGGACGGTCAACAGTGGGGCTGCCCGGGTGGTGGTGGTTCCTCCGCCCGCCGGGCCCTATTCCTTGCAGGTTGAACAACCTGTGGCGGGAAGCGGCTTTGCTTTAAATAATTCTCCTCACTGGCAGGAGATCATTCCGCCAGCGGGCTATATCGATGAGATCTCCGTGAAGTTATTCAAGGTTGGGAGTCCTCCGGATGCGGAGGTGCGCCTGAGCACGGCCAATGGCGTCGAACTCTTCCGCGGCAACATTCCGGCCAGTCAGATAACGGGGTTTTCGACCCTAATTACCATTCCGGTGCAGGTCTTTGTCTTTCCCGGCCAAACCTATCGGCTCACCCTGCATCCGGCTGGCGGGGAGGACAGTGATAACCTAATCGTCTGGCAAGGGGCGGAGAATGCCGTCAATCCGGGCAACGGGGTGGGAGTGAGTTCAATAAGTCATTTGGATGACTGGGCGTTCAACGTGGCCGTTTTCGGGAGCGAAGCCACGACCTACCACCGCTGGCTGGAAGAGGAGGGTATCCCGTTTGAGCAGTCCGGTGTCGAGGATAGTCTTGGACCGGATGGACTGACCAATTTATTCCGCTACAGTCTGGGCGCGTCTATAAGTGCCACTGGCCCGGAAGTGTTGCCGGTTGCCGGCGGGATTGTCGGACAAGGGGAAGGGGCTTATATCCCGGTGCGTTTCACCCGGCGAAAAAACGTGGCTGACGTCGCCCTCGTGGTTGAAGTGAGCGGAGATTTGGTCGATTGGGCACCCCTCGCGGAGGAATTGATTTTTCCCTTGGGCGGTTTGGATCCCCAGACGGAGGAGTGGGAGGCCCGGTTGCCTCTGGACTTTGCTGATCGGGGTTTTATCCGAATCCAAGCGCTCAATCCTCCGCCTGCAAATTGAGGTCAGAACAGCCAACCAGATGGTACAGGATTACTCCGGCAGCGGCCGGATGCCCCGAGATGACTGGATGAAGGGGCGAAAATACCTGTTACAATGTTTCGGGGATAAAGAATGAACCACGGAACAAACAGAATACATAGAACGGAGGCCGGTAGGCGCGGCGATGTCGAATCTTCTCGGAAGATTCGGCGGGGTTTGCCGGATACCCGTGGTTGACGCCTGCGGAACCGTCGGTTGTGCTTCCCGTCGTTATGCAAATGAGAAAACCGGCGGAAATCGTCGCGGCGGGATTGCGCGTGGTGGAACGCGCCGGAAACCGGCTGCCGGATCCGGTGGTGTTTTTCATTGGCGGGATCCTGCTGGTGATCGCGCTTTCGCATCTGGCGGCGCTCCAGGGCTGGCAGGTCCGGGAGCTGCGGCCCGAGGTGTCCGTCGGCGAGCACGGCACGGAATCGGTCGAGTGGACGGACACCGGGGAAACTTTCGAGGCGAAAAGCCTTTTGCGTTCTGACGGAATCTATTGGACTCTCGCCAACCTCGTCAAAAACTTCGTTGAGTTCCCGCCCCTCGGGGTCGTCCTCGTTGCCATGCTTGGTATCGGACTGGCCGAGCGCGTCGGCTTGATCAACGCCCTGCTGAAGCGGGTCGTCGCCGTCACGCCCGGCGCCCTCCTGACACCGGCAATGGTCTTTCTCGGGATCATGTCCTCCCTGACGCTCGACGCCGGCTATGTCCTCCTCGTGCCTTTGGCCGGTGCCATCTACCAAGCCGTCGGACGCAACCCCATCGCCGGGATCGCCGCCACGTTCGCCGGGGTATCCGCGGGTTTCAACGCAAACCTCCTCATCACCGGCCTCGACCCCATGCTCGCCGGGTTCACCGAAGCGGCCGCGCGGACGATCGATCCGGACTACCGCGTCAATCCGGCCTGCAACTGGTGGTTCATGATTGCCTCGACGTTCGTCATCACGCTCACGGCGTGGGCAGTCAGTGCGTTCCTTGTCGAGAAGCGGCTTTTCCCCGCGTCCGGCGGCGGCGGCGCCCCTCCGAGCGAAGACTTCGCTCTCGGCGAGATCACCGGCAGGGAACGGCGCGCGCTTCGAGGCGGCCTGCTCGCCTTCGCCGCCGTTATGACCGTGGTCGTGGTATCGATTTCCGTGGAGGGATTTCCGCTCCACGGCGTCGGCGGGCGCGGCTTTGCGCGGTGGGTCGACGCTATCGTCCCCATCATTTTCTTCGGCACCCTGATCCCCGCCCTGGTTTACGGGATCTCCGCCGGAACCATCACCTCCGACCGCGACTTCGCGCGCAAGCTCGGCGAGAGCATGGCTGCCATGGCGCCGATCATCGTCCTCGCCTTCTTTGCCGCGCAGTTTATCGCTCTCTTCAACTACTCGGGCCTTGACCGCATGCTCGCCATGACCGGCGGGCAAATGCTCGCCCGGACCGAAATCCCCCTCGCCCTGCTGATCCTCGCCTTCATCGCGGTCATCATGTTCGTCAACCTTTTCGTCGGCTCCATGTCCGCGAAATACGCCATGATCGCACCGATTTTCATTCCCATGCTCATGGTCGTGGGCATCAGCCCGGAACTGACCCAGGTCGCCTACCGTATCGGCGATTCCGTGACCAACGCCATCACGCCGCTCAACGCCTACCTCGTCATCATCCTCACCTTCGTCCGCAAATACGCCCCCGGTTCCGGACTCGGCACCATCTTTGCCGCCATGCTCCCCTACACAATCGCCTTCACCATTGTCTGGTCCCTCCTTCTCCTCCTCTGGATGGGCATGGGCTGGCCCCTCGGCCCGGACGGCGCGCTGTTTTTCTGAAACCCGCGCTCCTCTCCTTCTCCCTCTTCCTCGCTCGGCGCAAACGGAGTTGCGCCCTCCACCCACACCGGCCAAACGCTCACGCGTTTGGTTTCCACTTGTCCTCCTCCGCTTCGTCTACCTCTTCTCCCGGTTTCTTCTTCGATTCAAGATCATAAAAAAGTTGTAAGCACCTGATTTTTACACTTGTAAAAAAAGAGAAGGCGGCCACGTTGCGCACCATGTTCCGATCCTTAGCCTACCTGGTGCTTTTCATAAATCTTCCGCATGCGTTTGTCGCCCATGGGCAGCTCCTGCCCGGATCGCCGACGACGACGTGGTCGCCACTCGTGGTGTCGGGTCCGTCCGATCCCTTCAGTGACAGCCAATCGGGCCGAAACGATGTTGAGATCATAGGGGACGGGGACCCGCACCATGCGGTCTACCGGACATTTTTCGAGGGGACGGAAGCGAACAGCTTTTTGGACGCGGAACTCGGCTTCCGCTTCCGAATGTCCGGGACACAAGGCAACAGCAGCGACTTTGGCGGCTACGCTTGGGCGGGCATGGATGTCAGCGGCGATGGTGCCATGGATTTCTTTGTCGGCATCAACGGAAGCGGAAATAGTGTCGATGTCACAATCAACGCGGCGGGAGACGGGCTCAATATCTCTCCAAGCACAACAACCATTGAAACCAATGCACTTTGGTCGACTCCGGCGACGGCGCAGAACTACCGGTGGGAGCCCGTTACACCCGGCCCCTCGGGCAATGATCCGCTTGCGGCGACAGACGATCTCGATGGAAACGGGCGCGTTGACCACTTCCTGACTTTTATTGTTCCTTTCGTGGAGTTGGTGACCGTAGTGGAGACGATCGTTCCCGGATTCGGGCCGACCAGCGCCGTTGGCTTTATCGCGGGGACGGCAACCCAGGGAAACAGCCTGAACGCCGATCTAAACGGCGTGGACGGAAGCATAAACAGCGCGCAGACGTGGCAGGAACTCGGAGCCATAACGAACCCGGCGGCGATCCCTGAACCTTCTACCTTCGCCGCGCTCTTCGGCCTACTCGCGCTGGGGCTGGTCCGCTTTGCGCGCCGTCGGCGTCCCTTCCGTGGCATCGGTTTTCGGTGACCCTGCGCGGCGGGGAATACGGTGGACACCCGCCTGCGCACCGCCGCCGGCTACGGTGCCCGCGCGCATCCCCTAACGTCTCCGTAAGGAGGACAGCCCAAGACCGGATTTCTTTTACCCTGTTCGGACGGTTACAAGGCAACTTCCCTTGACCCCCGACCGGTGCGACCGGTATTCCGTTGCCTTATCTTGCAGATAAGCGCGGCACACTCGACCGCGCGGATGGATTGATTTCGTGCTCTTGCGGGATGGCGATGGTATCGCGCGGCGGGTACGGGGCTGATTCGACGCGGCGGGCGGTGCCCACAACGGTCTCACAGTCTATCGGCATCCCATGCGCAATCCCATGTATCCACTTCCGCCTGCGCGGCGGGCGGCGGTATTTCTCCTTAGCTTTGCCGCGGCTTTCTGCGGCGCGGCGCAGCATGAACAAGTGATCGACCTCTCCCCCGGCTGGAACGCCGTGTATTTGGAAGTCACGCCGCACGAGCGCGATCCGGCTTCGGTGTTCGACGGGGTGCCGGTGGAGATGGTGTGGGCCTACTTCCCGCCCACGGGTCCGACGGAGTTCATCGCCGACCCCGACGAGGGCCTGTGGAATGTACCGGGCTGGCACGTCTACCTGCCGGAGCACCGGGAGGACGCCGCCCTCACCAACCTCTACGCCGTCATCGCGCCGCGCGCCTACCTGATCAAGCTCGGCGGCGACGCGCCCGTAGCGTGGACGGTCGCAGGCACGCCCGCGCAACGCGCGCCCGACTGGGTACCGGGCGGGCACACCCTCGCGGGGCTGCCGGTCGACCCGGACACGACGGTCAACTTCGGCTCGTTCTTCCATGCCTCGCCCGCGCACCGCAACCAGCCCTACCACCGGCTCACGCCGGAGGGCGCGTGGGTGCGCGCGCACAACAGCACGCCGGTGAACCGCGGCGAGGCCTATTGGATCCACACGGCCGGACCCTCCGCCTACCATGCGCCGCTGGAGGCCGAACCCGGCTCGGGCGCAACCCTCGACTTCGGCGAATCCGGCGTGGAACGCACCCTGCGCCTGACCAATCACACAGACTGGACGGCGACGGTCGACCTCGGCGTCTCCGGTTTTCCCCTGCTCATCGGCGAATCCTCCGGCGGGCGGACCTCGTGGAGTGCGGCGGACGAAACGACGCTCGAAATCCCGGCGGGCGTGGAACGCACCCTGCGGTTCGGCCTCGACCGTTCCGCCCTCGCGGGCGAGGCGCGGGGTGTCCTGCGCGTCGCCGGGGCGGACATCGTGCACTGGATCGCCCTTGAAGCCGAAGAGCCGGCGTCCGGAGGGGACGGACCGCAGGGCATCGGCCCGGCGGGCAACGCGCCCCACGCGGGCCTCTGGATCGGCAGCGTGACCGTCGATGCCGTCAGCGATGTCAACGACCCCGGCGATCCCGCCGCACCGCGCCCGACCCCGGCGGAATTTTCCAAACGGATCATGGTCCACGTCGACGCCTCCGGCGTGGCGCGGCTGCTCAAAGAGGCGATCCTTCTCTGGCAGGACGGCGAAGACGACCCCGTAACCGGCGAGACGGTCGTGCCGGGGCGTTACGTGCTGCTCACCGACCACGACCTCATCCCGAACTTCCGCGGCAGCGTGCTGCGCGACGGGCGGCCCTTCGGCCACCGTGTGAGCGCCGCATCGTTCGATTTCGAGGAGACGGAGCTTGTGATGCGCGGCGCGTTCGGCGACGCGCTCCTCGCCGACATCGCGGTGGGGCGCGACCTGCCCACCAACCCGTTCCGCCACGCCTTCCACCCCGACCACAACCACCGCGACGCCGAAAACCAGCCTCTCGGCGACACCTCTGTCGGGCGCGAGGAAGTGTGGCCCGTCTACCGCGAGGTCGAACTCGTCTT
>SLLG01000155.1 GCA_007134215.1 Opitutales bacterium | reverse complement strand
TATGTTTCGCTTGCCTGCCCGTGGGCCCACCGGACGCTGATTGCCCGCAGGTTGCTGGGTCTTGAGGACGTGGTGGGTGTGACGGTGGTCGATCCGGTGCGGGATGAGAAGGGCTGGGCGTTCCGCGACGGTCCGGGGCATTCACGGGATCCGGTGAACGGCTTCCGCTTCCTTGCCGAGGCCTACCGCGCGACGAATCCGGATATTGACGGGCGGGTGACGGTTCCGGTGCTCTGGGACACGGAGCGGGGACGGATCGTCAACAACTCGGAAGATGACATCTGCCGGATGTTCGCGGAGGTGTTTGCCGGGGCGGACGGATCGGATCTTTTCCCCGCGGACCGTGACAACGAGCACCGGGAACTGGCGGAGATGATTTACGAGAACATCAACAACGGCGTCTACCGGGCCGGCTTCGCCACGAAACAGGAAGCTTATGAATCGGCGGTGCGTCGTCTCTTCGCGGCTCTCGACGTTCTCGACGGGCGTCTCGGCAAGGCGCGGTTTCTCCTCGGCGCGGCTCCGGTTGAAGCCGACTGGCGTCTGTTTTGCACGCTCGTGCGGTTCGATGCGGTTTACTACAGCCACTTCAAGTGCAATCTTCGCCGGATTGCCGACTATCCGAATCTGGCCGGTTACGTGAAGGATCTTTACCAGTGGCCGGGGATCGCGGATGACGTGAATTTCGATCACATCAAGCGGCACTACTACGTGACCCACGAGGAAATCAATCCCACCGGCATTGTTCCGCTCGGGCCGGAGCAGGATCTGCACTCTGCGCATGGACGGGAAAGATTGGCCGGAAAGTAAGCGGCCCCGACTTTTTCCACGGCGGGGATTGCCACCGCGCCGCCGACCGCTATCGCAATGGGTATGGACAGTATCGACTGGAAGCCCCGCGGCACGTATGCCGACATCCGCTACGAGAAGGCGGACGGCATCGCCAAGGTGACGATCAACCGCCCTCACCGGCGCAACGCCTTCACGCCAGACACCGTGCGGGAGATGATCGAGGCCTTCAGCGACGCGCGCGACGACACCTCAATCGGTGTCGTCCTCCTCACTGGGCAGAATCCGCAGACAGACGGTAAGTTTGCCTTTTGCTCGGGCGGCGACCAGAAGATCCGCGGCGAACAGGTCGGCGGCTATGTGGGCAGCGATGGTGTGCCCCGCCTCAACGTCCTCGACCTGCAGAAGCTCATCCGTTCCATGCCGAAAGTCGTCATCGCGCTGGTCGCGGGCTACGCCATCGGGGGCGGGCATGTCCTGCATGTGGTCTGCGATCTCACCATCGCGGCGGAAAACGCCGTCTTCGGGCAGACCGGGCCGAAAGTCGGCAGCTTCGACGGCGGTTTCGGCGCCGCCTACCTCGCCCGCATCGTGGGGCAGAAGAAGGCGCGGGAGATCTGGTACCTCTGCCGCCAATACTCCGCGCACGAGGCGCTGCACATGGGCCTGGTCAACGCCGTCGTGCCGGTCGAACAGCTCGAGGCCGAGGGCGTAAAGTGGGCGCGTGAAGTCCTCGACAAGAGTCCCCTCGCCATCCGCTGCCTGAAGAGCGCCTTCAACGCGGAGATGGACGGGCAGGCGGGCCTGCAGGAACTCGCGGGCAACGCCACGCTCCTCTACTACCTCACGGAGCAGGGCGAGGAGGGGCACCGCGCCTATGTCGAGAAGCGCCCGCCCGATTTCAGCAAGTACCCGTGGCTGCCCTGAGCGGCGGCACCGGCGGCAAACCGTACCATGCAAGGCAAGGAGCGCATCGGCGAGGAGCACATCCTCTACCGGGACGATTGGATCGTTGCCCTCGACAAGCCGCCGGGCTGGGCCGTCCACCGCTCGCGCCGCATAACCGATGCCCGCGTGTGCATGGGCGTGCTACGCAACCTCCTCGACCGCCGTGTCCATCCTCTCCACCGCATCGACCGCAAGACCTCGGGCATCGTTCTCTTCGCCCTCGACGCGGAGACCGCGCGCGAAATGACCGCGCGCTTTGCCCGCCGTGAAATCGGCAAGGCCTACCTCGCCGTTGTCCGGGGGTGGTTGCCCGGTCCTGTCTTGTTCGACGCCCCGCTTGCGCCGGAGAAGGGTTCCGAACCCGTTGCGGCGCAGACGTTTCTCCTGCCGCTCGCGCAGGCGGAAATCCCGCGCCCCGTCGGCCCGCATGCCACTGCACGCTACTCCCTCCTCGCCGCCTTTCCCGCGACCGGGCGCCGCCACCAGATCCGCCGCCACCTCAAGCGCGCGGGTCATCCGGTCGTCGGTGACGCCGTGCATGGCGACGGACGCCACAACCGCTTCATGCGCGAACACGCCGGGACCCGGCGCATGGCTCTTCACGCATGGGCCGTGCGCTTCCGCCACCCCGTCACCGGCGCACACGTCGAGAGCACCGCCCCGCCGCGCGGCGAACTTGCGCACATGATCGCAGGCCTCGGCTGGCGGGTGCCGGACGATGTCCCGTGGGCTCGGGACTGACGGCCCCGGCGGAAGTGCGCCGAGCGGCGTATGGTTTTGACTCCGCCGCCGCACCCCGGATGCTCGGACCCGATGTCCGGTTTTCCGAAGGCGAACCTGTGGTCAAGCCACCCATGCTGAACACGCGGCACAGCTATGCGGACTATGGCGCGGCGGGGCGCCGGGTCACTTACCTGAGCTTCGGCGTGAACCTTGTGCTCGCCGTGCTCAAATGCCTTGCGGGCTATTTCGGACGGTCCGCCGCCCTCATGGCGGACGGGTTGCACAGCTTCTCCGACCTCGCCTCCGACGCCATGGTGCTCTTCGGTCTGCGCATGGCGGGCCGACCGCGCGACGAGGACCATCCCTACGGCCACCACCGTTTCAATACCTTCGCGGCGGCGGGCGTGGCGCTTATGATTCTGCTTTTCGCGCTCTGGATGTGCCTTTCCGCCCTGCACGCCCTGCGTGTTTCGGCGGAGGCGGGACCCGCCCTCTGGGCGGCGTGGGCCGCGCTCTTCTCCATTGCCGCCAAAGAAGCGCTCTTCTTTGCCACGCGCGCGGTGGCGCGGCGCCTCGGGTCGCGGCTGCTCCTCGCCAACGCCTGGCACCACCGCACTGATAGTTTCAGCTCCGTCGTGACGCTCGCCGCCGTGCTTGTCGCCTCACTCGGCGGCGACGAATGGCGTTTTGTCGACGCCCTCGCCGGACTCGCCCTCGGTATCTGGCTGTTCATCGAGGGTGCGGGTCTCCTGCGCGGCAGTGTCAACGATCTACTCGACCGCGCCCCCGCGCGGGAGATCATCAATGACCTTCGCGAACACATTCTGCCGACCGTCGGCGTCGTGGGTTACCACCACTTCCGCGCGCGCAATGTCGGCGACCTCGTCGAAGTCGATCTCCACCTCCAGGTCGACCCCCGCATCACCGTTGAAGACGGCCATGAGATCGCGCGCAGCGTGCGCGAAAACATCATGGCCAAACACCCCGAGGTCCTCGACGTGCTCATCCACGTCGAGCCCGCCACCGACGAGCACTTGCGCGAAGATGGTGTGGCCGACTTCCGCAAGCCCGGCCGCTGACGGGGGCAGGACGGGGGGCGGGAGCCACGGAAACGGCCACGGACAAGTGCCGGGCCGCTTGCGGCGACGCCCGCAAAGTCTATGTCCGCTCAGCGCTGCGGGTAGGCCGCCGCGCCAAAGCCCGGACCGGCGCGGGGCACGCGGGCGGCGGGCTGCATGGCGGCTTCGCGCGCCTCGGCTTCCTCAATCCACTTGGGCACGACGGTGCGCAGGAACTCGTCCTTGTGGTCGTGCAGTTTTTCCATGTCGAGGCCGATGTAGGCCTGCGCCCGGGCTTTGGTCGAAATGTCGGGCATCTCCACGGGCTCGGTGACGCCGTGGGCGTGGAGGATGCGGGCGATGAGGCGACGGGCCTCGCCGGCTTTGTCGATTGACGTGCCGAGGATGCGGGCCGACTCGAGCGGCGAATGGATACCCATGCCGTTGGCGGCGGCCACGAAGTCCCAGCGCCACTGCGCGTGGCGGATGAGCTGGAGGACGGGAGCCATTTCCTCCTCCGTCGCACCGGCGTCCCATGCCTTTTTCGCTTCGATGTGCGCCGTGGCAAGGAGCGGTTCGGCTATGCGGCGAAGCTGGTGGATGCGGTCCTGGCGCGCGTAAACGCCCTCGCGCAGGGAGGCCTCGCTCTCGCGGTGGCACACCTGGCAGGAGTTGGCGATGTTGTTGAGAGGGCTCTGCAGGTGGTGGTCGGTGAACTTCACGCCGCCCTCGCTGCGGTAGGGCATGTGGCAGTCGGAGCAGGAGACGCCGCGCTCGGCGTGCACGCCTGTAAGGTAGAGTTCGTAGTCGGGGTGCTGCGCCTTGATCATGGGAGCGCGGCTGAGGCTGTGCGTCCAGTCGACGTGGTCGATGGCGTCGAAGTACTCTTCCATGTCTTCCACGCCAAGGCCGCGGTCCCACGGGAAGACGAGGTAGCCTTTTGGGTCTTTGGCGAAATAGTATTCCACGTGGCATTGCGCGCAGACGAGCGAGCGCATCTCCTGGTGCGTGACCTCGCGGATGTCCTTGCCCTGACGGTCGAAGGCCTCGACGAGGGCGGGGCGCGTGATGCGCAGGTCCATCGTCTTGGGGTCGTGGCAATCCTGACAGCCGATGTGGTTGACGACTTCCGGCCCGAGTTCCTCCCACGAGGCCGCATAGAATTCCTCGACGCCCATCTCGTTCATGAGGCGGGGCACGTCGGTGCTTTTGCAGGTCCAGCAGGTGCCGGGCTGGGGCACGTCTGTGCGGAGCGTCTCGCGCACGTCGTGCACGGAGTAGTAATGTCCGCGGCCTTGGTTGTAATCGCGCGAAAAGGCGTATCCCGCCCAGAGAACGACCAGCTCGGGGTATTTTTCGAGGTAGTCGATCATCTTCGAGCCGGCGTGCTTGCTTGCAAAGTCGGTGCGCGCGGTCTGGCGGTAGCGGTCGTACTGGCGGGGGTACTGCTGTCCCCAGACCTCGTTGCGCGGCTCCCACTCCGGCAGCGGATGGACATGCTGCGTGATGAACGCCTCCTGCCGCCGCTCGATGATCGAGGCCCCGAAGAGCCCGAAGATAAAGACGAGGAGCAGGGTGACAAAGAACAGCGCCCAGCCGACCCAAGGTTTGCGTTCAACAAGTTCGCCAATACTTTTCATGGTTGTGTCTCCGGATTGTCGGAATGTGTCGAGGGGTTGCGCGCCTCATCGCCGGTTTCACCGGGACGGCGCGTAAAATCGTGGAGCCACTCGGGCAGGGCGGGGCTGAGCGAGGGCACGCGCACGTGCTCGACGGAGGCGAGGCTGTTCACCCGTCCGTGCGGCGTCTCACGGTGGCACTCCCAGCAAAGCATGCCTTCGCCGTGCCGTGCCTTCGAGCCCGTGATTTCGCGCAGGCTCGTGCGGTGCAGTTCGTGCTCGTGGCATCGCATGCAGTTCTCCTGCACGACGTTCTCCCCGGCCTCGTGCATCTTGATCACCTGCGGTTCGAGGCGGAAGGTGAACATGTAGGCGTGGCGGCTCCCGTCCATCGCCTTAAAGTAATAGGTGCGCGCGATGTTGTCGTGCGGCACATGGCAGTCGTTGCACGTGGCCACGCGGGCGTGGCTGCCCCGCTCCCACGAGGCATACTGCGGGATCATCACGTGGCAGTTGATGCACGCGCGCGGGTCGTCCGAAAGATACGAGGTCGCATTGGACAGGTGCACCGTGAGCAGCCCGATGCCGCAGAACGTGCCGCCCAGGATAATCACCAGCGGCATCCACCCCCGCGGGGGGCGCATCCACTGGACGAAGTCCCTGGAGCGTTGCACAATTCGACTCACAAAAACAACCCGATTAGCGTAATGGTTAGGGTTGTAAGAGTGCCTTCCGCTGCGTGCAAGGGTTTTTGGAAAATTCGGCTTCGCCCGCCCCGGCCCGCCCGCACCCGCACAGCCGCGGTTTTCGGGAGAAACGGCGTAGCAGCAGTTGTCGGACCGTGGAACGGGCGGGTGCCTCCGGGTGCCGCCGGGCGGTTTTCCCGGAAAGCGCCAAGCTCTCTACCGCGTGAGCAGACGCACGGAGACCTCCGCGAGGTCGTTGACGAGGTGCATGCCGAGGTTGCGGAAGAATTTACCCGAGCCGTAGAGGACGCCCCACCGGGTGCGGTCGAAGGCGAGGGTCGCCTGCGCCCCGAATCGGCCCTCCGGGGTGAGACCTGCCGCGGCATCGAATTCGAGCGGGTGCGTGTGGTCCTTGAGCGTCAGCTCCCCCGCGCACCGCAGGTGACTTGGTTGAACGTGCCGGAGGCGTCCGTCACAGCAAAGACCTCGTAGCCTTCCTCAATCGCGAGCGCAGGGTGGTGTTTTTCCGTGGCGCGGAAGGCGCCGGTGTGTTTGCCTGCGCCCATGTCGATTTCGACGAAACACGGAGACGACGGCACGACACGGCTCATGTTCAACCGTGCCGTGCCCAAGGACGATCCGCGGGTGGAAGCGTATGGCACGGTGGACGAGTTGAATGCGGCTCTCGGGATGGCGCGGGCGCTCGGCCCGGCGGCCGTGCGGGTGCGGGTGGAGGCTCTGCAGCGCCACCTTGTCGCCCTCATGGGCGAGCTTGCGGTCCTGCCCGAAGACGCTGACCGCTACCGGGCGAAAAGGTATCCGCGCCTTGAAGGGAGCGCGGTGGCGGAGGTCGAGGCATGGACCGGCGAATTGGAGGCGGGGGGCACACGCTTCCGCGGGTGGGTGATGCCCGGCGGCACGGCGGCGGGCGCGGCCTTTGACCATGCGCGCACGATCTGCCGCCGCGCGGAGCGGCGGGTCTGCACGCTGCACAGGCAGGCACCGGCGGGGGAGGTCGCGCTGCGCTTTCTCAACCGGCTCTCCGACCTGCTCTGGCTGCTCGCACGCGAGTCGGAAGAGCGGGCGTAGCCGAACGCGTCAGCGTTTGGAACCGGTTGAGGGGCGGGGGTCGTTTCCGGCGGATGGCGTCTACCAAGCGTAATTCAGGGGTGCCTCGCCGCCGGGGCCGGGGAAGATTCCGTCGATCTTTTCAAGCGTTGACGGCTCGAGCTTCAGGTCGAGGACGGGGAGGGTTTCGGTGAACTGCTCCGCAGTGCGCGGACCGATGATCGGCGCGGTCACGGTGGGGTTGTGCAGGAGCCATGCGAGGGCGACGGCGGCCGGCGGCTGGCCGATGTCTTTGCACAGCGATTCCCATCTTTCGAGTTTGGCGCGGTTCGCCTCGATGCGTTTGTCCATGCCGGGGCGGGCGCGGCGTCCGCTCTCGCGCTTGCCGAGCGCGCCGCCGAGAAGACCGCCGGCGAGGGGGCTCCACGGGAGGATTCCGAGGCCGTAGTGTCGGCAGGCGGGGATGACTTCCGCTTCGATGGCCCGGTTTTCGAGGTTGTAGATGCTCTGCTCGGAGATGAGGCGCAGCGAATTCCGCCGCGCGGCCTCCTGGTTGAAGGTGGCGATATCCCAGCCCGCGAAGTTGGAAGAGCCGATGTAGCGGATTTTTCCCTGGCGGTAGAGAGTCTCGAAGGCGAGGAGGATTTCGTCGACCGGGCAGGCGCGGTCGATGTGATGCATCTGGTAGAGATCGATGTAGTCGGTCTGCAGGCGCTCCAGGCTGCGCTCGCAGTTGCGGATGATCTTGCGCGCGTTGAGAAGGCGCTCGTCGTTGGGATCGGCGACGCCCTCTTTGTTCATCATGTTGTAGACCTTCGTCGCAAGGACGGTTTTCTCGCGGCGCAGGCCGCCCTGCGCGAACCACCGCCCGATGATGGCTTCGGTCACGCCTTCGCCCGCCTTCTGTCCGTAAACATCGGCGGTGTCGAAAAACTGCACGCCCGCCCCGAGGGCGGCGTCCATGATGGTGAAGCTGTCTTCCTCGCTCGTATACGGGCCGAAATTCATCGTGCCGAGGCAGAGGGGGGATACGCGGAGGCCGCTGTGGCCGAGTCTTCTGTAGTTCATCGTGTATTCTGGTTTTGGGTTTACGGGAATCGGGTGAACCGTCGATGCAAAGGCGCGTGGGCGGACTTGCGAGAAAAAACATGCGCGTCCGGTCCAAAGCCTTACGGCTTCGGCTACGGGACGGGCAGGGCGGGTTCGTCGAGGCGGAAGTTGGAGAGGACGGGCGCGCCGGAGACCTCGCAACCGAGGGCGCGCAGCCATGTCGCGATCTTGGCGTTGGAGTTGCGGAAGAGATGGTAGCGTTCCTCGGCGCGGACGAAGCTCAGGTTGTCGTGGCCGCGGTGGGCTTCGCCGTGTTCGAGGCCGCGCTCCCACTGGTCTTCGAGTTCGGCGAGGA
Source organism: Opitutales bacterium (assembly GCA_007134215.1). Lineage (GTDB taxonomy): Bacteria > Verrucomicrobiota > Verrucomicrobiia > Opitutales > Oceanipulchritudinaceae > SLLG01. The sequence continues at coordinate 3,048 of SLLG01000155.1, read as the reverse complement.
GCCTGGCGGCTTTTTCCCGCCCGACCTCGATGGCGACGGTGCGTACGCCGCCCGCGGTGGCGCGGAACCGCTCGGGGTCGTCATTCATTGGCAACGGCCGCCGCGCGAGCGTCGACCGACCGAAAAAAGAAAGGGCGCGGAGGCTCGACCACGCGCCGCGGTCTTCGAGGGCGTAGTAGTCCCAGTCGCCGAACCCCCATTCCCACACCGTGTGGTCGTCCGCCGGGAGGCCGAGACGCGCGTGGCGCCCGTAGTCCGTGACGAACACCGTCTCGCTCTCTGTGTCGTCGGGCAACGGCGGCGGAACTATCGTCCACGCGCACCCGCTGAGGAGAAAAGCGGCGCCAAGGAGAAAAACCGTCAGCATCGATCGCATATTGGGAGGCAGGGTGACGGCGGGCACTGTGGGCGGCAAGCCATCATGCCGGGCGCGGGTTCGCGCCGGGACGCCCGCCCACTTTGAGAAAACCCTTGCCGGGCGGAGGGTCATGGGGCATCGACACGGGTTTTCTCCTTATGGCGACGGATCAACCCAATGGCGATTGCGGACTGGCGGACGGTTCCGCGGATCAACCCGTAGCGGTCTCGCGGCTACGGATGTGGCGCGCGCTCGGGCCGGGCCTGCTCATGGCGGGTGCGGCGATCGGCGTATCGCACATCGTGCAGTCGACGCGGGCAGGAGCGGAGTTCGGGTGGCAGTTGCTCGGGATCGTCCTCCTTGTAAATCTGTTCAAGTATCCGTTTTTTGAATATGGACACAGGTATGCGGCGGCGGCGGGTGAGAGCCTGTTGCACGGTTACGCGCGTATGGGACGCGCCTTCCTCGCGTTTTTCCTGCTCCTCAACACGGTCACCGCCGTGGTCAGCGTGGCCGGCGTGACGAGTGTAACAGCGGTGCTCGCGGGGCGGTTCTTCGGGATCGAGTGGGACATGGCCCGGTGGAGCGCACTGATCCTTGCGTTTTGCTTCGTCTTTCTGTGGGTCGGGCGCTACCGGCTGCTCGATGTGGTGATGAAGGCCATGATGTCGCTGCTCTTTCTCGCCACGGCGGCGGCTTTTGCCGTGGCCTTGGCGGAGGGTCCCGCGGCGCCGCCGGATTTCGTGTCGCCCTCGCCATGGACGGCGGCGGGCCTGCTCTTTGTCATCGCGCTGATGGGGTGGATGCCCGCACCCATCGAGATCTCCGCCCTGCAATCGCTCTGGGTCGGCGCGAAGGAGCGCACGACCGGCGCGCGGTATTCCATGGGCGGGGCTTCGCTGGATTTCAATATCGGCTACGCGCTGACGGTGGTCCTCGCCGTGCTCTTTCTCGGCATGGGGGCGCTTGTGCTGCACGGATCGGGGGAGACCTTCGCCACGTCCGGAGCCGCATTTGCGGAGCAGTTTGTGCGTATCTACGCCGACCGGTTGGGCGAGTGGACGGCACCGCTGGTGGCGGGCGCGGCCCTCGCGACAATGTTTTCCACGACGCTCGCCGTCATCGACGCCTACCCGCGGTCGCTCGCGGTGGGGTATTCGCTGCTCTTCCGCGCGCGCGGCGACGAATACGGACGTCGGCGGCATCTCGGGGCGGTGGCGGTGTGCGCGGCGGCGGCAGTCTTGATCATCTGGAGCTTCGGGGCGGCGCTGCTCGCCCTTGTCACCCTGGCCACGGTCATCGCCTTTTTGGCCGCGCCGTTTTTCGCCTTCCTCAACCTGCGGCTCATCCGCTCCCGCCACACGCCGGAGGCGCAACGCCCGGGCACGGCCCTGCGCTTGCTGAGCGTGGTGGGACTCGTCTACCTCGGCGGATTCGGGCTCGTGTACCTTTGGTTCGGGTGGCTGGGGTAAGGGTGTTGGCTCATGGATTCGCCGCTTGTTCTTGGCGGGTAAGGAGCAGAAGGTCCAAGCCTTGGAATTCGCGGAAGCCTTTGTCAAAAGTAACGATTTGCAGCCCTCCCCGGCGGGCGACCGCAGCCAACCATGCATCCATCCACAGCTTGGGGGAAGCGGTTTCGCGCAAAGCCCATTCTTTCCAGAGGATCTCCGTATCCATTGGTTCGTCCATGAAGGCGATCCGGTCGTCGGCGAGGAATGCGTCCACTACGGCCCATGCCGCCCGGTTGCTCAGAGGCGGAATGTCATAGGGGGCAAGAACGGCGGTTGTCGTGAGCAGGCGCAACAGGCCTTGTTGGGTCGCCCGGCAAAGAAACACACTGGAGCGTGCGGACTCGCCTTCCAGCCACGCGGATGCCACAGCGTGGTGGGTGTGCCCGGAAAGCGTGAGCGCCAGCCACAGATTAACGTCGGGCAGCTTCATGGCTCCATTCGGCCTCCTCTTGCAGAAGCGTCTCCGCCAATTGGTCCGGCGTCGGTTCCGTATCCGGCTCCGCCGGGGTCTTGCACTGCACGAGGGGCAACCGCACCCGGCGGGTAGCAGCGACGTTCTGCGGAGTCCCGGCCGCAAGGCCCCGTCGCACAACCTCCGCGGCGACGTCCTTGAGTTTGCGGTCCTCGCGGACCGCTCGCAGCTTCAGCGCCCGCACCAACTCCGCCGGTAAGTCGAATGTTGCTTTCATCAGGCCAGCTTTCCAGCTTTTCGGTTTGCCGTCAAGATGGTTCGCCCCGTCCAAGCCTAGCGGCCCCGCGGATGGAACCCGTGCGTACCGCTTCCAGCCCGGTGCCGTCGAAGCTACGGGGGAATTCTCCCTCGCGGTGGCGGTGGCGCGCCTCCGTTGCTTTCCAGAGATTTTCCCGGCTTGCCACGCTCACGAACGTGCGCGACATTCTTTCTCAGTCTTCGGGGAGCGGGCGTCCGCGGCGTCGTTTCGGCGGCGTCGAGGAAAGTCCGGACACCACAGGGCGGGATTCCCCGTGAAAGCGGGGGCGGGCGGCTTCAAGGCCGTCCGACGGAAAGTGCCACAGAAAATATACCGCCCCGCGCCCGCCGCGGGGTAAGGGTGAAATGGTGGGGTAAGAGCCCACCGCCCCGAGAGCAATCGAGGGGGCAGGGTAAACCCAATCCGGTGCAAGGCCGAATAGGGGACCGGGCGGCCCGTCCGATGGTCC
>SLLG01000308.1 GCA_007134215.1 Opitutales bacterium | reverse complement strand
GGACGAGCACCTCGCTGTCGAAAGGCACGTTTTCCGCCTCGATGACAAGGGTCATCGTTCCCGCTTCCGGTAGCGTCACATCGGTGTTGGGAAAGCTCAGCTCGGCGCGCGGATCCTCCGGTACCGGCTCGCCCCCGAGGGTCACCGAGCGGATGGCCGGGGTCGTGGGATCGCGGAAGATGCGCGGTTCATCCTCGGGCACGCCGAGGGAAAAGGCCGGGTTGCCTGCGTCGATGAGGTCGTTCGTGAAAGCCTCCACCCGGATCCGGCCGACGGCGCCGTTGCCGCCGCTACGTCCAACATTGCCGGTGCCGCCCGCTCCACCGAGGGCAAGGAGAGTGCCTTCGCCGGCGATGTTGTCGGCAATGAGGCGGATGCCGCCGCCACTGCCGCCCCCCCCGTAGAACTGCCACGAGCCGTTGCCTCCCGGGCTTCCGCCGCCGTTTGCCCGGATCTGGCCGCCAAGGCTCATCGACTGCGCTGTGGCAATGAGGATCGCGCCTCCGCCTCCGCCCCCGCCGCGACCGCGGTCGGCCATCGCCGAGCCGGCGCCGCCCGATCCGCCGATAAGGGGATAGACCCCGGGATTGCCGTAAGCGATGCCGGGGGTGCCCGCGCCGCTGCTCACGCCGCTGCCGGCGCCACCGACTCTTCCGTAGCCGCCGCCGCTGCCTGCCGCCTCCGTGCCGGTGGTGTAGGCCGCGCCACCCGGCCCCGTTCCCGCCGCGCCGGGCGTCTGCGCGTCCGAGCCGCGCCCGCCGCGGAAGCCGCCGGGTCCCGGTTCGGAGAACGTCCGCAACTGATTGAGATCGTGCCCGACCGATCCGTCGAGCGCCACTGTGCCGTCGATCACCACATCGCCCTGCGCCAGCCAGATGACCGGCGCGCGCGAGGGGTGGTTGGCGAAGGTCACCGTCACGCCGGCGGGGATGTTGATCGTGGAGAATTTGAAGACCACCGCCCATTGCTCCGGATCGTAGACCCCGGACCCCGTGCCCGGCGTGTCCCAGGGCCCGGTGACGGCCTCGGCGAGGTCGATGACGACGCTCTCTGTGGGCGCGAAGGCGCCGTCGGAGCCGTCCGACGGAATGACGATGGAAGCGGGCAGCGCGGACGCGATGACCGCGAGGACGGCGAAAGCGCCGACGGAACGCACAAACATTCCGGAGGAGAAACGGAGATGGTTCATGGAACTACCTAAATGCGAGAGGTGAATGGAGACGGCGCCGCAGCTACAGCACCGGTTCGTGGATGGAATGAAAGAGACATTCCATTCGCGGGTCAAGGCTTTACGGCGTTTGTTTTTCTCCGTTGCGGCGGGTCGGCGAGGCGCGCGGTAGCGCATGTTTGCCGACGGCGGAATGGAAGCATCCGTCGGTCGTCGGCACCGCCGGCTCCAGGCGGGGATTGGGCCGGTTTTCCGCGCCCGCGCGGTGTCTGTCCGGGGCGGGTCCGCGCCCATACGGCGATGGGAAGGCACCGCAAGAAAAAAATGCTCGACAAATCGGTTTGTAATCGTCTAGGACTTAGCGGCTTACGGAGTCGGAAAGGCTCCCGGACCACATTTTTAGTGATGAGAAAACGCATTGTATCCGCACGAAAGTTCGTCAAACCGTCCTTCGCCTACTTGATCGAAAAGAAGCGCGACGGTGGTGAGTTCAACCACGATGAGATTCGTTTCATCGTGGATTCCATCGTGGACAAGGAGTTGCCGCAGCATCAGCTCGCGGCGCTCTGCATGGCGATCTACTTCCAGAACATGAGCGCGCAGGAGACCGCGACCCTCGCCGAGGAGATGATGCTCTCGGGCGACGTCGTCGATCTCTCCAAGATCACGAAGCCGAAGATCGACAAGTATTCGACCGGCGGGGTGGGCGACAAGACGTCGCTCGTGCTCGTGCCGCTGGCCGCCGCCTGCGGCGTCGTGATGCCCAACATGAACGGGGTGGACGAGGAATTCGTCATCAGCAACCTCGACAAGCTCGGCGCCATCCCGGGTTTCAACCCGTCGCTCACGCTCGACAAGTTTGTCGACCAGCTGAGCACCGTGGGCTGCACGATCGCCGAACAGCGCAAGGAGATCGCGCCGGTCGACGAGGTGTTTTACCAGATGCGGCAGCTCACCGCGACGGTCCCGAGCCTGCCGCTCATCACGGCCTCGGTCCTCAGCCGCAAGCTCGCGCAGGGCGCCGAGGGGCTCGTTGTCGACGTGAAGTGGGGCAACGGCTCGTTCATCAAAGACGTCGAGCAGGCGAAGCAGCTTGCCCGCTCCATCACCCGCGTTGGCCGGTCCATGAAACGCCGCTGCGTGGCCCTCGTGACCGACATCAACCAACCGCTAGGCGATTCCGTGGGCACTGGCCTCGAAATCCAGGAGGCCGTTAAGCTGCTGAAGGGCGAGGGCACAGAAGATTTGCAGGAACTCGTCCTCAAGCTCGGCATGGAGATCGTGCGCCTCGCCGGGGTGGCGGGTTCGACGCTCTCCGCCAAGCAGACCGTGCAGCGCGCGCTCAAAGAAGGGGCGGCCTTCGAGAAATTCAAGGAGATGGTCGCCGCCCAAGGCGGGAAGACAGACGTCCTCGACGATCCCGAGAAGTTCCCCAAGGCGAAATATGTGCGCAAGCTCCCCGCCCCCAAGCGCGGCTACGTGCACACCATCAACGCCGGCATGATCGCGCGCGGCGTCCAACTCCTCGGACAGAACAAGAAGGGTAAGCTCGATCCCGCCGTCGGTGTTTCCGAGATTCAAAAGGTCGGCACCCAAGTGAAGCAGGGTGAGCCCCTCATGATGATCCACTATAACGACGAGTCGAAGCTGGAAAGCGCGCTCGACTACCTCCGCAGTGCCTACCGGCTCGCGCCCAAGCGCCCCAACCCGCCCGAACTCATCGTCGAGCGCGTGGCGTAG
>SLLG01000291.1 GCA_007134215.1 Opitutales bacterium | reverse complement strand
ATTCAGTTAGAATTACCATAGCGGCTACGTAAAACCCGGCGCTACTATCCCAAAACAAAGCAACTCTCATAGCCTACGTACAGCCTACAAATCGCCTAAAAACACCCTTAACATAAGGCTTTGCACTTGACTCAAAATCAAGCGCCCTCCGGGTGTGGGAGTTCGAGTATCCCCTTCGGCACCATACTAAAAACACTTAACCCTGCAAGCGGATGTTTGCAGGATTTTAATGTACATCCAGGCAGCGGACTGGCGATGTGCGCTGCTTAATACGGGGGAAAGCTAAATCCATATATTACATTTTGCTAAAAGTGTAACCTTTTGGGCCTGTTTGTACACATACTATATGTAAGACAGATTTGTGTGTTGGTCAAATTTTTGGTTGACGGAGCGTATCCTTTAGTCGGAATGACTATAAAGGAGGGCAGGGGGATGAGAGAAACTTACAAGTTGTTCGGAAGCTTACTGGTGCTTGTGGTAGCTTTGGCCCTGGCGATTTTTATGGTCTTTGAGGGAACAGCCCTGAGGATGAACGAGTTTGCATACGTTTTTTCGCCTGGGGAAGCTGCCCGCAGCGGCATAGGTGACAACTACCGTCCCGGCAATTTTGAAAGTAGAATTCTTAACTCCACCCATGTTTTTATCGTCAAGGTCTTGCATGACCAAACCGGGGTCTTGCCCCAAGACACTTCTGTTATGCGGGGTGAGATTATTTCTCCCGTCTTGGGTTTGGGAATAGATCTGTCTGCCGGGGACACGGTCTATTTGGGGTTAGTCGTTGACCGTCAACTTAAACCAGGAAACAGCTACTTACTGTTTGCCTACCTGTTCCGTCATCCGGCCAGACCCTACGACATTTTTTCCGTGGACCACGAGCATGTTTACAAAATAGACCATGAGGGCAATCTTTGGCGGCTGCAGGACCACGCAAGGGAAGGATATATTGTTCCTTTCCGCAACGCCCGGTACAACCAGCTGAGCAACCTTGCTGCCTACATTGGGAATTATGCTGAAAAGAATGCAGGGAAAAGAGAGGGCAACCTAAGAGATTACCAAGAGTATCTGGATGGCTTTATGTTGGAGCCGGCAAGTTTAGAAGAACTAATTCAGGCTTCGGACACAATAGTTGTTATTACCGTTAACAGCGTGGAGCAGTCTCCCTCACCGTCCCTTGTTCGGGCATACTACACAGTAAAAGAGACCTTGAAGGGCAACCTCACTGACCCCTACGCCAGGCTTTCTTACCTGATTTTGCCCGCGGACACAGCTGTAGGTGAAACCTACCTATGCTTTCTCAATGGCGTTACTCTTGCATCACGGTTCGGGAGCTTTTTTTCGGCTGACGACCCTGAGTACCAGCCCCTTTTGGAGGAATTGCGAGGCCGGAGGTAGGAGTTCAGGGAAGGGAACAGTCAAAGAGGTTTTAGTCGGTACTGCTATTCTGTTGTTTTTTACGCTGACTCTGCCAGCAAATTTTGTGAGGTGATGGAATGGCAAACAGAATGATTTTAGCAATGCTGCTAGTTTTTGTGGCAATGTTCAGTGCCTGCCAAATCGGCGGAGATGAAGACCTAACTGGTGAGATATTTTTTTGTGAGGAGTACAACCGGAGAACCGGGGAAGCGGTTGGTGTTGCTTCCCAGTTTGAGGCCGGTAGACTGCTTTACGTGGTTTTTTCCATCGATGAACCCATAAACAGTGACAGAGTCACGCTTAAGTTCTTTTATTTGCAGGAGGATCAGTCAGCGGTTCTTGTGGAAACGCGTATGAGAGCGGTAAGGCCGGGCACCGATGGGATGGTCTGGTCGACGAGTATTGTTTTCGGATATGGAAATGCGACTTTTCTGGTTGAAGTTGTCGATGGCGATGGCCGCAGGTTGGCGTCCAGCAAAATTGAAATAATGGAAACGGATTAAGGCGGATGTATGGCATGAAACTTGGACAGTTAGTGGGCAGGGTGCTGGGGATAATTGTTTTAAGCCTGTTAATCTCCTTGGCGATCGCATTTGTGGCGGCGGTAGTTGCCCGCATGTCCGGTGTTACCAGTGCGGTAGATTTTCTCAATATGCTTGATAAGTGGTTTCCTATTGTCAGCGGTTTTTCCCTGCTTGTGGGTGTCTTTGTCTTCGCTTACTTCCTGGACGAGATAGATATATTTAATTTGATTCGCCTCAAACGGGGTTGGGGTGTTGAGCTCTTTGTGGGGCTGTTGTTGGGTATTGTGGTGCCTCTCGGTGCTTTCATGCTTAGCATTCATCTGGGTCACGTGTCAATAAGGGTTTTCGTGTGGGACAATTTATTAAGTGGTTTTCTTTGGAGCCTGCTTGTCCTTACCCTGGGTGCTTTGGCAGAAGAGTTGTTTTTCCGCGGTTACATAATCAGTCATTGGCGTGGCAGAATGTGGTGGGCAATATTGTTTTCTTCCTTGGTTTTTGCCATTATGCATTTTCCCAAGATTTCATCGCTATTCAGCTTTGCTGACATCCTCTTAGCGGGGATTGTCTTGGCTCTGATGTATATATGGTCAGACAGATTGTGGATGCCTATCGGTTTCCATTTTGCATGGAATATGATGATCCCTGTGACCACTGGCCGTTCTATGTTTCATGAAGGCATTATGCTTCTAAACTATTACCCCAATGCCTGGGTTTCCTACTGGTGGCTTATAGACCTTGGAGCACTTTTGCTGGGGCTATTTGTCGCCCGGTGGTTTTTACGGCTTACAGGAAAAGAGTGCCCCTTGACGGGGGAATTGTCATCCACGTTGGCTCACACCGCAAGAGACCACAGTGTCGATTCAGAAAGAATCGAAGAATAACAGGCAAACAAACAGCAAACAAATGACCCGAAAACCCCGTAGCACCGAGCCTTGATGCTTGAATGGCATTCAAGAGGCCAGCGGTTCGATTCCGCTCAT
>SLLG01000350.1 GCA_007134215.1 Opitutales bacterium | reverse complement strand
GTGTAGCGTTGCCGCAGCGTGCGCATGAACTCCGAGATGTCGCCCATGCGCCGGCGCAGCCGCGCGCGCAGACGCTCCGCCGCCTCCGGCGGACCCTTCGCCAGTGCGTGCGCCAGCTCGTCCGCGTTGAGCCCGCTCCACTGCGCGCGTGCCCCGCCGTAGAGGGTACGGTAGCGCCGCAGGAGCGTGGCGTCGTCGCACAACCGCGCCGCCGGATCGATGCGCACGAGGATATGAAAGTGCGTCTCTAGGACACAGTAGGTGATCACCTCCACGCCGCTGAACGCCGCCGCTCTATGCAGCGCCGCGACCCACACCTCCCGCTGCCCCTCTGCCAGCAACCGCCGCCTCTGAATCACACGCGAGGTCACATGATATACCGCCGGACCGTCCTCTCGCTTGATACGAATCTCGCCCATAGTGAAGCGAACTTTGGAGCCATCAAAGATACCACACAAGCATAATTTCTTCGAGAAATCAAATTCGGCCCGTTCGATCGCGTTTTTGGCCGTGCTCGGGTTTCCGACCCGCTCGGCACGGATAAGACGGTGGATCGGCGAGGGATCGGCGAGTATTCTATATTCTATGGGTCTTCGTGACGTGAAGTTCCTCGCTCGCACGAGCAGCAGCCCCTTTACGCTATAGGGTCTGTCCTCGCGCGGGCAGGGCAGGGATGGCACTTCGGTTCGCCCGTGACGCGCGTCGCTCGGCAGCGCGAGTCGCCCGCAGTTGCGTCACAGTCATCCGGCGGCGGGTTCTTGTATTCTGTAATGTGCGCGTGCGCGGAGCCGCAATGCTATCGCCTACATGCGCGCGGGACGGTTGGATGACCAGCGCTCCCGGGCGAAGAAGGTGCCAAGTGGTTCCTTGGCAAATAAGAAGGGTTTTGCCGGCTTATTTGAGGTAGCTCTTGAGCATCCAGAGCGTTTTTTCGTGGACGCGGAGGCGCTCGATCATGAGGTCTTCCGTCTGGGTATTGCCGGCGGCGGCGGCGAGGTCGCGGGCGTCCTTGGCGTCGCTGATCCACTTTTCGTGCGCCGTCACCAAGGCCTTGACCATGTCGTTTGCATCCATGGGTGCCGACGGTTCGGCGATGTGTGCGAGATCGGCAAGTGTGCGCAGACCGCCCACGGCGTAATCGCCGATTTGGCGGATTTGCTCCGCAATGTCGTCGGCGGCCGTGAAGAGATCCTCATACTGCTCCTGGAACGCTGCGTGGAGCGCGAAGAAGCCCGGACCCTCGACGTTCCAGTGGAACGCGTGCGTCGCCGCCATGAGCGCGTAGGTGTCGGCGAGGACGAGGTTGAGGCTCTGGGTCAACTCGCTGCCGCCGGTCTTCGTTTTTCCGATGACTTTCTTTTTCTTCGTTTTGGCCATAGTCCACAACAATGGCTGCACGAATTTGTCTTTTCAACCGGAATCTTCCGGTTTGCAAGGGCTGCTGCTGCCGGGGCTCAGCATCGGTTCGTATCGGTGCTCCGCGGCAGAAGCATGGCGAGCGCCTCCATTCCGGTTTGGTTCTCCGCCGAGAAGCGGTCCTGCCGCGGGCTGTAGAGGTCGAAGACGCCGAGCGGGTGTTCTCCGGTGAAAAACGGCGCAACCACTTCGGAGCGCGAGCGCGGGTCGCAGGCGTTGTGTCCGGGGAGAGAATGGACGTCCGAGACACCCCGGCGCTTCCGCATTGCATTCCTGTCGACATGTGTTAGAGGTCGGACGGATGACAAGGAGGGGTGAAACGGCACTGCGGTTTTCCGCGACGGGGCAATTGGCCCTGCGCGAGGAACCGGTGATTACGCGCCTCATGACGGCGGTGCTGGAGCGACCGGAACTGCTTTCGCTTGCCGCCGGCTTCACGGACAATTCGCAGTTGCCCGCGGACTCCGTGGATCGGGCGGCGGCGGCCCTGCGCGCCAAGGATCCGGGCAAGACCTACTTGCAATACGGGCGCAACGCGGGCGATCCCGCACTGCGCGGGGCGCTCGCCGCGCACCTTCGCACGTTCCCGGGGGAGACGCTGCCGGATATCGGGGCGGACGACTTTCTCGTGACCAACGGTTCGCAGCAACTGCTCTACATGACGGTGCAGCTGTTTTGCGACCCCGGAGACACCGTTTGGGTGGAGGCACCGAGTTACTTTGTCTTTCTTGAACTGCTGCGCGGTCTCGGGGTGCGGCCGGTGTCGATGCCCGTGACGCCGGACGGGGTGATCGACGCGGTAGGCTGCTGCCGCCAGTTACGGGCATGGCGCGCGAAGGGCGTTGCCGGGCGACCGCGGCTTGCCTACCTCATGGGGGCGTTCGCCAATCCGTCGTCACGGAGTCTCGCGGCAGACGAGAAGACCGCCCTCGCGGAGGCATTGCGTGCGGAGGCGCCCGATCTCCCCGTCGTGGAGGACATGGCCTACCGGGAATTGTATTTCGGCGAACCGCCGGGGGTGCCGTCGATGCTCAGCATGGAGGTTTGGCGCGGCCACCCCGTGCTTTACGCCGGGACGCTCACGAAGCCCTTCGCGACGGGGCTGAAGACCGGCTACGGCGTGACGCGTTCGAAGACTTGGCGCGAGGGGTTGGAGCGGATCAAAGGGCACCAGGACTTCGGGTCCTCGCAGTATGCGCAGGCGCTGCTGCGCGAGGTGATGCAAAGCGGTGACTACGCGCGCCATCTCCGGGGCGTACGTCCTTTTTACGCCGAGAAGGCGGCGCTCCTCGAACGTGTCCTTGAGGAAGCCGGACTGCGCACGTGCGGCTGGGATTGGGAATCTCCGGCAGGCGGGCTCCTTCTCTGGCTGCGCGCACCCGATGGGCTCGACACCTCTTTTGACGGCAGGCTCTGGAGCGCCGCGATGGAGGAGTCCGTCCTTTATGTGCCCGGAGATCTGTGCTTCGCCGAAGGCGTGCCGCGCAATTTCGTCCGCCTGAGCTTCGGTGCCTTGGCGGCAGACCGCATCGGTGAGGCGGCGCAGCGTTTCGCGCGCGCCGCCGCGCGCGCCGCCGCGCGTGCCGCGGATTGAGCGGTCTGCCAGTCCGTAAGCCGTACTGAAAGGCGTGTCTTTATGTGTTGCCTGGCGGGCAATATGCTTTTTTGTTGCTGTCGGTCTGTTTTAATAAAGGCGCAATGACGCCTGTTATTAGGTAGACTTCTTACGAGATAAAAATAGAACACATACGCAAATTCTGCATTTTTTGCTTGAATATTAAACCCCATGAAGCCTTAGTCGTGTCCCTAATCGCTGCAATTTCCACATGGTAGACCCTATAGCATCGGAATTTCCCATATTGATCGTAGAAGACGACGCCGTGAGTCAGATGTCTCTCGGCTACCTTCTGCGGAAGCTGGGATACCGGGACTACGAAGTGGTTGATAATCTCGCGGAGGCGGGCGCGGCGGTGCAGATGCGGGCATTTTCAGTGGTGTTTCTCAACCCCTCCGTGCCTGCGGGGGAAGAAGCGGAAGTGACCGATAGCGCCTCCCTCCTGGTCTCGGATTCATCGCGGCCGGTCATCTGTCTCGGTGACGCCGGAGAGGCGGACGGCGCGGCGGCGCACCTCGGGCGGCATGTGGGAACGCTCCGCCAGCCCTACCACATGGAGGGGATCGAGGAGATGCTGGAACGCGCGCAGAGCCTGAACCGAGACCTGCGTAGTCTGCCCGCCGAGGACTGCCACCGGATGCTGGAGCATGTCTTCGACGCGATCCAGGTGGGCGTCTGCGTGGTTTCGCAGGCGGGACGGTTTCTGCGGGTCAACCGCGCTTACAGCGATGTTTTCGGCTATAGCGAGGAAGACCTTCTGGGAAAACCATTCACAATGATCCTCCCGCGCCATCTTCATGCGCATGCGGAGGAACTCCACGAGCGATTTGTCCGTGGCGAACAGACAAACAGCACGCTGGACTGGCAGGTGGTGTGCGCCGACGGCGACGTCCGCGAGGCGGTCGTGAAGTCAGTGCGGTTTGAGTCGCGCGACGGACAGGTCTTTAAAATCACGACAATCACCGACGTAACGGACAGCCGGGGTCGCGAGAAGGAACTGGAGCGCGCCGTGCGCGAGAGCGAGGTGGCGCTGCGCGGGGCTTACAAGCGCTCGCGTGCGAGCATGCATGCCATGTCGGACCTCCTCGGCAAAGAAGCGGCGCGTTTCGGCGGGGACAGTGCGGCGGCTACCGTCATGCGGGAAAGCATGTGCCGGGCGCGGGCGCTCACGCTGCTGCACGATGTCTACTTTCAGGAAGGCGGCACGGCGGTTGTCAGCGTTAACAACTACATCCGCCTGCTTTGGGAGACGATATCCGGTATCTTCAAGACGGAGACGCGGCAGCTTCAGACGGACTTTGAACTGGCCGATGTGGAGATGGACATGGAACGTGCCACCCAGCTGGGCCTCTTCGTCAACGAAGCCCTCACGAACGCGGTGCGCCACGCCTTTCCGGGCGATGATTTCGGCAGGGTGTCGGTGCGGTTGGCGGGCGACGCCAAGCGCATCCACATCGCGGTGTCGGACAATGGCACGGGGCTGCCCGACGAATTTTCGGTGGAGGACGCCGCTACGCCCGGTTTTTCCCTTATCCGCGAGGCCGCCGCGAAGCTGGGCGGCGAAGTGTATGTTGAAGCCGTTTCCGGCACGCGCCTCTCCCTTACATTCCCGCGTGCACCCACTCAGGTTTCGTAAGGTGAGGCAAGGCGTTGCCATGCCGCAAGCGGCACGGCTTCGGCGCGGAGGGTGGGGCTGAGGTCGTAGGTTTCGCGTGCGCCCTCCCACCAGGGTCCGAGCAGGGCGTCGTTTTTGACGAGCGTCTGCAGTTGCTTGCGGCGCTGGGTGAAGACGCGGCGCACGGCATCGCGGGCTTGCCGGGGAAAGCGCAGCGGCGCGGCGCGGCGCACGAGGACGAGCAGGGTGGAGTCGACCGCAGGGGCGGGGTAAAAGCACGCGCGCGAAACGGCGTGGCGGCTCTCCCCGTGGTATGCGCTCTGGAGAAAGATGGAGACGGCGCCCGCCGAACCTCCGTCGGGGCGGGCGGTCAGGCGGTCGGCGGCTTCCTTCTGTACCATGAGAACCATGCGACGGGGAAGGGGACCGGAAAGCAGCGCTTCCATCCACGGCGAGGTGATGGCGTAGGGCAGGTTGGCGACGACGGAGAAAGGCTCGCCGCGGGCGGGTGCGGCGGTGCCGAGGGGGCGGTCGACGGCGTCGCCTTGGAGCAGCTCCACGCGGTCACCGAACATATCCCCGATATGCGCGGCGAGGCGGGGGTCGATTTCAACGGCGTGGACGCGCGCACCCGCCGCGACGAGCGCTCCCGTGAGCGTGCCCAGTCCCGGTCCGATTTCGACGACGGTTTCGTCGGCCCGGAGCGCGGCGAGGGCGACGGATTTGCGGACGATATTTCCGTCGATGAGGAAATTCTGGCCGAGTTTTTTGCGCGGGTGGTGCCCCAGGCGTTCGAGAAGGGCGCGGGTGGCGGCAGGGCTGAGGGCGGCGGGCCCGTTCATGGGAGGTAGGCGGGGCGGGGCGGCGGCGGGCTAGCCGAGGTTGTGCATTTGGCTGATGAACCGCTCCGGCTTCTCCATGCGCATGAGCGCTTCGCCGATGAGAACGGCGTCGGCCCCGCAGGCGCGGGCGCGGGCGGCGTCCTCTTCGTTGCGGATGCCGCTCTCGCTGATGGCGATACAGTCTTCGGGCAGCTCCGGGATGATGCGCTCGGAAATGCCGAGATCGGTGACAAAGCGGGCGAGGTCGCGGTTGTTCACCCCGATGATGGCGGCGTCTTGCCGCAGCGCGCGCTCCACGTCCGCTTCATCATGGACTTCGTAGATGGCGTCGAGGGCGGCGAGCCCGGCGGCGTCGCGCAGGCGTGCCATTTCGTCGTCGCTGAGCGCGCGCACGATGATGAGGATGCAGCGCGCCCCCGCTTCGGCGGCCTCGGCGACCTGGATGGGATCGACAAAAAAGTCCTTGCGCAAAGTGGGCGGAGCGTCGGCGCGGTTGCCGAGGAGGTCGTTGATGTCCCAGAGGTCGCCGATCGTTCCGCCGAAATACTTTTCGTCGGTGAGAACGGAGATCGCGTCGGCTCCGGCGTTATAGTAGACGCGCGCCTGCTCGACGGCGTCGGCGGCCGGAGCGATGTCGCCGGCCGAGGGTGAGCGGCGTTTCACCTCGCTGATGACGGCGAGCCCGCCGTCGCGGCGCAGTGCTTGCGCGAAGGTCCTGCCCGGGCGCGCCAGCTCCGCGTAGCGCGCCAGTTCGGCGTCCCGCACGGGCCGTGCCCGTTCGGCCACTTCCCGCCGCTTGTGCGCCATGATCTCCGCGAGTTTGTCCATGGGTGGCGAACAAAAGGAAGTGCCCGCCCGTCCCGCAACCGCAAAAACCGCGCGCCTTTCCGGTTGACGCAATGATCAAAATACGGGAATGGGTTAAGTTTTGGACGGACACATGAGCAAACAGAAGAAATCCCAAGACCCTGTCGAAAAGGCGATCCTTGAAGCGCAGAACAAGGAAAGCGAGCTTCCGCCCGACGCGGATGTCGAAGAGCGCTTCAATGAGTTCTGGAAGAAGAACGGCTTCGGCATTTTCGTCGGCATTTCGCTGGGTGCGGTGCTGGTCCTCGGCTTTCAGATTTCGGCGTATGTCGGCGCACAGCGGGAATCGAATATCCAAAGCGCCTACCTCGCCCTCGAAACGCCGGCGGAACGCGTTGCCTTCGCCGAGGAGCACAGCCGCCATCCGCTTGCCGGCATGGCATGGCTGGAACTCGGGGACGCCGCTTACGACGCGGGCGACTACTCCGGTGCCCTCGGCCACTATGAGCGCGCGGCGCGGGCTCTGGAGGGCACGCCGGTGGCCGGCCGCGCCCGCCTCGGCGCGGCCATGAGTGAGTTGATGCTCGACCGCCGTGAGGACGCGAAAGTCGCTCTCAATGTCGTCGCTTCGGACGGGCGGCTCCTCGCCGGCACGCGCGCGGAGGCGGCCTACCATCTGGCGGTTATCCACTGGGAGGACGAAAACCTCTCCGCTATGGAGGAGGCGCTCGATCTCATCCACGATATCGAGGGCGCTTCCCTCTGGGCGTTCCGCGCGAATGTGTTGCGCCAGCGCGTGCCCGCGATCGACGTGGTCGAAGTCGACGAACCGGTCGTCGAGGAACCCGCGCCGCTACCGTTTTGAGGAGCCGGACGGGCGAGTACCGGTCCGCCGCATGTCGACGTCCATCCGCCCCGTGTTCCGCTTGCCGGCGCGGCAAACCGCGATTTCGCTTTGCGGCGGGGAGCGGGGCTGTTTTCCTTGGGCGGTATGAAAACATCGATCCAAGCCGACCCCCTTCTGGAGATTGTCAACACGGTGCGGCAGAATAAACAACTGCCTCCCGTCGACGCCATCCGAGCGGGGGACCACCTGCGGCGCGACCTCGGTTTCGACTCGCTCGACCTCGCCGAGCTAACGGTACGCCTTGAGGAGCGGTTCGCCGTCGATGTTTTCGCCGACGGTCTTGTGCACACGGTCGCCGAGGTGCGCGGCCGCCTCGGGCAGGCCTGAGCCGCCGCAACGAAACGTCTGGAGCAACCCGCCGCGCCGACCTTCCGCCATGACCCTGACCCCCGACCCGGTTTGGATCCGACGGCCCACGACGGACCGATGCCTGACCTACGGGGACCTGCTCGCCGGGCTCGCCGAGCCGCGGCTTGAATACGCCCCCGCCGTTTGTCCCCGCAACGCGGTGGAGGCGGTGTGGGC
Organism: Opitutales bacterium; assembly: GCA_007134215.1. Taxonomy (GTDB): domain Bacteria; phylum Verrucomicrobiota; class Verrucomicrobiia; order Opitutales; family Oceanipulchritudinaceae; genus SLLG01. The sequence goes on along the minus strand of SLLG01000350.1, from coordinate 3,682 downwards.
ACTGGGGCGGGCCATGGCGCTCGACCGTCCGCTCACGCTCTACGACCCGCTCTTCACCGAGAGCGAGCGTGCGGCACTGGGAGCGACCCCGGACATCCTTGCGGCGCGGGAGACGGTGGCGGGCGTCCCTATCCCGGAAGTCATTACGCTGCATGAGCGGGTGCGCGCGGCACGGAACTTCCGGCTCACACTCTTCACCTCGGGTTCGACGGGCCTGCCGAAGAGCGTTTCCCACGGAATCGATACGCTCGCGCGCAGCGTGCGGGAAGGCGGCGCGCACAACCGGGCGGTGTGGGCGCTTTGCTATAATTCCACCCACATGGCGGGAATTCAGGTAATTCTTCAGGCGTTCTTTAATCGAAATACGGTTATCGATTGCTTCGGCCTTGATCCGGACCGGGTCGTCGATGCCATCGTTGCCGAAGGCGTCACGCACATTTCCGCCACGCCCTCGTTTTACCGGCTGCTGCCGCTCGGAGGAACCGTCTTCGACAACGTGCAGGGTGTCACGCTGGGCGGTGAACGGGCGGATGGCGCCCTGTTCGGGCGCCTGCGACGGGCCTTTCCCCGTGCCCGCATACGCAATATCTATGCGTCGACCGAAGCCGGTTCGCTGCTCGCCTCGGAGGGTGACGAGTTTTCCATCCCGCCGGCTCTTGGCGGCCGCGTCCGTATCCGCGGCGACCGCCTCGAGGTGCACCGCTCTCTCCTCGGTGACGGCCCGCTTGGGGATCCGGCGGACGAGTGGTACGACACCGGCGACGTGATCGAATGGGCCGGGCGCAATCCGGCGCGCTTCCGCATCCTCCGCCGCGACCGGAACTGGGTGAACGTCGGGGGCGAAAAAGTGGATCCCGCCGAAGTCGCCGAGGTCCTCCGCCGCCACCCCGGCATCACGGACGCCCGCGTCTTCGCCCGCCCGAACTCCGTCCTCGGGCAGATCCTCTGTGCCGAGGTTGTTGCCTCGCCCGGACTCCGCGAGGCGGAGATACGCGAGCACCTTTCGCATGCCCTCAACCCGAGCAAGATTCCCCGTCTCATTCGCCTCGTCGGCGCCCTTCCGCTCACCCGCACGGGCAAAGCCGGCCCGCTGCCCCATCCGTAGCCCCGCCGAAACTCCGCTATCGACATTCGGGCACGCCGCTTCCTCAATCATCACCTTTCCCGCAACCAAGCGCCCCGCATGCAAGCCAGGTTCGATCACATTACCCTGTCCGCCCTCAGCGTCTGCACCGGCCCCGAAACGCGCACGCTCGACGACGATGCCGGGCTCTACGCCGATTCGCCGGGGCAACTCGAACGTATGCGATCTATGGTCGGCATCGACCGGCGCCATGTCGCCCCGCGCGGGGTAACGACGCTCGATCTCTGCGAGGCGGCGGCGCGGAATCTCCTTTCCGCTGCGGAGATCGATCCCGGCACTATCGACGCCGTTCTCTGCGTCACGCAGACGCCCGACCACTGGCAGCCCTGCAACGCCAATCTGTTGCACGGCCGGCTTGCGCTGCCCAAGACGGCGGCGGCGTTTGACGTGAACCAAGGGTGTTCCGGTTGGGTCTATGGGCTCTATCTTGCTGCCGCTATGCTTGAAGCGGGAGGCGCGCGGCGCGTCCTCCTCCTCGCCGGGGATACGGTAACCCACTGCATCCATCCGCGCGACAGGGCGACGGTTCCGCTTTTCGGCGACGCCGGTTCGGCCGCCCTTGTCGAGCGGAGCGGCGAGGCCACGCCTGCGTGGTTCGCTCTGCATTCCGATGGAACGGGGCACGGGGCCATCAAGGTGCCCGCCGGCGGGTTCCGCCAGCCGTCGGGGCCGGATACGTGCGTCGAATCGACCGCCGAAGACGGCAGCGTGCGCACGCCCGAGAGCCTCTTTATGAGCGGGATTGAGGTCTTCAACTTCACCCTGCGCGAAGAACCCGGCGCCGTGCGCGAACTCCTCGCTTTTGCCGGTGCTGAAGCGGAGGATGTCGATGCGTTTGTCTTTCACCAGGCCAATCCCTTTATCTTGAAAAACCTCGCCAAACGGCTACGCCTTCCCGAAGAAAAGGTGCCCATGGACACCGCGCGCCGCTTCGGCAACCAAAGCTCGGCCTCCGTGCCCGCCGCCCTCGCCCACGACCTCGGTCGAATCCTCGCGCGGGAACGCCGGCGCGTGCTCTGCTCCGGTTTCGGCGTCGGACTTTCGTGGGCGAGCTGCCTGCTCGACATCGGCCCGGCACCGCACATCCGCATTTTCCAATACCAATTATGACGACCATCGACGCGTTCATTGAAGAACTGGAGTCCAATATCATGGCCGCCGAGTCCGGCGATCTCACGCCGGAGACCCGCTTCCGTGATCTGCCGTGGTGGGACTCGCTCGCCGTCCTCGCGACCCTCGGCGCGTTTGACACCTGCTTCGGCCGCCAGCTCGCCGCCGAGGATCTCAAACGCTGCGAAACCGTCCGCGACATCTACGATCTCGGCGCATCGGGCGCATGAGGCAGGCGGCACCGTGAACGCCGTGGCTTTCTCCAATCGGAAAGACCTGTGAAGGATCTCTATATTGTCGGTGCCGGTGGCTTTGGCCGCGAACTGCTTGCATGGCTGCGGCAACACCCGGATTGCGGACGCCTCTGGCAACCGGTCGGGTTTGTCGACGATAATCCCCGTGCGCTCGATGGGTTCGGTGTCGGTCTTCCGGTTGTAGATGCGCCGGAAACGGTGGTGGCAGACAGTGATTCCCTCTTTGTCTGCGCGCTTGGACGACCGGCCGTGAAGCGGCGGATCATCGGGGCCATGCGCGGCCGCGGCGCCGTGTTTCTCACATTCGTCCATCCCTCGGCGGTGGTCGGTGAACGCGTGCGGATCGGGGACGGAACGGTCCTGTGCCCGGGCGTTGTTCTCACAAGTGACATCGAGGTCGGCGAGTTCGTTCTCTTCAATTGCGGCGCGTCCGCCGGGCACGATGCGTCTGTGGGTGCTTACGCCAGCGTGAGCGGACATGTTGACCTCACCAGCCGCACGCGTATCGGTGAAAATGTCTTTGTCGGGTCGCACGCCGTCGTCATCCCTGGCGTCAAAGTGGGGGAGGGCGCGGTCCTTGGTGCCGGAGCTGTCGTTGTTTCAACCGTGAAGCCCGGCCTCACCGTTTTTGGAAACCCCGCCCGCCCGCTGATCCTGTAGCCGAAACCGTCGGATGTTGGGACGGTTCACGGGAGGCGAATTGTTTTGTTATCAGCACCAACGGGGCCGACAAAACTGCAACCTCCCGGTGCATTTCCGTGAACATGTGCCTCCGGCATCGAGCCCTGACTGCGCGTGATAACCGCCCTTTAACCGGGTGCCTCAAATCCACTCCTTGCGTGGCGTGGATTGGCCACAGTGAGATCGAATCCTTCCACCGTATCAACCGGGACCGCGCCCGGAGGGTTTTTCAGCTTCCCCAGCGCCGCCGCTCCCGCGCCTTCTGCCATCCATCGGCTCGTTCCGAGCGCCCGTCCGTGTGTCATGAATCGCAGGCGCAGGCGAAGCATCTCATGCGCGTCCAGCTCGCCGCCTGCATCAATTGCAGCAGCCAACGCCTGCGGTTCAATCCGCCTGCCGTCGCCGTCCCGCCTCCGGGCGGCGCCTTTGCCCAGCATCAGCAGGCGGTAGCGCGCGAGCGCGGCATTCTCGCCGCCTTCGCCCGGACGGCACT
>SLLG01000228.1 GCA_007134215.1 Opitutales bacterium | reverse complement strand
CTGCCCGCGCACGAGTTGCTCCTGCGCAAGACGCGGCAGTTCAGCGAGGGATTGGTGCTGGGCACGAAGGCCTTCGTCGAGGCGGCGTTGCGCGAAGACGCAGGCCTGCGCTACCGGCGCAGGCGCGCACCGAAACCGGTCCCGTCGCCCGCCGGGGAGGAGTCGCTGGCCTGTGCCCGGCAGTGGCTGCGGGCCTCGGAGAGGAGCGAAACGGCCCGCGGGTAAACCGACGGGGCCTTTGCTTTCCGGCGCATTTTGTTGAGACCGGCTTTCTTATGCGGCCTGCGCCGACCGTCCCGGCAGCGCGCCGGGGCTTGTCAAGGCGGGCGGAATGGACATGCTGGCGCGCTATGGTGAAATTTCTGTTATGTCCGTTGTGTGTTCTTTGCCTTGCTGTTCTGGGAGTGGCGGGGCTTTCCGCGAAGGACGTTGAGGTTCCCCGCGGGTATCCGAAGTTCGGCCCCTACGAGGCAATTACCATCGACCCCGATGTGGTGAGGGGTGTGCGCGTCGACGACGAGCGGCGCATCTACCTGCTGCTCGCGCCGGAGACGGCGGATAAAGAACTGCACCTGCGCATCTCTGTCGAGCGCGGCGCGGGCTACCGCAAGTGGTTCACAGGAGACGAAGTGTTTGTCGCGCCGCCCAACCCGGACCGCCGCCGCGGCGAGTGGACCGACTGGATCCGCACGGAGTCGAACTACATTGAATACTGGATGGACGGCGAACTCTTCCTCCACCTTCGGCGCCTTCGCTGAGGATCTCTTATGACGGGCTTTGATCCAATCCGCGTGACGCGGGCGAACCGCACCCTCCGCTCTCCGGAAGTCGGCACAGTGGCTCTTTTGATCGCCGGCGCTGTTCTGTTTCTTCTCCTCCTTTCGGGGGTGGTGGCGCTTCTGCAGAGGACAACATCCATCGGCGTAGTCGCTCTGCCGGATTTTGCGGCGATTGAGAACGTCGAGACGCGCAAGGAGGCTTTCTTTGAATTTCTGCTTCCGTTCATACATGCGTCGAATGACGCCGTGCTCCGTGACCGCGCCCGGATCGAACGGATCGCCGCGCGCGTTGAGGGCGGCGGATCGGTCGGCACACGCGACCGCCGGTGGCTGGAGAAAACGGCCGCCGCCTACGACATTGAGTTTGAGGGCGAGCCCGCCGCCGAAGCACTCCGGCGGCTCCTCATGCGGGTGGACATCGTGCCGGCGGACCTCGCGCTGGCGCAGGCGGCCTTGGAGAGCGGGTGGGGGACCTCGCGTTTTGCCCGCGAGGGAAACAACCTCTTCGGCATGTGGTGCTACGAACCGGGGTGCGGAATCGTGCCGCGCCGCCGTCCCGCGGGGGCGACTTACGAAGTGGCGCGTTACGCTACACCGCTGGGATCCTTCGAGGCCTATATCCGCAATCTCAATACCAACCGCGCCTACTTCCCGATGCGCCAGATCCGGCGCCAGTTGCGGGAAAACGGCGAGGAAGTCACGGGCCACGCTCTCGCCGGCGGGCTGACAAGGTATTCCGAGGAGCGCGAAGAATACGTACGCAAAGTACGGGCGATGATCCGCGCCAATCATCTCGACCGCTTCAACCGCTTCGAGCAGACGAGCTGAGCCCCGGGTTCGTCCGAGACTGCGGATGGCGTGTTTTCTCGCACGTTTGGCAGAAAACGGTGTATCCACCGCGCCTCCCGCGGGCGTATTGTTTAAAGGCGTTTCCGCTCCCACCCTAAAAGAGAAAATGTCATGCCGATGAAATTCCGTTGCCTCCTGCGCGCGCTTACGCTATTGCCGTTTGCGGCGTCCTTCCTCGCCGCCGTTGAGTACAACGCGGGCTTTGAGGCCCGCGCCGAACACCTGCTCGGTTTCATCGCAGACGGTTGGGGCTCCAGCCAACCGTTCCCCAACTTCAGCAACGCGCACATGCACTACTGGGCCGGGGCCATCGCCGTCATCGCGACGAAGCCGGAGGGCGTCAACCATCCCCAGGTCAACGACGGGGACGGTGCGAGCAGCCGCCCGCCGCGCTACTGGGGCGTTCTCAAATACGACGGCGAGCCCGCCTCGGGAGACAACAGCGATCCGGCAAACCGCGGTTCGGGTTCGAACCTGTCCTTCTCGTGGAACAGCAACATCTTCCATTTCATATTTCCGGGACTCGCAAACCTCATGGGAATGCATCCGGACCTTCCCGCATGGGACGACCCGCATCACCGCGACAACGCCCTGACCTACCGGGAAAACTATCTTCGCTACGTGCTCACGCGTACAGACAATTACAACGCCTTCACAGGAGAGGGCACGGAGAATCACATCAACATGAGCCGTCCCTCGGCATGGGTTCTCGCCTCCGAAGCGGCGCGTCTCGGCATCGGCGGATTCACGGGGCAACCCGAAACCGCGGCGGAGCGCGCGGCGCAGATGAGGCAGTGGATCTTCGACTGGTCGAAGCGAATCTACGAAGTGGGCATCGGAGAGTGGGATTCGGGCACGTACCACATGGTGAGCCTTCAGGGCTGGTTGACAGCCTACGATTACGCCGGCACCGCGCACGGCACCGATCCGGAGGTGCGCGCGGCGGCCCGTGCCGTTATCGACTATTACGCCGCGGTTCTCGCCCTCAAGCACGTCAATTACCATGTCGGCGGAGCGGAGAGCCGGAGCGGCCGCAACTTCACGCGCATGGACAACGGCACCGCCTACCTCGCCTACCTGTGGTTTGCGGACACGGACGCCCCGCCTCCGGGCTCGTGGCGGGGCAACCAGGCGGGCGAGGCTGTCTACGCGGCGGTCAGCAGCTACCGTCCGCCCCGCGAAATCGTGCGCCTTGCGCGCAAGGATGTGGAAACGCCGGAGACCTATCACGCCCTCAAACCCGCCTACCTGCTGCAAGAGGGCGGGCAGACCGTTGAGGTTGTCCACCTCGGTCCGGGCTATACGCTTGGCTCGGCGAACATGAAAATCGGCAGTTTCCACGCCTCCACATGGCAGATCCAACCGTGGAAGCTGATGGTGGCGGCGGAGGGATGGGACGGCTTTCCCGCCGCCGTCGTCACGGGCAACGGCGGCTTCTACGGGCTCAACCGCAACCACACCCGCGACCCGTGGATGCAACTTGTGCAGCACAAAAACGTGCTCATCCAGTTCCACCGCGTGCCCTCCGACGCCACTGCGATTATCAGTGAAGTGCAGGGCAAATACAATGAGTGGAAAGCGTTGTGGTACGACGACTTTACCTCGCGCTGGAGCCAACCGGACTGGGGAGGCTTCCACGGCGACAGCTACATGGGCCGGTCCATCCCCCTGAATTTCCAGGCCAATACAGGAAACATCACCAATGCCCGCACCGCTTACATCAACTACGCGCAGGGTGCCGAAACCGCGATCGAAGGCGGCGTGCGCTTCGCCCGCATGGGAGACGTCTACATCGCCGTGCGCTCGATCCGGGCCGCCCAACCGGGGATCAACGCATCGAACCGTGCCTTTACCGACACGGCCACAGCCGGCGAGCTGTTCGGCCTCGTTATGGAAGTGGGCACAGCGGCGGAACACGGTACGTTCGCCGACTTCCGCGCCGCTGTAATCGCCGATACCGCGCTCGATCTCTCGGAGCGCGACACCGGCAACCGCATCGCCTACACGACACTGGACGGCGAGGAAATCACCGCCACCTACCAGACCAGCGGCGCATGGACCGAGCCCGACTATGACTGGAACTACGGAGTCGCGACACCCGGCGGCGTTGCCCTCATGCACGCGGGCGACTGGAGGCAGCCGGACTGGCCGCAGGGCGAAGGGCACGGGCGTCAGCCAAGCTGGAGCGTGGACGGGGAACCCGTCGACGCCGACGCCTGGCCGGTTCTCGACGGACCACGACTGCGCCTACGTGACAGCCGTCTCGATATCCTTGCGGCCGGCGACCCGGTCTACTCGGTCGATTACGCAGGCGAGCTTCCGACGCGGATCATACCCCTCGATCCGCCGAAGATCACGGCGGCAGACGGCAGTGTAACCTTCACGATGCCGACGCGTACGGGGCTTTTTTACCAAATCCAGCGTTCCAACGACCTCACGGAGTGGACCGGTGCCGGCGAGGCTGTTACGGGCGACGGCGGCGATCTGGCGACTGTCATCGAACCGGTTGCCGAAGAAGAGCCGGTCTTCTTCCGCGTCCTTGTGCAGCCCTGACCGCCGGAACGGGGCGCTGGCGGAGCGCAAGATTCGCGCCGGGACGCAGCGTAGGCACCGGTCCGGAGCCTAATTTGGTGGAGCTGATCGGGATCGAACCGACGACCTCGTCATTGCGAACGACGCGCTCTTCCAACTGAGCTACAGCCCCGTTTTTCCGGAGAAAGGAGAGAGGATTAGGCGACCGGCGGCGGTCTCGTCAATGCACAAGTATTGCCTTTTTCGCAGTGGCGCGCGAAATTCCGGCGCGATGTGCGGCGCGCGCGTTTGCTTTTCGCGGCCGCGCTTTGTTTGAATGAGGAAATGCGGAAAGATGGCAAATACGGGCGGTGGTTTCCCCGGTCCCCTTCCGTGGTGCGGGGGGCTTTGTGTATGACCGGGGCCGCGCTCGGGTTTTCTGTGATGAATGCGCTGATACGCTTCGTCTCGGAAGAGATGCATCCGCTGCAAACCGCTTTCCTGCGCAACGTCTTCGCACTCGTGGTTATGCTGCCGTGGATGGCCGCGACGGGACTGACTCCGCTGCGGTCGGGGAAAACGCGTCTGTATGCCGTGCGCGCGGGCATGGGCTATCTTGCGATGGCGTGCTGGTTCACCGCGCTGGCGTTTCTGCCGTTGGCGGCGGCGGTTTCCCTGACGTTCACCGTTCCGCTGTTTGTCACGGCGGGAGCGGCCCTGATCCTCGGTGAGATCGTCGGCCTTCGGCGTTGGACGGCGACGGTCGTCGGCTTTCTCGGGGTCCTGATTATCGTGCGGCCGGGAGCGGCGGAGATATCATGGATTTCGCTGCTGCCGGTCCTCGCTGCCGTTTTCATGGCAGGATCGAGTTTGTTGGTGAAGACGCTCTCGCGCACGGAAGACACGCGGACAATTGTTCTCTTTCTCAATTTCTTTCTCGTGCCGATGAGCCTTCTTCCCGCGCTGTTTGTGTGGGAGTGGCCGGGCATGATGACGCTGGGCGTCGCGGCGCTTATCGGGGCGGTTTCCGTTTTCGCGCAACTGCTTCTGACCTCCGGTTTTGCGCGGACGGATGCATCGATTGCGAGTCCCTTTCTCTATATGCAGCTCCCGTTTGTCGCTCTGATCGGTTTTTGGGCATTCGGCGAGCTGCCGGACCTCTGGACGGTCCTTGGCGCGGCGGTCATCGCCGCTTCGGCCGTTTACATCGCGCACCGCGAGGCCCGGCTTGCGGCGGCTAAGGCAATAGCGGACAACTCTGTCGAGCGGGCCGATGCGCACGCCTCGCCGCCGTGAGCGACGCCGGAAGGGTCGTCCGGGGGGACTACGTGAGTCGCGGACTGGTTTGGCTCAAACCCAGCCGTTGATCATCACGTGGCGGTAAAGGCGTTTGAGTCCGTGTACTTTGAAGTTCCACCACAGGCGGGTTTCCTTGGTCGACTGGTAAAGCCATTCGTTGACGAGATTTCCCTCAAAATCGAATTCGAACATCATGCACCGTCCGTAGCGTGTGAGCAGCGGGCAGCCGGAGGTTCCGTCATAGGCGTGAGACAGCTCGCGGTCGAGAGCGGCATCGAAGAGATTTCCGACAACAACCGGAGCCTGTTTGCGGATAGTGGCGGCGGTTTTCGGAGCGCCTGTGGCGGCGCAGTCTCCCACGCCAAAGATATTGGCGAAATGTTTGTGCCGCAAGGTGTGCCGGTCGACCTCGAGCTGGCCTCCGATCCCTTCGGCGGTGAGCGGTCCCGCGCGGAGGGGCTCCGGGGTGCGGAAGCGGGGCATCGGGTGGAGAAGGTCGTAGTGTTGGCGAACTTCCCGTTTCGCACCGGATGACGATTCCACTTCAAAGATCGCCGTCCGCGTGGAGACATCAATGGCGCGTAAATTCTGCCGGTAGTGATTTTGCAGACCGCGCTCCTCCATCATGGGCATGACGATGTTGTCGATGACGGGAACGACGGGAAAAAGGGAAGGCTGTGGCGTGTGGAAGTTTACCTCCACTTTGCCTCGTTTGCCTTTTCTGCGCCAGAGGTCTTCAGATAGCCATGAAATCTTCTGCGGAGCACCGCCGCACTTCACGTATCCGGTCGGATAGGTGAAAACGGCTTCGCCGCCTTCGAAAGCCGTTGCCAGTTCCCGGAATTTAACCGCCGATTCCAAGTCGTATATGTTTGCCGCATAGGGGGTCTCCAGCGCGGCCTCGAAACCTTCGATCGAGCCCCGGTCCATTTCAACGCCAAGTCCGACGACGAGGTAGTCGTATTCCACAACCTCGCCTCCGCGGGTGACGACGCGGTTGCGCTCCGGTTTGAAGGCCGCAACGGCATCGCGGATCCAGCGCATCCCGGGCTGGTGAAGTGACTCCTGATCGAAGAGAACGTCCTTCGGTTTGTAGACACCGGCGCCGACAAGCGTGTAACCCGGTTGGTAATGATGGACGGCACGCGGTTCGATGATCGTTACATTCGCCCCCGGTACTCCCCGGAGCAGGCGTGCCGCCACCGTCAACCCGCCGATGCTTCCTCCTGCGATGACGAAGCGCGCTTTGCGCAGGCGTCCGGCTTCCTGGGAGGAGACCCGCATACTGCGGCGGTAGGCGTATCCGCCGACAGTGCCGCCGACGACGATCACCCCGGCACCCGCCCCGAGCATTTTCAGCGCCTTCCTGCGTGAAAGTTTGTTCGGTGCTCCCGGCCCGCGGCCTGTATCGTCAGTTCCGTCTTTCATTTCAGGCATCCTTTCCTGTTCAGGTTTCGGTCGTCGTTTGACATGTTTATTTTTCTATATAATTGTGTACGCAAATAAGCGGAGTCAAGGAAATCGTCTGAAAATCCGCCTCGGGCAGAGGAACGGTTGTAGGCATTGCGCGCGCGGCCTCGCCGCAGGTGTTCTTCGAAAACGCCGGGACGTTGACCGGGGTCAAGGCGCGGGCGGGCGCTTGCCGGTAAAACGACGGCATGAGCCAACGAACTCCGTCTTCGGTCCTCGCTCTCACGGGCGCGGGCGAACCCTTCCGTTTGCTGTTTCCGCTGGGAACGGCGCTCGGTATCGCCGGGGTGTCGCTCTGGCCGCTGTTTGCGGCGGGATGGCTGGAGGTGTATCCGGCGGTCGCGCACACGCGGATCATGATCCAGGGATTTCTCGGGGCCTTTGTCGTCGGATTTCTGGGGACGGCCCTGCCGCGGTTGTTGGAAGTGCCGCGTATCGGTCTGGGGGCGACCCTCGGGTTCGGCGCATGCCTCGTTGTCCTGTCAGGGATGCACGCCGTGGGTCTGACGGTGGCGGGCGACGCCCTCTTTCTCACGGTGCTCACGGTGTTTTTCGTCGTTCTGGCGGAGCGTGCGCGGCAACGGAAGGACACCCCGCCGCCCGGCTTTGTCCTTGTCGCCATGGGGATGGCGTGTGCGTGGGCGGGCACGGCGCTGCTCGTCGTTGACGGGTGGGGGGCGGCGCTGCCGGCGTCCGTCTACGCTCTCGCGCGCCTTTTCGCGTGGCAGGGATTTCTGTTGCTGCCGGTGATGGGTATCGGGGCGTTTCTCCTGCCCCGCTTTTTCGGTCTGCCAAACCGGCACGCGTTTCCCGAGTTGCTCATGCCCACGCCGGAGTGGAAGCAGCGCGCGGCTTTTGCCGCCGGGTGCGGCGCGGCGGTCCTTGCGGGGTTCGTGCTTGAGGCGTTCGGTTGGACGCGGACCGGGTCCGGACTGCGCGCAGTGTTTGTGCTGGTCTACTTTGCGCGCGAGGTGCCGGTGCACCGTGCGCGCGGGGTGAGCGGCGGGCTCGCCGTGGGTCTGCGCCTCGCGCTCGTCTCGGTGCCGCTTGGCTATGCGGTGACGGCGGCCTTCCCCGCGTGGCAGCTTGCCTGGGTGCATATCATCTTTATCACGGGGTTCAGCCTGCTCACGTTTACGGTGGCGAGCCGCGTGCTCCTCGGGCACTCGGGGCAATCCCACCGCTTCCGCGACGGGCATCCGGCGGTGCTCGTTCTCTCGGGCTGCTTTATTGCCGCGCTGGTCGTGCGCCTTGCGGCGGATTTCCACGCCGACCAACGCTTCCTTCTCTACGCTGTGTCCGGCGTGGTGTGGGTGACCGGCGCGGTCGTCTGGGCGGCGGCGAGTCTCCCGGCCATACGCTATGCGGACGATGAATGAGGCTCGAGCGGGCACGGCGGCGGACTCGCGCCGGATGTTTGCCGTGGCGTGGGTCTTCCTTCTCGCTTCGGTGGTGCTCGGTGTGCTCCTGCGCTGGCAGGCGGTGCAGCCGTGGGCGTGGTTTGATTACCCGAACTGGCTGCACGCCCATTCCCACGCCGCGTTTCTCGGCTGGGTGTTCAACGCGTTCTTCGCGCTCGCCGTGCGGGAATGGGCGCAGGGCGCGCAGCGACGCTTCTATTGGACGCTGTTTGCGGTGCTCCAGGTGGCGAACCTCGGTATGCTGGCGGGATTTCCGGTGCAGGGCTATGGTGCCGCGACGATTGCGTTTTCGACGTTGCACATGGCGGGTGGCGCGGTGTTCGGGGTCTTTCTGTGGCGTAGCCGCGCTGTGCCGCCGTCGGCGCGTGCGTGCCTGCGGCTCGCGGTTGTGTGCATGCTGGTTTCGGGCATCGGACCGCTGGCGCTGGGTCCCATGGCGGCTCTCGGTTTGCGGGACAGCGCGCTGTACCCGCTTTCCGTGTATTGGTACCTGCATTTTCAATACAACGGTTGGTTTATCCTCTTTCCGGCGGCGGTCATTCTTGCGCGGGCGGCAGACCGGGGCGACAGGAGCGAATCGCCGACCGTCGCGCTTGTTCTCCTTGGCACGGGGATTTTTCTGACCTTTCTCGTTTCCGCGCTCTGGCTCGATCCGCCCGGTTGGGTGCGGGGACTGGCGCTGGCGGGAGCGCTGTCACAGCTCGCGGGGGGCGTGCTCTTTCTCGCCGCGGTTGTTCCTGTGTGGAGTGGACGGACCGCAACCGGGGGGAGGCTTGAGGTGCGGTTACTATGGGTCGCGTTTAGCGCCTTTTTCGCCAAGGCCGTTTTTCAGGCACTTGCCTGTCTGCCCGCGCTCTCAGCCGTAGTCGACCACCGCTTCACCGCCATCACCTTCCTACACTGGGTCTTCCTCCTCGTTGTCCTGCCCGCGCTGGTCGCCGCCGCACTATCGTATGGATGGATCCGCGACGGCACCCGTACCCGTCTTGGCCTCGCCCTTGCCGCAGCGGGCATCATCCTCACAAAGGCAGGTCTCCTTTATCCCGTCCTCGCCCCGGCCGTCGGTGCGCCGCCGCTGCCCGCCGTCTCCCAAATCCTCCTTGCCGCCGCCGGCATGCAGCTTGCCGGGCTTGTGTTCGTCGCGATCCGCTGCGCCGCGCAACGCGTTGAGCCGCGGCAAGGTGTGTAATATGTGGGGAAACCGCCGAAATCTCCCTCACGCCGGAATTCGCGGGCGCAGCGGTTTGGGGACGGCGCGGGCGGCAATAACGCGTTCGCCGATCAGCCGGGCGGCGGTGGCGTTGTCGACGCGGTCGGTGTTGAGGATCAGGTCGTAGAGGAGCGGGTTGTCGATATCTTCGTCGAAGTGGCTCTTGATGTAGCGCGCGCGCGCTTTGTCCTCCGACTTGATCTCATGAAGCGCCTTTTCCGTGGAGATACCGCGGAAACTTGCGGCGTGCTCCGCACGGACCGACGGAGTGCCGATGAGCCGCACATGAACCGCGTAGGGGAGGTGCGCGGTGAGAATATTGCCTCCGCGGCCGACAATGATCGAGTGACCGATATGCGCAAAGCGCAGCACAGTGCGGCAGGTGATCTGGAAGAGATCCCAATGCGGCGGGTGCCGGTGGAGCAATTCGCCGATGATGCTGGACCACTCGCTCACCTGGTCCTCGGGCATGTGTTTCTCCAGCTCCTTGGGAAGATCGTGTTCTTCGAGGACCTTGGTGATGAGGTCGCGGTCGAAGAGCGTCCAATCCGTGTTGGCTTCGCCGTCGTTTTTCTTGAGCCAGACAGCGAGGGCGTCGGCAATGGCGTGGCCCCGGCTGCCCTCCTGCCGGGAGAGGGTGACGCATGGGTGGGGGGCCTCGTGGTGCGGCCACGGCTTGTGCAGGTAACTCTTGATGTATGCCCGGCAATGCTCGAGGCGGGTTTGCATGATTTGCATAGTCAGCTCCTTTCGAAACGAAATCCAATGGCAGAATCTACTCGCAATCTAACGTCCGTTCACGGGGCGGCAAATCAAATCGTCAATCGCCCGGTGGAATCGACGGTGACGGCGGAGTGCCGGAAGCGGGTCCGGTAGTGCTGATTTTCGGTGACTTGCCGTGTGGGGGTGGTAGCCTTGCGGCTGATGATGGATTTACGCGCAGGCTTCGCGTCGGCGGAGATCACGCCGGGACGGAGTTGCCCGTTGGTGGGCTACGATTTCCGGTTCGAGACGTTCGGAGGGGTGAACGACGGGGTGCTCGATCCGCTCGGTGCCCGTGTCGTCTGCCTGAAGCCCGTCGGCGGCGATCCATTGTATATCTTTTCACTCGACCTCTGTGTTCTGGAGAGCGGGCTGGCGCGGCGGCTTCGCGAAAGCGTGGCAGCGGCTGCCGGGGGCGACGCGCGGCGGGTTTTCCTGTGCTGCACGCACACCCATTCGGGGCCGTTTCCGCGCTTGAGCGAGTCGGCGAAGGGGGACCGGTCGAAACAACCGGCGACACCGCAGTTGGAGGCGGACACGGGGGCGCGTGAGGCGGAGACCGTCTACACCACCGCGCTGGAGAAGACGCTGTGCCGGCTCGCGCGGAAGGCAGCGGCGCTTGTCGAGCCGGTGGAGGTGCGCCATGTGGAACTTGCGTGCGCGCTCGGTTACAACCGCCGGGTGCCGCGGGAGGACGGAGTGCGGCTGTGCTGGAACGTGCACGAATATCCCGGGTTGACTCCCGGCCCCGACCCGGACCCGACGGTGTCCGCCCTCGTTTTGCGGCAGGCGTCGGGCCGGGAGCTTTTGCTTTGGTCCGCCGGCGTGCATCCCGTAACGCTGGGCAAGACGAGTAACCGTGTGAGTGCGGACTGGCCGGGCGCGGCGGCGCGCTTCCTGCGGGAGTGGATGCCCGGCTGTGAACCAATGTATTTCCATGGGGCAGGCGGCGAGGTGCATCCGTGGCTGGCCACCCAGGACCGGGCGGCAGCGCTTGAGGTGATGGGCCGTGCGGCGGCGGCACCCCTTGCGGCGGCGGTGGGCGCGGCCCGGCCGGGCGGGGAAAGCGTTGTTGTGGCGCATGCGCCGCTGCCGGGCTTCGATGAGG
>SLLG01000168.1 GCA_007134215.1 Opitutales bacterium | reverse complement strand
TCTCCGCCTCCGCAACAACAGCAGCGCTGCCACACCCGCCAAAACCGCCGCCGCCAGCGACGGCTCGGGAATGAGGGTCACGTTGGCGATAAGGACGAGGCTGTCGTTGTTGAGGCCGTTGAGATCCACAAAATCGAACACGGCGAAGACCGTCACGGGCGCCGGCAATGTGAACGCCGTTTCATAACGCGAGTAGCCGCCCCCGCCCGGACGTGGCGCGACGCTGCCCTCGAACAGGCGCGGGCCGTTCACGTCCAGATCAAGCAGCGCCGCAAACCCGCTCACCCCTGTCAAGTCCGCCGGATCAAACAGCTCCGGCGAACCGCTGAAATACAAGGTCGCAAAAAAGGTGTCCAGCGCCCGTCCCGGCGGAACCTCCGCCGACAAAAACTCCCGGAAGTCGAATCCGAAAACATAACTGCCCGCCTCCAGTTCCACCCCCTGATAGAGCAACGAACGCGTCACTCCGTCGTCCGCAAGCGCCGCCGATCCGCCCGCTGTAAACACCGCCCCGCTCGACTCCCACCCGTCCAGACCGGCCAGAAACTCGCCGTTCACGACAAAGTTGGAAGCCGCGCGCGCCGACAAAGCAACAACACAACAGGCACATATAGACCAGGATAGCAATGACAGCCTCACGGCCTAATAGCTTCCATAAGCCGGGCTTCCCGGCAAGAAAAAGTAAGTAGGGTGATTCCAACAATTTAAGGCTGCGCTTTCCCTCAGCAGTTATCCTCCGCAGATCGTTCTGACCAGGGGCCGGGACCGTCTGGTTTCCGCACGCGCACGCGTGCGCAATGGAGTTCGGTCAAAACGGTCGCTCGCCGGCAGCTTTTCGTTCCGGTTCCGATCCCCGAAGTCGACCGCAATAACGATAACGAATTCTACCCTGTTGGCGGGGCGTGCATCGCGTCAATCGCTGCGGGCGAGAAGCGCGATAGAGCATTCGGCAGGCTCACCGCACGGCTCACTCGCGGGTGAGCTTCGTTTCGAAGTCGATGGCAGGGAGTTCCTGGCGGCGGCGGCGGGCGCGCAGACGCAGACCCTGCAGGTGGATGAAGCCGGTGGCGTCGTCCGGGTTGTAGTCGCTCGCGACGCCCTCCATCGAAGCGACGTTCTCGTCGTAAAGGGACAGCGGTGACTTGCGCCCCACAGTGATGACGTTGCCTTTGTAGAGTTTCAGGCGCACGGTTCCCGTCACGCTCTCCTGGCTCTTGTCGAAGAAGGCCTGGAGCGCCTCACGCTCGGGCGCATACCAGAATCCGTTGTAAACCAGCTCCGCGTATTTCGGTATAAGTCCGTCGCGCAAGTGCTCGAGGTCGCGGTCGAGCGTGATCGACTCGACCTGCTTGCGGGCATGCAGGAGAATCGTCCCCCCGGGAGTTTCATAGACGCCGCGGCTCTTCATACCCACGAAACGATTCTCCACAAGGTCGACGCGCCCGATGCCGTGCTTGCCCGCAAGACGATTGAGGACCCGCAGCGCTTCCGCCGGATCCACACGCTTGCCGTTGACGGACGTGCAGTCGCCGCGCTCGAACTCCAGTTCGACATATTCCGCTTCTTCCGGAGCCTCCGACGGATCGACGGTAAGCTTGAACATGCCGCGGTTCTCCGGCGTGGTCGGGTCGAACCACGGATCTTCAAGGATTCCCGCCTCATACGAGATGTGTAGAAGATTGCGGTCCATGGAATACGGTTTCTTTGCCGAGGCCTCCACGGGCACGCCCTCGCGACGGCAATACTCGATCATTTCGCTCCGGCCCGGAAAGGCTTTGCGGAAGACATCCATCCGCCACGGCGAGATGACCTCCAAATCCGGAGCAAGGGCGGCGTAGGTCAGCTCGAAGCGCACCTGGTCATTGCCCTTGCCGGTGGCGCCGTGGGCGACGGCGTCGGCCCCCTCCGCGCGCGCAACGGCGATCTGCGCCTTCGCGATGAGTGGGCGCGCAATCGACGTGCCGAGGTAATACTGCCCCTCATACACGGCGTTGGCGCGCATCATCGGATAGATGAAGTCGGCGGCGAACTCATCGGTCAAATCGACCGTGTAGTGCGCCGAGGCTCCCGTCTTCTTCGCCTTCTCGGCAAGACCGTCCAGTTCCTCCTCTTGCCCGATATCCGCGGCAAAAGTGATGATCTCGGCGTCAAAATGGTCTTTCAGCCAGTTGACGAGCACGGAGGTGTCGAGTCCTCCAGAGTAAGCCAGTACAATTTTCATCTCAGTTCAGTGCTTCTTCTTCGTGTTCACCCGCGCAGGACCGCGCAAAAGCCCGGCACAAACGCAAAACCCCACCTCACTGAACAAACCTCCCCGCCCGCGCAAGCCCTCATTCCGCAACTCTGTTTAATCTCTGAGATCAAATTGAAATCTGTAAATACATCAAAAATTAAGTAATACGCTTTTTCGATGTAATTGTTGTCTATCATTTTTCGAACCCAGGCACTCGACCCAGCTCGATTCATCCGCAGCTGAGAAACCGATGCCAAAGCGGGCGTTCCACAAAGTAAATCTCTGTAACAATCCCGGTCGTTTCAGCTTGTGGGACCCCGTTGAGGGTCGTTGATACGCATTTCGAATTTCGTCATGGGAGCGGATTGCCTCCGGCGAGCCCGGAGACGGCCCCGGAAGCGGCATTAGAATTCAACCGTAGCCTGGAAGCAGGTTAGTCAGCTGCTTCCGCCCCGCCAGCCGCACGGGCGTTCGCCGTCGCCAGCGGCATGCCGACCACGATCTCGACCCGCGCGGTTCCGGGCGGCTTCGGTAAACGCCCCAGCACCCGCGCGCCGTCGCCTTCCGTCAGCCACTCCTCGCGGCCCAGTGCACGGCCCCGTGTCATAAACCCCAAGCGCAGGCGCAGCAGCTCGTGCACGGGCAGTTCTCCGCCCGAAGCCAGCGCCTCCTCCAGCGCAGCCGGATCAATCCGCCCGCCCGCGCCGTCCCGCT
>SLLG01000207.1 GCA_007134215.1 Opitutales bacterium | reverse complement strand
CGGCGAGACGGTCGTGCGGGGGCGCTATGTGCTGCTCACAGATCACGACCTGATCCCGAACTTCCGGGGCAGCGTGCTGCGCGACGGGCGGCCCTTCGGCCACCGTGTGAGCGCCGCCTCGTTCGACTTCGAGGGTACGGAGCTTGAGATGCGGGGCGCGTTCGGCGACGCGCTCCTCGCCGATATCGCGGTGACGCGCGACCTGCCCACCAACCCGTTCCGCCACGCCTTCCACCCGGACCACAACCACCGTGACGCCGAGAACCAACCCCTCGGCGACACCTCCGTCGGGCGCGAGGAAGTGTGGCCCGTCTACCGCGAGGTCGAACTCGTCTTTGACGACGCCGGGACCACCGGGTCTTCCCGCAACCGGCCCGCCGCCAACGGCACCTACCGCGAAAGGCTCACCAACCTTCACCGCGACCCCATCCACCTGCGCGGCACCTTCGAGCTGCGCCGCGTCAATCCCATCGCCGAGTTGAACCCGCAACCCTGAGCCGCGCCGTCATGATATCTCCACGACTTTTCCATCCGTTCCGTCCATCCGGCCTCCCGCGCGCCGCCGCCTTCGCCGCGCTGGCCGCCGCCGCCGCCCTCTCCCCGCCCGGTGCCTCCGCCTTTGTGGAGCAGACCCCCGCCGCCGTCTCCGTGCGGATCGACGGCGGGTCGCAGGACCGCGTGCACGACACCCACGTCGACGCGGCGGGCAATATCTACATCGCGGGCGAATTCGATTCCTCCACGCTCCGGATCGAGCTGTTCGGCGAGGACGACCCCGACGCCCCCGACGGCAACATCGTCGAACTCGCCGCCGCCTCGCAGGACCGCCTTGGAGGCGGACGCAAGCTCTTCGTCGCCAAGCTCGACCCGGACGGCGAGCCCGTCTGGATCAACACGTCTTCGGGCAGCGGTTCGTCGTCGGCAACGGGCATTGTCACCGGCGACGACGGCACCGTCTACATCACCGGTTGGTTCCGCGCGGGGACGACGATCGCCGGGACCGTGCGCAATCCGGCGTTTGACCACGAAGACGCCGGCAGCCACGCCGGCCTGAACCAAAACCTCTTCGTCGCGGCCATCAGCGGCGGCGGGAGCTGGCAATGGTTCCGCCCACTCGAGGTCGGGATAAAGGGCGGGCGCTCCGTCCTGGCGGGCGGAGACACCGTTGCCGTCGACGGCAGCCTTTCGCTGAGTTCGGCTAATCTTTACCCAGGCAACTCCATCACCCAAGACGCCGACGGAAACCTGTATGTGAAGGGTCACATCGCGGCCAACACGCTCATTCCCGGCACCCTGCCGTCCTTCGCGAATCCACAACCCGTATATGTGGCCGGACTCACCCTCGAAGAGGGCGGGCCAATGGCGGTCATCCTTTCCTCCGCGCAGTATTTACTGCAGACGAGCGAGTTGATGGAGCACGAGACAATCAACAACCCGTTCGTCGCCAAACTGGGCGCGCCCGTGTTTCCGAATGATCCCGGCAGCCGGGAGTGGGAATGGATCCACGCCCTCTACCAAGCCCCGGAATCGAATCCCACGCTGCCCCCGCAGGCGCTCGCTGAATTCGGATCGAGCAACATTCCCTTCCTCGGCAACTCCGGCGACGGTCGGATCGTATTCGCCGCCGATTGGTCGGGCCGCCTCCTCCGCGACGGAACCAGCTACGAAACCTCTTCACGCGACGCCCTTGTCATCGGTCTCTCGACCCAATCCGGCGAAACCTCCCTCGCAGCCGCCGTCACTTCGCCGGGAGTCACGCGGATCACTTCGCTTCATTACGACGCCGACGAAGAAGCGCACTTTGTCGCCGGCGACACGCGGAACAACAGCGACCTCACCTTTCAACCAGGTCTCGGGACCGTCTCCGCCGGTTCCGGCACGAGTTCCGCCGCCTTCATCGCGCGCCTCGGCCCCACTGCGGAGTGGAGCTGGGCCGAGACCGTTGGGTCGGAAAGCCGTCTTCGCCTGACCAGCATGCAGCGGGATCCGGCGGGCAATTTCATCGCCGCCGGTAGTTTCCGGGCAGACAGCGTGGACTTCGGCGACCAGACCGTGGAAAAGCACACCGACGTGCTTGAAGCCCCCTTTCTCTCCCGACTCAACGCCTCCGGTAACGACCGCGAATGGTCATGGGCCCTCGCGCCTCCCGTCGTTCCACGCTACGAGTATTCGTTTCGATTTCTCCAAGGCCAGCAATGGACACCGGTTACGGCGTTTCACGACGGCGGCCTGCACTTTGGCCCAGCGGGCAACCTCATCTGGATCTCGAGGTCCGGCGAGTTCTCCGCCCGCGCACAAAGTCTGCCGACCGGTGCCGCGCTCCAAGGCAGTACCTTAAACGTACGCGCGCCCTACGTCCTCAGCGACCGCCTTCCGCAATACAACACCTTACCCGACATTCCCGACTCCCTGCGCGGGCACGGGGCGCTCGTATGGTCCCTCACCCTAGACGGCGAGGCCGCCGGGGCATTCTCGCCGGTGGGCATCCACTTGGCCGGCCAGGAGATCCCGCCGCCCTCCGGTGCCTTTCTCGACGGCGACGGACGGCCCCTGGAGCCCGACATCAGCGCGCCGGACGGCACCTCCCTCGGCCAAGCCCTGCATTTTCACTGGGACACGCACACGCGCACCCTCTACGCCGTCTCGCCCGTCGTCGCCGAAATCGCATGGCGGGTGTCCTCCGACCTCACCGACGAAGCCCGTGTCACGGAGGTGGCAGGCATCCGCTGGCCCACGCCGGAGCAGGGACTCGTCACCCATGTGGGCCTCGCCGGGCCGGATGGCAACGAACCCGCCGTCGACCTCAATCCGCCGGACGGCGGCCATACCTTCGCCACCGTGCTCTTCACGGAGACGGACGACGCCCAGCCCGCCGAAGGCCGCTTCGCGCCGGGAGCCGCCGGCCACACGACATTTCTGTATTACGAGGGCGGGGAGATCGCGCCGGGCAACGCCCCCGCGCGCCTGCAAGTCGTGCGCACCGTCGAATGGAGCGACGACATCGCCACGCGCGATCCCGTCGAAACGCCCGTCGGCACGCCAATCAACGGAAGCGACTTCGACCACGCCGACCCGGCGGGCGGCAACGGCTTCGTTATCCATCCCAACGCGCCTTTCGACGGGGCCGGCCCCGACGCCGTCCACATCCGCGCCGAGCGCGAAGGCGAGATCATTCCCGTCAACACTTCCGGGCCGGAGGGGGTTCCCGCGCTCGATGTCATTTGGTATGCGACCGACGGGATCGGCGTCGGCTGGCCCGCCAAAGCCGTCCGCTACGAGCCGGTCTGGCCCGAAGACACCGACCACATCATCATCGCGAGCAGCCTCGGCTCGGAGCTGGATTTCACCGCGAGCGTCGACGGCGATACTTTCACCAGCGCGCAGTCCCGCCTCACGCCCGAAACCTTTGCCTCGCCGCGCGTCTACCACCAGCCCGACCGAGACCTGCCCGGCTACAACCCGAACGAGGAGCACGCTGTCATCCGGCCCTCGCAAGAGACGGGCGATCCCGCCGTCTTCGCCCTGCGCAACGACCTCAACCATCTCGGCGGATACACTTCCGCGCCGTACGTGCTCCTCAAATACCGGGCGCCGCAGGCGGACGACGCGTGGCGCTTCCGCCCCTACCGCGTGCATGTGGAGGGGAGCGTTACGGCCGAGCGCTCCTTTGATCCGCCGGCGGATGAGGCGCCCTTCACCGCCACGGCCTCCACGCAGGAGTATTTCTTTTCCGACTACACCGCCGAAGCCGGCGAACTCATCGTGCCGCCCTACCCTCTGCCCGAAATCGGCACCTGCCCGGAGACCGACGGCTCCGGCGACGCCTTCTGGGTGGATGTCCACGGTGACGTCTGGGCGCGCGCGGCGGGCACAATGACCGCCCGCTACTGGTATCCCCTCCTCGATCATTTCTACCTGCCGGACACCGGCGGGGGCGAACGCCCCGCCTGCGTGCCGTGGCTCGCCTACTACGACGAAGGCGACGCCGCCACCCCCGGAGACCAAGCCATCGAAATCCGCTACACCGTCACATGGCCCGACGATGTCGCCGTCCTGCGCGTCGGCGACACCGTGACCGATGCCAAAGCCGGTCTGCCGGGCGTCATCAACTGGGCGGCGGGCACCCTCATCTTCGACGAGAACGAACCCGCCCTCGGCCATGTCGAGCCGGAGGTCGCGGCCGGCGCCGATCCGCTCAACACCGGCGCACGGCTCATGGACATTGTCTCCGAGCGTTCCGTGCCGCTCGACGGGATCGTCGACGGACTCACCCTCGTCCTCGCGGACGGCGAGACCCTCGCCCTCGGCCCCTCCACGGGCGGCTATTTCACCATTCCCAATCTGCCGCAAAGCCTGCGCGGGCGTCTGCGCCTCAACGCGCAGAATCCCGTCGAACCGCGGCTCGCCTTCCGCGGCGAAGAGCTGATCTTCGTCACGCCGCCTGTGCGCCTGCCCAATATCCTCACACCGGCGGAGCGCGCCGACGCCGCCGATGCCGCCGGAGAGTCCGGCGTGTGGGAGGACGCCGTGCACCGCCTCTTCGTCAAGACGCGCAACCCCAACGGTATCGACCTCGACGGCGACGGCGAGCCGGACGACGCCGTCCTCAGCGGCGTCGTGCGCGGCGACGACGGCAACCTCCGCTTCGAGGATCTGCCCGGCAACCTCGGTCTCTCCGCCGGGCTCGCCCGCGGCACCGGCTACATCACCCTCGCCGAAAACAACGACCCCGACGCCGGCGGTCCCGTCTCCCTCCACATCATTGAGGTACGCACACCGCCCGGCGACGGCAGAATCTTCGTCATCCCCAGTGACAACGCCCTCGAGGAGCGGGTGTGGCTACGGCACGCCTTCGACTTCGGTGGCGACCCCTCGCACATCGCGTTCGAGTGGTATTTCATCTTCGCGGAGGACGGCACGCCGCCGCCCTCGCCCCCGCACGACAATCCCGAGGGCGAGGGCTGGATCCCGCTCGACGCCGGCGACGGGCTGCACGAGATCACCATCGGCGGACCGGGCCTGCGCACACTCGGCAATCTCTGGGTACTTGCCCGATACTCCGGCTACGGCGAACTTGACGACAGCGGCGAGCCCTTCGAGTCCGGTTGGATCGGCCAGAGCGAAGGCGCGCCCGAGCCCGAACCGCTGCTCGTGCAGGGCTGGATCGACCGGGTGCTCGAGGGCATCAATCCGTTCGAACAACGTATCGCCGATTTCCATACATCTCCGGCGGAATCCTACGCGGGCATGATCCGGCAGGCCGGGCAGCGCTTCGAGGGTCCCGTCGCCCTCAGCAGCGATCCGGAGTTTATCCAGCAGGTCGGCCTCATCGAACTCTACGAGACGGTCCTGCGCCGCGGCATGGCCCTGAGCATCGAGGCCTCGAATCCCGCGACCAACGCCGCCGTGAACAACGCCCTCCTGCGGGCCGCCACGCGCGTCTCCGATCTCTACATGCTCCTCGCCAACGAGGCCTACGCCGACGCGCAGGACCCGACCATCGGCTTCACCACGACCGACGGCGAGGTGGGCGCCCTCGCACCCTCGCTCCACGCCTTCGCCAACCAGCAGCCCTCCCTCCTCCACGAGGAACTCGCCCTCCTGCGCGGACGCGACGGCTCCGGGGCGAGCGTCTCGGTCGCCCCTGTCTACAACCGCCTTTTCTGGAACTTCACGGGCGGACTGGAGGGGGAGCCCGCCTATGTGCAGAACTACGGCATCACCGACCAGACGGACGACGGCTTCATCACCGAGGAAGACGCCCGCATTCTCTACCCGCAGGGCCACGGCGACGCGTGGGGCCACTACCTCACCGCCTTGAAAAGTCACTACCGTCTCCTCCGCCACCCCGAGTTCGACTGGGTGCCCCGCGCCCAGGCCACGACCGTCGGCGGCATCGCTGTCGAGGTCGACTATTACGACGAGCAGAAGTTCGCCCGCGCCGCCGCCGGGCGCGCCCGCACCGGCGCGGAAATCGTCAACCTCACCTACCGCGAGCGCTACACTGCCGATCCCGCCGGCCAGTGGCAGGGCTACCGCGACACCGACACCGGGCGCGCGTGGGGCGTCGACGAATGGGCGCGCCGCGCCGGCCAGGGCGCCTATTTCGACTGGGCCGTGGCCAACGCCGTCCTGCCGGAAACGCACGACGCCCACCTCAATCCCGACCTCGGCGGCACACCCTCCGGCCTCGCCCGCATCGACCGGCAGACAGTCGACGCCCTGCGCGAGATCCCGGCTTCCTTCGCCACCGTGCAGGCGCGGCTCGACGAGTCCGACCGCGGCCTCAATCCGCTGGGCATTTCCGAGGGCGACGCCGTGCCTTTTGACATCAATCCCTCGCGCGTCGACGACGGAGAAACCCACTTCGAGCAGATCTTTGCCCGCGCCCTCACCGCCACGGACAACGCGCGGTTGCTCTGGGACTACGCCAACGACCTCTCCAACCGTCTCCGCCGCCTCCAGGTGTCCGCCGACGACTTTGCCCGCGAGATTCGCGAGGAGGAACTGCACTTCAAGAACCGCCTCATCGAAATCTACGGCTACCCCTACGCCGGCGACATCGGCCCCGGCCAGCTGTACCCGAGCGGCTACGACGGCCCCGACCTCTACAAATACCTCTACGTCGACACGGCTTCCGTTCTCGGCGCCATCCCCGCGCCGGACGAAGGCTTCACCGCCTACTTCGAGGGCATGCGCTTCGGTCCGCCGGAGGGCGGGGAAACGCTCGACGATGTCTACGCCCACTTTTTCACGACGGACGCACCCGCCGTGGAGACATTTGACGACGCCGACGCCCTTCTCCAAATCGACTACGCCCTCAGCTCGACGGAGGACACCGGGTCGGGCTGGGCCTTCCAGGCCACCCCGGACATGGGGAGCCGGCGCGCGCCCGGTGCCATCCAGGTCGCCCTCGCCTCCATGGTCGAACTCGAAGTCGAACTCCTCCGCGCCCTCGACGCACACCGGCGCCATATCCGGAGCATCGAAGACGAGGTCGAACTCCTCGAGGCGCAGTTCGGCATGCAGGCCGCGCAGATCAGCCTGCTCGACAAACAGCGCGACAGGATTATCACGCTCAACAAAATCATCGCGGGCGCCTATGCCACACAGGCCGCCATGGAACTCGGCCGCGAGATAACGGCGAATCTCTCCGAAGCCGTCGTCGAGGCGTTCCCCACCGTCGTCGGACTCGCTTCCGACGCGACCTCCGTGGCGCGCTCGGTCGTGCTCCTCACCCGCGCCGCCGCCGACGCCGTCATGGGGGGCATCTCGCTCACCGCCGACGTCACGCGCAACTCCCTCGAACTCGCCAAGGAGCGCGTCGAACTGACCACCGCACTCGAAATCCAGAAGACGGAGTTCGCCTTCGAGGTACAGCAGCGCCTCAAGCTCATCGAGGAAATGGTGCGCGAGGAGGTCGCCTACCGGATCGACATCTACCAGAAGCGGCTCGAAATCGACGCCGCCCTCGGCCGCGTGCGCCAGGCCATCGCCGAGGGCGACCGCATCCTCGAAAAGCGCGCCGCCTTCCGCCGCCGCGTCGCAGGGGCCACGCAGGTCAACCGCTATCAGGACATGACCTTCCGCCTCTTCCGCAACGACGCCCTGCAGAAATACCGCGCCACCTTCGATCTCGCCGCCCGCTACGTTTACCTTGCCGCCAAGACCTACGACTACGAGACCAACCTCGTCGGCGGCGACTCCGCCTCCGGCGCGCGCTTCATTGAAGACATCATCCGCCAGCGCGCCATTGGGCAGTTCATCGAGGGCACGCCCGTCCACGGCGTGCACGGGCTCTCCGATCCCCTCGCGCGCATGCAGCAGAACTTTGCTGTGCTCAAGGGCCAGCTCGGCTTCAACAATCCGCAGATTGAGACCGGCCGCTTCTCCCTGCGCCGCGAACTCTTCCGCATCCGCGACGGCTCCGGCGAAGCGTGGCGCGACACCCTCGCGCGACACCGGGTCGACGACCTCTGGCGGGTGCCGGAGTTCCGCCGCTACGCGCGGCCCTTCGCCCCCGAGGCGGCGGGACCGCAGCCGGGCATCGTCATCCGCTTCAGCAGCGACATCACCTTCGGGCACAACTTCTTCGGGCGCACGCTCGGGGGCGGTGACAGCGCCTACGACCCGAGCAACTTCTCCACGAAGATCCGCTCCCTCGGCGTGTGGTTCGAGAACTACGACGGCACCGGGCTCTCCGCCACCCCGCGCATCTACGTCATCCCCGTGGGCATGGACCTGCTCCGCTCCCCGCGCGGCGACACCCTCGCCACCCGCGAATTCCAGATCATCGACGAGCGCATACCCATCCCCTTCCCCGTCGGCGGGCTCGAACTGAACCGCCCCGACTGGATCCCCCGCAGCGACACCCTCGACGCCACGATGGGCACCCACCGCCGCTACTCGCGCTTCCGCGCCTACCACGACGGCGGCTTCGACCTCTCCGAAATGGTCGCTGACAGCCGCCTCATCGGGCGCTCCGTGTGGAACACCGAATGGCTCCTCATCATCCCCGGCGGCACCCTCCTCGCCGATCCCGACCAAGGCCTCGAAACCTTCATCGGGACCGACGGCTCGGACGGTATCCGCGACATCAAAATCTTCTTCCAAACCTACGCCTATTCCGGCAACTGAGGCCCTCCGACATGCGACTTCCGAAAGCACTCCCGGCCGCCTGCGCGCTCACTCTCGCCGCCGCCGCCGCCCTGCACGGCGGCTTCGCCGAGCCGCCCGTCCTCCTCCACGGCAAGGTCCTGCACCGCGGCGACGGCTACGAACTACTAATGCAGACGGGCAGCCTCGAGTGGACCGTCACCCCGCACGGTGACGCCGCGCCTTTCACTATCGAGACCGCCCTGCGGCCCGTCGGCGAGACCTTCTCCTACCGCCTTGAGATCCCCGTCGAGCGCGTGCCCGGCGGGTTCACCGCCAACGCCGCCATCGAAGCCAACGAAGATCCCGGCGAAGTCGCCCTCGGCCAGCCCGTCGTCGACGGCCATGGCGCGATGATCCTCTTCGCCGACGGCACAGAGGCCGATCCCGTTTTCCACTACGCCGAGGCCGACCGCGGCAAAATTCTCCGCCTCGACCTCCTCCTCACCCACCCCTTCGAAGACACCTCCGGCGACGGCCTGCCCGATTGGTGGACGGAAATGCACGACCTCGACCCCTTCGACCCCACCACCGCCGGGGCCGACCCCACCGGCGACGGTATCGAAAACATCCGGCACTACCAAGCAGGCACCAACCCCAATGTCTTCTTCGCCACCTACGCGGCGTGGGCGGCGGGCCACGGGCTCTCCGGCGACGACGCCGCTCCCGGCGCCGACCCCGACGGCGACGGCGTGAAGAACCTCGTCGAGTTTCTCCTCGACACCGACCCCAACGTCCCCGACCGGCATCTCGCCGGCGAGCGCCTGCGCGGCGATCCCGCCAACTACGGCGGCGACCCCGCCCTGCACATTGCATGGGCGCAGCCCGCCGTCCCGCGCTGGGGCGTCGAGATCGTCGTCGAAGCCAGCGACGACATGAGCGAATGGGTACCCGTCCGCACCCTCCAGCTCAACGAAGCCACCGACATCGACGAACTCATCGTCCCCGAAGACAACGGCACCGCCCAACGCTACTTTCGCCTCGCCGTGCGGAAAACCGATCCGTGAACGCCGCCTGTGGAGAGGGGACACGGGCTCCGCAAGTGTCGCCGCAAGCGGCTCGGCACTTGTCCCCGGCCCCGCGCCAGCCAACTGCAGAGCGGACAGGAATGTCCGCACTCCGACTTTTCGCCGCGCTTATTCTCGCCGCCGCCGTACTCACCGGCTGTGCGGAACGCCCCGACGATCCCGTCATCATCGCCAAAATCGCGGACGAACCCGTCACCCTCGCGGAATTCGACGCGTGGCTCGAATTCGAGGGGCACGATATCAGCGCGGAATCCCGCGCCCGCCGGTTCGATGCCTTCATCGACCACCGCGTCCATCTCGCCGAGGCCCGGCGGCGCGGCCTGCACGACAACCCGCGCATGCACCACCGCTTCGAGCGCATGCTCGCGCAAAGCGTGCGCGCGGACATCGAAGACGCGCTCCCCCCGCCCGCCGCACCACCGGAAGACGAACTGCGCGCCCGCTACGAGGCCGATCCCAGGACCTTCCGCGTGCCCGCCCGCGTGCGTCCGGCGATCATTCTCGTCGAGGCACCGGCATCCATGGACCCCGCCGCCCGCGACGCCCGCCGTGAAACCGCCCTTGCACTCCGCGCCGAACTCGAGGCCCTTCCCTCCGAAAACCGTCCCCGCCGCTTCGCCGAACTCGCCGTGCGCCACTCCGCCCACCAGCCCACCCGCCACCACGGCGGCGACCTCGGCTGGTGGATCGAAGGCACGGATATGCCGGAGTGGCCCGACACCGTCGTCGACGCCGCCTTCGCCCTCAATGCACCCGGTGCCCTCGGCCCCGTCCTCGAAACGGAGGCCGGGTTCGCCCTCCTCCTCCTCACCGCCCGCGACGACGCCCGCCGCCGCCCCTTCGAAGACGTGCGCCCGCGCCTCGCCCGCGAGTGGCTCCGCGACACCCGCCGCGCCGCCGAAACCGAAGCCCGCGAAACCCTCCGCCAACGCCACAACGCCGAACTCCGGCCCGACCGGCTCGAAGAAGCGGGCGGACCGTGATGCAGCCGCCGCGCGGCCACGCCGCCGTAGCGCCGCCACATCCCGGGTCCAGCGCATGAAGCGAATTTGCCCCGCGGATTCGATGAGGGGCATCGCCCGACGGGTGAAGCAGCTTCGCGGTGCGCCGCACCCGTCCGGAACGGAATGGATTCGGAGGTCTTTTGCGTTGACCTTTATAATTCCGGCGGGCGATCATCAAGAAAATCCCCACGCCGAAAGAACGCCACCTCTGTCTGACTTTAGATGCAACTGCTCTTGACGCCGAAACCTCTCGCCTTCCTATCCGGTAAACCAAGCCATCCGCGCCGGAAAATTCCGCCGGCTGCAAAGTCTCTTCTGCTAACCGTTGGGGTTTGGGCTTTCCTTGCTGTCGCAGGTCTAGCCGCTGACGATCCGCCCGTCCCCGATATCGCCCCGGACGGCCATGTCTCGACGGGTCTTGAAGTGCCTCCGGGAGAATGGGCTCACTTCCGTGTGGAGCTGCCCGGATCGCTCGGCGGACACGAGGTGCTCGGCTGGGAAGTGGCGATCAATCAATGGGAGGGCAGTCGGCCGGGCTTGTATGTCCGCAGAGGTGACAAGCCGACATCGCAAGCCCACCACGCCGCGACCGTAGAGAAAACCTATTTCGAAACCGGCCGAACGGTATCGGCCGGCTTTATGGAGTATTTCGTTCCCAATTCGATGGACTGGACCTATCGACCGGAGTCGGCCGACGGAAGCATAGAGGTCGAGAAGATTGTCTTGTCCATGGCACTCGGACAACCCTACGAGCCCGGGGTCTACTACGTCGGCATTCACAATCCTTCGTCGTCGGAGGCAAGCGTTGTCTCATGGAGTTCCAGCTTGATCGGAGGTTCGGGCTCGGGACTCTCGTTG
>SLLG01000217.1 GCA_007134215.1 Opitutales bacterium | reverse complement strand
TGTTGATTGCGGTGATCACGCCGCTGGCACAATTCCTCACGATTCTCACCATCAACTCCGCCATGGAAACGACGACCCCGGCGGGCTGGGTCGTGGGGATTGTTTTCAGTCTCGCTCTTGCGGGGCTCGCCGTGCGCACCCTCGCGAAGCGCGATTTGTGGAGCCGCGCCGAACTTGCGCTCCTCTACACGATGCTCGCGATCGCCGTGCCGGTGATGAACTTGGGGCTCATGCGCCCGTTTTTCAATGCGACGCACGCCGTCATGCGGGAGTATATGATCGAGGGCACCTCGACCTACCGCACCGCCTACGATGTCCTCGATGATCGCTGGTTTCCCAAAGTGCCGACGTTTGAGGGGCTCGCGTGGAACCGGGTGGACCGCCTTCTCCGCTTTCTTGAGGACGATGCCGAGGCCCGCCGGCAGCGCGATGCCCGGCGCGCCCTCACCCTCGTGCTCACGGACGAGTTGATGCGGCGGGATTTCCTCCAGCGGGCGCGCACGGATCCTTCCGACGAAGATCTCGTTGCCCTGCGCGAGCGGGTGGGGGAACTGAGCTTCGACGGCGCGCAAGAGATCCGCGGCCTCGGCATGGACGATGCCTTGGAAGAGCTGGGACTCCTCGAGTTGTTGCGGGAGCATTCCACGGCGACCGCCGAGGCGAGCCGCCGCGCCATGGAGGCCCTGCGGGACGATCTCGAAGGTATCAACGAATGGCACGCGAGTCTGCTGCCGTCCAATGTGGAAGCGATGGACTTCAGTGCCCGCGAGCGGCTGATGGAGGAGATGGGGCGGCTCGACCCCGCCCAACGCGAAGCGAAGGAGGCGGTCGTCGCCCGGCTGGAGGAGCGCGAGGTCGAGATCCGCGCGCGTGTCTCGGCGCTGTCCTTCTCCGATCGTGACGAGCTGCGCGATGGTCTCCGCGTGAGTGAAACCACGAGGATGGAGGAGCTTTCGCGGGGTGAGTTTGACGCCGAACGCAACAGCTTTTCCTTCCGCCTCACGCGCGAGGAGCGCCGCGCTCTCGTCCGCCAAGACGGGGAGGTGGGGCCGAACCAAAACCTTTGGGCACTGGAGCACAGCCTCTGGGCCGATTCGCAGGCGCGCGACGCGCGGGAACGCGCCGGTTGGCGCGAGAATTTCGCCACCCTTGTGGACGGTATCCCATGGGCTCTGTATGTGCGTCCGTTCCTCTCGTGGACCGTGCTTTTCTTTGCCTTCTATTTCTTTCTCATGTGCCTCGCGGAGTTCTTCCGCCGCAAGTGGGTGAGCCGGGAAAATCTCGCCTTTCCGCTCGTGGAGATCGCCGACAGCATCATCCGGCACGACTACCGCCTCGAACTCGGAGGCGATGGAACCAGTCCCGAACGGCGCAGCCGCGCCTTCTATCCGCTCGCCATGATGGGTTTCGCCGTTGGTTTTCTGATGCTCTTTTTCGAGGCTTTGGGGCATTACGGATTTCTCGCCGCCGACGCTTCCTTTTATTTCCACTTTAACGACGAAATCTTCGCGCAGGCGGGTGGGGCGTTGCGCGAGGTGCCGACGATGGTTTTCGTGCTCTCGCCCATTGTTGTCGGGCTCGTCTTTCTCCTCAGTCTTGAGGTCGGCTTCGCCATTTGGGCAACATTTCTGCTCTACATCGGGATTAGTTGGATCTTCCGCCTGATGTTTCCGAATCTGCAGGACAGCGGCTGGACGGGTTTCGGCGACGGGCGTTTTTACCCTTGGCCGATGGAGCAGATGCTCGGGGCCTGTCTTGTTTTCGCGGTCTTCATGATCTGGAAGAGCCGCCAAAACGCGGCCGTTCCCAAAACGTCCGCCGAAAAGGCGGAGGCCTACCTGCCGCCCGCGCTCACCCGCTGGGGACTCATCATCACGCCGGCGGTGATTCTCGCTTTGCTCTGGAGTCTGGGCGTGCGGAGCATCGTGCTTCTCAGCGCTTTCAGCATCGCTCTACTTGCCGTGACCGTCGCGGCCGCGCGTGTGCGCGCCGAGACCGGGCTTCCCACCACGCACGTTTTCTATGAGAACACGAAGCTGCCCATCGTGCTCGGTCTCACCGGGATTTCCGGAGCAAAGAATTACGCGGCCTTTGTGAACATTGTTTTCCTGCCCATGACGCTGCTCTTCCGCACGCTCCCGCAGCAGTTGGAGAACATGGAGCTGGCGCGGCGTTACCGCATCTCCTTCCGCACGGTCGCGGTGAGCGGTGCCTTCTCTTTTGCCACCGCCGTCGGCGTCGGCCTTCTGAGCTACCTTCTCTACACCTTTTACATCGGGCAAGATTTCTTCGGTGGGGAGTCGCTGCCGCCGCACGCCGGTCGACCGGGAGGCCAGCAGCTCGCCACCTATCCCCTGTGGGTTTCCCACTTTCTCGGCGAACCGGGGCTCGACCAATTTGATTCCCCCAACTGGTTGCGCATCGGGGCCATCGGGGTGGGGGCCGCCGTCATCGGCCTGCTGCTTTACCTGCGCCAAAAATTCCTCCGCTTTCCGCTGCATCCCGTCGGCTATTTGCTGCTCCTTTTGAGCATTCATTACGCATGGGTGTCTCCCTACATAGGCACCGGTGAAGAACGGATCGTGCAAGGCTCGACACTCTGGGGCGGCGCGTTTGTCGCGTGGCTCCTCAAGAAACTGATCGTCAAATACGGCGGCATGACTTCCTACAAGCGTGCCAAGCCGTTTTTCGTCGGTCTCGTTGTCGGCTCGGTCGTCTGTATCTTCACATGGAACGTGATCCACTTAGTCTGCGGCATTTACGCCCGCCAAGTGGACAATCCCGGTGCCTTCGCCAGAACCTTCCTCGAATACGTCCCCTACATCCCCGCTCTTTACTGATGAACACCGGCTTTCGTAACACGTTCATTCTGCTCATCGCGGCGGCGTCCGCTCTTTCGTCGGCCCATGCCTCCTTCAACGAGGAGATCGCCGCGCGTATCAGCCCGTCCCAGGTCAAGCAGCTCGAGGTGCTTGAAG
>SLLG01000006.1 GCA_007134215.1 Opitutales bacterium | reverse complement strand
TCCAGTTGGGTAATTCCCCTGTGGATGGTTCGAAATTCAGCATATATGTTCCAGCTGGTACATCTTCAGTTTTTTTAAGCCTAGGTGCCAGCAAGCAAAGCACCTTGCGAATGATTTCTGAAATCCCAGAAATTTCAAGCCGAGAGATAAGTGTAGGGCATGGTGGTTCTCACAAAGTTAGGGTAATTAATGGAGTTGCTATAAATACTACTAACTGGACAAGTGGTAAGTGGGTGTTTTTTGAGTACACGAATGGTGCAGTACCTATATATTACTATTCACGATATAGGGGAGTAGATACAGATCACACTTACTATTCCCATGCTCCAAGCACTCATCCAACTCCTCCTGCGTATAATGCACCGCCTTCAGGCGGTGGTGGCGGAGTAGGTGATGGTGGGTCAGATTATGTCCCCCCGAGCAACCCTTTTGATAAAATTGGAGAACGGAATCCTCCCTTTCAAGGAGGTGGACAAGCTCCTCCTGACAGGCCTGTATTAGACAGTGTTGACGGTTTTGAGAATGTCATGAATAATGTTCAGAAGATACGCGCAGCTGGACTCTCTGCAGGCAATTATCTCAAGCCAATCGTGAATTTTAATTCAGATTTGCTGCCAAGCAGTATTGATGGATCAATCTCTGGTCATGGGTATGCCATGCTTGAGATTGACGGAATTTTTTTCATGGTCGTACAAGACTCTCTTGGAAAACTTGCACTCATGCCAGTGAATGAGGTCGGAGTCAGACCTTTTTGCACTGAGCAGAGCGCTGACATTTCAGAATATGTTATATGGGAGTGCGAGGCTTTTCAGATCATTCAGGATTTTCTCAGTGAAAATGGTTTTAATGGTGTTACTGCACTTGCCGAATTATATAATGATGGACAAAATGTTGTTTTTTATGTGGGATTAGCCCCTGAAGGCGTAATTGATAATTTCCAAGGTGCAGCCTTTCAGATAGTTCCCTAGCCATTAGGTAATGCAGTCAGGCATTTGCTATAACAAGGCGATCCAGAAATGGATCGCCTTGTTTGTTTGTGCCTGCAGGAGATTTGGAAAATGTCCAGTATCCATGCTTTATTTACTTACCGGCCGGCTATCAGGCTTCTAATCATATTTATTTTTGTCCTGTGTGTTTTTTCCTTCCCTGATCCAGTACATGGGTATGACCGTGAACAAAAAGAGCTTTTAATTGAGTTGTGCGATGGACATCATTTCACATGGCCGGAATATGTGCGTGTTAAGAGGTCAGTCAGCAATTTCGGTTTATACCGGGTCTGGATATCCCGGCGAAGTTTTTTTGAGTTTGTGCAACTGTTGAAAAATGATCCTGACGTTCTGTCCTGGGAGGTTTCAAGAAAGCTCTGGATAAATAGAAGCGCAGGAGCATGTAAACCCCTTGATCCCTGTTCTTATTCTGACGAGGCAGGGGATTATTCCTGGCTGAAGCAGGCAGGGGTGGATTCATTGCAGCCCTTAGGGACCGGCAGCGGAATCCTGGTGGCTGTAGCGGACACCGGGCTTGACTTGACCAACCAAGCGTTGCTCCAAAATCTTTGGCCGGGGATGGAATCTTCTGGGCTGGATTTCAACACGGGTGATCAGGACAGCCAGAATGTCCAGGATCTGAACGGCCATGGATCAATGGTCAGCAAAGTGATTATTGAGGTTGCGCGGGATGCTTATATCCTGCCAATTAAAATCAATCAGGGTTCTCAGAATTTTTTCAGTACCGGGGCTGCTGTGGAAGCTTTTTATCTGGCGGTTGAAG
The DNA here is from genome assembly GCA_007134215.1 of Opitutales bacterium. GTDB lineage: Bacteria > Verrucomicrobiota > Verrucomicrobiia > Opitutales > Oceanipulchritudinaceae > SLLG01. The sequence goes on along the minus strand of SLLG01000006.1, from coordinate 1,213 downwards.
CAGGCGCCGACGTTATCAACCTGAGCTTTGCCGGACCGCCGGGCTCTGAAGCTCTGGCCAGGGCTGCAAAACATGCCTATGAATCGGGAACTGTACTGGTGGGTGCTGCGGGCAACATTGATTTTGGTGAGCCTGGATTTCCGGCTGCTCTATCCCAGGTTATATCAGTGGGATCCGTAGATCAGACCGGACATCCATCTGTATTTTCCCCTGAGCATGGGGTGGAGATTCTTGCTCCTGGAGAAAACATACTATTATCTGGTGAGCAGAACGGACATCATCTGTCCAGCGGCACATCTATCAGCGCAGCCATAGTTTCCGGATTCGCCAGTGTGCTGCTCTCCAGAAATACTCACCTGCAACCTGACAACGTTAGGTTGTTGCTGCGCGGTGGCAGAAGCGGACAGGGTCCACACATTCTTGACGGGTCGGAGGTTCTGGCCGCAGCCACTCCCAGGCTTCACTTTGAGGGTCCTGGAGGCAGGCAATTGATAAGTAAAAGGGATTTTCAGATACTGCTTTACCTGCCTCCGCTGGATACTCATGGGAAGCTTTATATAGCAGCAGAGTACAACGGCTATATGTGGCTGTTGGACAACCACGGAGTGTGGCACGACACGCAAATCTCCCAAAACCCAGCGTATATTGAACTGCCTTTTATTTCCCTCCCTATGCTCCTGAATCTATTCGGAACTGATAGCGCTTTTGAGAATTTTTCAGTGTATGACTTGGCTCCTGGAAAGTATTGCTGGACAACGGGCATTGAAGATGATGAAAAACGTTTTATCACCCCCCTGGATAAAGTTTGCCTGACCATTGGCGAACTTGCAATGGGCATCCGTTTTTTTTCCCTTGACCGCTGATTACCGTTTATCTAAGTTATTCGTTCATGTTTAATAATCACTCCAGAGTACTGGCTTTTTTCAGGCTGGGATTTCCCCCCTGCTTACAATATACAGACACAAAAACCTACTTAGAGTTTTTTTATTCAGGGGTATCAGGGGCCGTTTCGCTGGATCCGGCCAACAGCATGGCCAGGGAATTGGCAGCTCAGGAGTTAAGGGATATGCAGACCGAAGCCCTGCGCAAACTGCAGGACTCTGGTATTAAATCCCAATAACACGTGGACCGGAGATGAACCTTAATAAAAACAATCCGATTTTCTCCCCGTTATTATCATCCGTCAGATACCACCACCTCTTATTTGGTTTTG
>SLLG01000100.1 GCA_007134215.1 Opitutales bacterium | reverse complement strand
GCGCGCAGGCGTACTCGACAGTACGTCGACCGATTCGCCGGGAGCGAATCGGGTCGCACGCAGTGCGCCCGCAGGGTGCGCGCCAGGGAAGGCGCGCCACAGCACCCGGACGGAGCGCAACGCAGGATTTGTCGGTATATCCGTTTCCGCAGCCGTGAATCGGTGAGATATGCGGGTTAGGCGGGCGTGCGTGACGTGAACGCTTTACGCGCGCCGGCCTTCGCGGCCAGCCTGAGCGTTGCGAGCGACGCGAGAATCGTGGATGAGCCGGCCTGCTACCAGATCAAGATCCGATAGCAGGCCGGTGGACATCACTGGGAGCCGCTGGCCTTGCTGTCTTCAAGCGAATCGGCAGCGGAGTCGTCGGGCCTATCTGTACCTTCCTCGTTCGGGTCCGGGGCTGCGGTGTCCAGCGGCAGCGAGGTCTGTCCTGATCCGCGGCGACGCTGGCGTGGATCGTTGGCCGCGCGAGGTGCAGAAGTGATGGCCGCTGGGTTGGCGGCGATGGGCTCGGCTGTCACTGCAGGCCGAGCTCTGCGCGGTGGCGGGGCGTCCTCGATGATGACTCGCGCTGGCTCTTTCGCCACCCGATTGCGCGGGTCGTTGGCGGCCCGCTGAGTGTCGCTGGCGACGGCGGCTGCCGCGACCTGGGCGGACGCTTCCGTTTCCGGTGCAGGTCTGGACGGAGGCAGGGTTGCTGTCGCCGTCGCTGTTGCTGTCGTAGTGGCGTCCTGGGCTGCCTCGGCCGCGGCCGTCTCGGTTTGTGTGGCTACCGTTTCGGTTTTGGGGATCACGGCTTCCTGTTCCCCAGCGGCATGGGTGACAGCCTCCGCTGCGGTATCTTTTGTCCGCGACAGTATTTCTTGCGCATCTTCTTGCGCATCTTCGACTTCAGACGACGTTTGTGCCTGGGCAGGAGTGGCCTCGGGGGGCTTGGGCTGGACCTCGACCTCGGTGCTGTCGGCAACGGAGTTTGCGGTCGTAGTGGCGGGCCCGGAACCGGGTTCCTCTTTGTCTTCGGCCATCGTGCTGATGCCGGAGGTCGGCGTCGCCCGGGAGCCGGCACGATTCCGGCGAATCGTTGTGTCCTCGTCGTCGGGCTCGTTGTCCGTTTCGGCAGCAACCACAGCCGGGGAAGGCATGGCAGCTGCTGGCGTGGAAGCCGGTGGGAGAGGGGTTACGGCCGGATCGGTATCGGCAGCAATCTCCGACCGGTCCCGTCTGGGCCGCCGGCGGGTATTGGGTGGAGGCGTGTGGGCCTCAGCCGGCGGGGTGCTCACGGGAGCAGAGAAAACATTGCCGTCGACGTCGTCGCTGCGGACATCATGGACCTCCGCTTGGACTTCGGCCTTGTTGCCTCGGGCGTCATCACTGCTGTCAGGTGCAGTATCTGTTTCCTGGGCGCTGTCGGCCTCGCTCGAAGGACGGCGGCGACGGCGACCACGTCCACGGCCTCCGGCGCGCTCGTTGCCATCACTGTCGGTGCTGCTTCCGCCGTCGGCAGGGCTGCGGGTCGGCTCGTCGCTGTCGTCGTCGACGCTCTGCTTGCCGTCCAGCCCATCATCCCGCGCATTGTCTTCCGTGCCGTCAGCTTCGCCGCTACGACGACGACGGCCCCGACCACCGCGACGGCGGCGGCGCTTGCGAGTCCCTTCCTCTGTGCCTTCGCCACCGCTTTGTGTATCGGCATCATCGGGGCCGCGGCTGGCATGACTCGTCTCGCTCTCTGCGACTGCTGTCTGAAGTTCGACTTCGGCTTCACCCGAAGGGGCGTCGGCGCCACTGCGGCGGCGACCGCGCCGCGGGCGGCGTTCTGCGTTCTCGTCCTGGCTGCCGCCCCCGGACTGATCTGCAGCGCGCTGGCGACGACCGCGACCCTCCTCCTGGCCGGCGTTGGCGCCGCTGGTTTCACGATCCTGGTCACCACGACTGCGGTCGCCACGGCCACGGCGCTGGCGGCCGTCGCCACGGCTACGAGTGTCGCGCCGGCTCCGGCTCCCTTCGCGCTCGTCGCCAGATGACGTGCTGCTGGTGCGGGCTTGAGTTTCGGCGGATTTCTTTGACTTGCTGTCCGCGTTTTCTGCGCTGTCGTTGTCACCGAACAGCATCCGCGTCAGGCGACTCAGAAAGCCGCCTGAAGCAGCGCCTGCCTTGCCTGCTGTCGGTTGCTGGGACATTGGCGGCTCAGGAGCCGCCGGCGGTGCGGGTGACCGGGGGGCGACGGTTTTCACAGCGGCTTCGCGCACCGGCGGGGGAGGCGCCGCTTCGAAGGTTGCTTCGAGTTCGGCCTGCTCGGTGACGGCGTCGACGATCTCATGGGTGGGGGCATCATCCTCCGCGAGTTGATCATCGCGAATCCGCTGGACCTCGAAGTGGGGGGTTTCCAGGTTGGGATTGGGGACAATGATAAGGCGTACCTTGCTTCGCAGCTCGATGGCTGTAAGGTCGGAGCGCTTCTCGTTCAGCAGAAACGAAGCCACGTTGACCGGGACCAGCGCGCGGACTGCAGCGCTGCGGTCCTTGAGCGACTCTTCTTCAAGCAATCGCAGGATGGACAGGGAAAGCGAACGAACGTCGCGGATCACGCCCTGACCGCTGCAGCGGGGGCAGACGATGGTTGTGGTTTCCTCCAGGGAAGGTCGGAGTCTTTGCCGCGACATTTCCATGAGGCCAAAGCGGGAAATTCTTCCCACCTGAACGCGGGCACGATCGACCTCGAGGGCCTCGCGCATGCGGTTCTCGACTTCGCGTTGATTGCGATTCGACATCATGTCGATAAAGTCGATGACGATCAGGCCGCCCATGTCGCGCAGACGAAGCTGGCGGGCGATCTCGTCGGCGGCTTCAAGATTGGTATTGAGCGCAGTTTCCTCGATATCTGCGCCGCGGGTGGCGCGTGCGGAGTTGATGTCGATGGAAACCAAGGCCTCGGTGGGATCGATGACGATGGAACCACCGGAAGGCAGTTTCACCTCCCGCTGGAATGCG
>SLLG01000330.1 GCA_007134215.1 Opitutales bacterium | reverse complement strand
GAAACGGATCCATATCCATGACCTCGTAGGCCGGGCCGTATATGCCCACACTGGAGGCGAGCGTGGCGGCGAGCACGTAACGACCGATAAACGTGGCGCGGTTGCCGTGCTGGAGGTCGGCGTGGAGGATGTCCGGGGTGTTGGGCCAGAAGTTTGGCCAGAAATACTCTGCCACCTCCGTCTGCGTCAGTTCCTCGAGGTATTCGCGCATCACACGGGCATCGTTGCGCCATGTGAAGTAGGTGTAGCCCTGCGTAAAGCCATCGCGCGCGAGCCGGTACTTGCGCTTCGGGCGGGTAAAGGCCTCGGCAAGGTAAATGGTCTCGGGGTGGTCGCGCTTCAGCTCGCCGAGGCACCACTCCCAGAAGGCAAAACTCTTTGTGTGCGGGTTGTCGACACGGAAGATCTTCACGCCTTGGTCGATCCAAAATTCGAATACAGATTTCAGCTCTTTCCAAAGACCCTGCCAATCCGCCGATTCAAAGTCGAAGGGCAGAATGTCCTGGTATTTCTTGGGCGGATTCTCGGCGTATTGCACGGTGCCGTCGGGCCGCCAGCGAAACCAACCGGGGTGTTCCTTCACGTAGGGGTGGTCGGGCGAGCACTGGAAGGCGATGTCGATGGCGACTTCGAGGCCCTCGGCTTTCGCCGCGTCTATAAAGGCGCGGAAATCCCCGAGCGTCCCGAGGTCGGGGTTCACCGCTTTGTGACCGCCCGCCTCACCACCGATGGCCCACGGGCTGCCGACATCGTCGGGGCCGGCCTCGAGGGCGTTGTTGCGCCCCTTGCGAAAGGCGCGGCCGATCGGATGGATGGGCGGCAGGTAGACGACATCGAATCCCATCGCGGCGATCTCCGGGAGCCGCTGCGCGGCGTCGGCGAAGGTGCCATGGCGGTTTGGGTCGTCGCTGCACGAGCGCGGGAAAAACTCATACCATGTGCTGAACTGCGCCCGCCAGCGCTCGACGAGAAGGCGCAGGATGCCGCCCTCGACCTCCAGTTCGCGGTCGGGCCACGCCCCGGCGAGGTCGGCCAGTTCGCGGCCGCGCGCGAGTTGCACGCGCTGGTTCCAGTCGCGCTCCGCATCGCCGAGAAAATCGGCAAACGCCTTGAGCCGCCGTGCGCCGTCGGCCGACGCGCGTTCCGCTGCCGCCTCGACGAGCCCCGCGCCGATGGCGAATTCCACGTCGAGCGGCTGGCCCGAGTCGGCCTTCTTCGCAAAGCCTTCCTGCCACGAGGCGAAGGCGTCGGTCCACGCCGCCACACGGTATTCGTAGAGGCCGATCTCCGGCGGACGCCACGAAAAGGTGAACTCGTCATTGGGCTGGGCGTGCATGCGCGCCTCCTCCCAACGCTTTTCACCCGCGCGCCGCCAGCGGAAGACTGTCGTGACGACGTCGTGGCTGTCGGCGAAGACGTGCGCGCGCACCGGAATCTCCTCGCCCTCCGGGCGTTTGATCATCCCGCCGTCGCACAGCAGGCCGGGCGTCACCCGTTCGATGACGGCGCGTTTGCGGCCCGCGTAATTGGAAATCGGCTTCATTTGCTGCGTATCAAAGACTGGTAGAGGTCGTGCGTTTGCTGCGCGATGCGGGGCCAGCCGAAGCGTTCCTCAGCGCGTGCGCGCCCCGCCGCTGCGAAGCGCGCGCGCAGCTCCGGATCCGCCATAAGGCGGTTGATCTGATCGGCGAGATCGCGCGCGTAATCCTCCGGACAAACAGGCAGGTAGGGCGCTTCGAGTTCCTGGGCGACGGGCACAAGGAAGCCCGTCTGGTCATGCACGACCACTTCCGGAATACCGCCCACGCAGGCACCGACGACTGCCGTCTCGCATGCCATCGCCTCGAGGTTGATGATGCCGAACGGCTCGTAGATCGACGGGCAGCAAAAGACCTCCGCTCCGGAATACAACTGGATGAGCGTGGGGCGGTCGAGGATCTCGTCGAGCCAGATTATCCCGCCGCGGTCCTTCGAGGCAGCCGCCACGAGCGCCTTCATCTCCGCCGCGATCTCCGGGGTGTCGGGCGCGCCCGCCGCGAGCACCACTTGGTAGCCGCCGTCCATAAACCGGATGGCTTCTGCGAGGTAGGTGATGCCCTTTTGCCGCGTGATCCGGCCCACGAAGAGCACATACGGCTTCGCCGGGTCGATCCCGAATCGACTGAGCGCCGGGCTTGTGTCGACCTTGCGAAACTCACGCGTGTCGATGCCGTTGTAGATAATGTGGACCTTCTTCGGATGGACGTCGAAGAGACGCAGGATGTCGTTGCGCGTGCCGTCGGACACCGCGATGACGGCGTCGGCCATCTCGATGGCGGTGCGCTCCACCCACGAGGAAAAGTCATACCCGCCGCCCAGTTGCTCGCGCTTCCACGGGCGCAGCGGTTCGAGGCTGTGCACGGTGATAACCAGCGGGATACCGTAGCAGAGCTTGGCCACGATGCCGCCCATGTGCGCGTACCATGTATGCGCGTGCACGACATTGGCGTCGACCCCGGCGGCACTGAAATCAATTGCCCGCTGCGCCGCCGCGAAAACCCCGTGGAGATTTTTCGGCGCTCTGTAGCCCGAGGTGTCGACGGAAAACCCCGTCACCTCGAATCCGTCCTCACGCACATGCTGCTTGCCGAAGGCGCGCACGTCGACGGCGGCCAGCTTGCGCATCTCGCGGCTCAGGTAGTCCACGTGGACCCCCGCGCCGCCGTAGGTCTGCGGGGGAAACTCATTGGTCAGCAATAGCACTTTCATTGATGATAAGCTCCTTTCCTAGAGTTAAAGAAAAGGCCCCGCCGCACCCTTGCGCGAGCCCGAAAACGAAGATTTCTCCCGGACCCGCCGCGCCGCATACCGTTTCCCCCGGCCCGCTCAGGCGGACGCGCCGGCCCCCTGCGCCGGTTCCATCTCGAATTCGAGACGGATGGAGAATATCTTCACAAGAATCAGCAGAACGACCACCGTCAGGCCCAGCACGACCCAACCCGTGAAATCGTGGATGTTGCCGAGATTCATGCCGAGAAGCTCGAGGTCGCCCTCCAGCGCGCCCGGCCCCAGTCCGTAGGCGTAGGCGGTGAGGAAGAGGCTGCGCAAGATGTTGTTGATGAAGGCAAAGACCATTGCCATGCCCACCATAACGACCTTCTTCGTGAAGCTCTCGAAAAACACCGCGCCGATAAACGAGCCTGCGAAGAGGCAGGCCGTGAGCGAGCGGATGCCCGAGCAGGCGTCCTCCACCCCGACCTCGCCGCTGGGCAGGAGCAGCACGCTGCCCTCGCGCACGATGGCGTAGCCGAGAAAGTCGAACGTGTGGTAGACGATGGTCGCCACCTGGTTCATGAGCGTCGTGCTCACGGCCCGGTTGAGCACGTCGAACATCGGCACCGACAGCATCCAGATCAGCGCCGGAAAGAGAAACATGCCCGTGAGGATGAGCCGGTGGCGGTAGGGTACCGGTTCGTCTGCAGCGGTGCGGCGGGAGAGCAGAAACACCGTCCCCAGCAGAATCGCAGGAAATCCGTAGGCGTAGGCCGTCGAGGTGACGAGATTCGCCCCTTCCATGGCGCGGTAGAGCGAGCCGAAGAGAAAAAAAGCGAGCCCGCCAAGCACGGCGCAGAACGCCACCGCCGTCGTCAGCTTCACGAAAAGACCGTCCGGCGGGGAATCCGCCGTCTTCTCAATGCGTTCCTCGAACTTCGCGAGGTTCTTGTCGGGCTTCTCCCCGAGGCGCTTGCCCGTGAGGATGCGGTAGATCCGCGGCCAGCGGTCGAAGACGACAAAGCCCACGAAGAACGGCACGATCATCCCGAACATGTATTCGTCGTGCCGCTTCCACCAGTGGAACTGGTCGAAGATCAGGAAGACCACAAGGCCGGCCAGCACTGCGGCCACCGCCCGCACCCCTCCGGATAACTGTAGAAACGACTGCATTGGAAAAAACGTCGAGAGTGCGCAGCGCTCCACTGCGCTTCAAGCCCAAACAAACCACCGTGATTTTTCGGCAAAATTTGCTTGAGCCGCGCGGGTCCTTTGTTGATTTTGCTCCGTTTATGACCACGGAATCCACAGCAACGCGCCCCGAGCGCAAGGAACCCATGACGCTCACGCACATGGACACCGAAGAACTTTCGCGGTTCGTCACCGACACGGGCAAAATCCTCCCGCGCCGCATCACCGGGCTCACCGCCGTCCAGCAGCGCCACATCACCAAGACGATCAAGCGCGCGCGGCATCTCCTTCTCGTGAAGTAAGGCCACCGCGCGCACGCCCGCCGTGCCCGACCGCAACCACCAGGCGACCCCCGCCTCCGGCAACCGGGTCGCTTCGTTTTGTACGGACTCCCCGGCCGACCTCGCGAAGCTCGCGGAGACGCTGCGCTCCGGGGGGCTTGTCGCCATCCCCACCGAAACCGTCTACGGGCTCGCCGCCAACGCCCTCGACGAGGCCGCCTGCCGCCGCATCTTCGACGTCAAGGGCCGCCCCCTCCTCGATCCACTCATCGTCCATGTGCCCGACCACGCCGCCGGCGAGCGCCTCGCCCGCTTCGACGCCCGCGCCGTGCGCCTCGCGGAAGCCTTCTGGCCGGGCCCGCTGACAATCGTGCTTCCGAAGCGGGGAATCGTCCCCGCCATCGTCACGGCGGGTCGGGCGACCGTCGCCCTGCGCTCCCCCGCCCACCCCGCCGCACGCCGCCTTCTCGCCGCCGTCGGCATCCCCCTCGCCGCCCCGAGCGCCAACCCGTTCGGCTACATCTCCCCCACCACCGCGCAACATGTCGCCGAGTCGCTCGGCGACCGCATCCCCTTCATCCTCGACGGCGGACCCTGCGCCATCGGCATCGAATCCACCATCGTCGCGCTCGCGCCGGGCCGCCCCGCCCGTATCCTCCGTCCCGGCAGCATCTCCTGCGGAGAACTCGCCGAAGCCCTCGGCGAACCGGTCGACGAAGCCCCCGCTCCCAGCTCTGCGCAGGAAGCCGACGTGGAAGCACCCGGCATGCTCGCGCGCCACTACAGCCCGGCCACGCCCGCCGCCCTCTTCGACCACGGCACCGTTCCCGACGCGCGCGCCGACGAGGCGGTGGTCTTCCAGCGCCGACCGGAGAAGGCCATGGACGGTCCCGGCGCGCCGACGGTTTTCTGGTTCTCCGAATCCGGCGACGCCGCCGAAGTCGCCCGCAACCTCTACGCCCTCCTCCGGGGTCTCGACGAGCGCGCGTTCACGCGCATCCACATCGAGCGCGCCCCGCCCTCCCCCCTCGGCAATTCCATCAACGACCGCCTGCGCCGCGCCGCCACCGCGGACTGAGGGCAATGGCATGGCAACGGAACCGTAAACACAGGACATAACCCGGTCAGTACCTGACGGCTCCGCAAGGATCCGGGACCCATGGTAGCGTTTGGACGGGTATACCCCACCCCTTAGTCAAAAACCACCGTCTTGTTGCCGTAGACGAGCACGCGGTGCTGCAAGTGCCAGCGCACGGCCTGCGCCAACACGCTTTTCTCCAGATCGCGGCCGCGCCGGACGAGATCACCCACGCTGTGCCGGTGGTTCACGTGAATCGTGTCCTGCTGGATGATGGGGCCGTCGTCGAGCACCGCCGTCGCGTAGTGCGCCGTCGCTCCGATCAGCTTTACCCCCCGCGAATACGCCTGGTGGTAGGGCCGCGCCCCCGCAAACGCGGGCAGAAAGCTGTGGTGGATGTTGATCACCGCGCAGCCACAGGCTTCGAGAAAGTCCTCCGAGAGCACCTGCATATAGCGGGCGAGAATCACAAGCCGCACCCCGTGTTCACGCAGGATAGACAATTGCCGCTCCTCCGCCTCCGCCTTGCGTGAACGATCCACCGGCACATGGTAGAACGGAATGCCGTGATATTCCGCGTCGGCTTCGAGATCGCGGTGGTTCGACACGATGCACGCGAGCTTGCCGCGGAACTCGCCGAGCCGCCAGCGCGCGAGCAGGTCGTGAAAACAATGTGGCACCTTCGAGACAAACAGGGCGACCGGCGGCACCTCGCCGGTCCACACCGTCTCCACCGCCATGTCCAGCGAGCGCGCGAAGGCATCAAACGACGCCGCGTCCGCCCCGCCGCCGTTGGCCGGGATCCATTCGATTCGCTGGAAAAACACTCCCGCCTCGTCGTCACGGTGCTGGTCCGCGTGCAGGATATTGCCCCCGCGCCCGTAGATCCACCCGGACGTCCGCGCCACAAGACCCGGCTGGTCGGGGCCGTGCAGCAGCGCGACAAGGGAGGCGGACGGGTTCGGCGCGTCTTTCGCATTCATCGGCACTGACGATTGCCGAGCCCGCAAAACACGCAAGGTAGATTTGCCGTCCGCAAATCACCTTGCCTCGCTCCCGCGCGCCGCTGACAGTCCTCCGCACCCAAGCGACCGATCCACCATGTCCGCCTCCACTACAGTCGAACATTCCCCGCCCGGACGACCCCGCGTCTCCGTCGTCATCCCCTGCTACAACGAGGAAACCACCGTCCTCGAACTGCTCGCGCGCGTGCGGGAAGCCGCCGTTCCGCTCCACGAGATCATCGCCGTCGACGACGGCTCCTCCGACAATACCCTCGCCAAGCTCGAATCCGCCGACGTGCCGGGGCTGCGCGTTCTCCGCCACGAGCACAACCGGGGCAAGGGCGCCGCCCTGCGCACCGGCTTCGCCGCCGTCACCGGCGACATCGTCATCATCCAGGACGCCGACCTCGAATACGATCCGGCCGAATACCACGGCCTCCTCGACCCCATCCTCAAGGACCGTGCCGACGTCGTCTTCGGCTCCCGCTTCATGGGCGGCGGTCCGCACCGTGTCGTCTACTTCTGGCACATGGTCGCCAACCGCCTCATCACCCTCGCCTCCAACATGCTCACCAACCTCAACCTCACCGACGTCGAAACCTGCTATAAAGTCTTCCGCGCCGACATACTCGCCCGGATCACCGTCGAGGAAAATCGCTTCGGCTTCGAACCCGAGATCACCGCCAAAGTCGCCAAACTCAACCCCCGCATCTTCGAAGTGGGCATCTCCTACTACGGCCGAACCTACGAGGAAGGCAAAAAAATCGGCTGGCGCGACGGCGTCCGCGCCATCTACGCCATCCTCAAATACAACCTCCTCCGCTGAAGACGCCCCGCCCGGACGGCACGCACACAGGGAAACATCTCACAGTCCCAGTGCCGGGGCGAAATCGAGGCGGCCGTCGGCGTCGGGATGAATGAGGCCGGCGGGGTCGGCGTGGGCGGCGAAGGCGATCATGGCGGCGTTGTCGCCGGTGTGGCGGGGTTGGGCGATATGGAGGGGGAGTCGGTGTTTTTCGGCGAGGGCGGCGAAGGCGGCGCGGAGGGCGCTGTTGTTGGCGACGCCGCCGGAGAGGCCGAGGCTGCCGAAGCCTCCGGCTCCGGAGCGGAGGCACTGGTCCGTTTTGATGACGAGGGCGTCGACCACCGCCTGTTGGTAACTGGCGCAGATGTCGGCCATGGCGGACTCGAGGGCGGTGTCGTCGAGTTTTTCGAGTTGGTAGCGCAGGCTGGTTTTCAGTCCCGAGAAGGAGAAGCGGTCGTCCGCCGCACGACGTGAGGGCCGGGGAAAGGCGAAAGCGGCGGGGTCGCCGCCGTGCGCGTGCTTCTCAATGAGGGGGCCGCCGGGATAGGCGAGGCCGAGGAGCTTGGCACCTTTGTCGAGGGCCTCGCCGGCGGCGTCGTCGACGGTGCGGGCGGGGACGGTGAGCGTGCGGTCGGAGCCAACGCGCACGAGGAGCGTGTTGCCGCCGGAGACGACGAGGCCGAGGTGTGGCAGTTGTGTGCGCAGCCACGCGTCGAATTCGGCGGGATTCTCCGCATGGGCCGCGATGAAGGGCGAGAACACGTGTCCGCGCAGGTGGTTGACCCCGGCAAAGGGACAGCCGAAGACCTGAGCGAGGGCGCGGGCGAGGGCCACGCCGAGGGCAAGGCAACCGGCGAGCCCCGGACCGACGGTGACAGCAATACGCGCGGGCGCGCCGCCGCCGAGGCATTCGCGCGCATGTCCGAGGAGCGCGGGGAAGTGGGCGAGGTGTTCGCGGCTGGCGATGTCGGGCACGACGCCGCCGTAGGCGCGGTGGCGCGCGATCTGGGAGTGGACCCACTCGCCCGCCATGCCCCGCGCGGGATCGAAGAGGGCGAGGGCCGACTCATCGCAACTGCTCTCGATCGCGAGGATCATTCGGAAAAAAGAGTGGTTCCCGCCTCAAACCGGGTCGGATTTACGACGCGGGCAGGACCCCCACGCTCCTTTCGCGGCATTGAAAGCATTTTCACGCGCTTTGCCTAGAATCCCTTGATCTTGAAGAGGCTGGTGACGCTCTGGTGGTTGTTGATGCGCAGCATGGCCTCGCCGAGGAGCGGAGCGACGCTCAACACCGTGATGGGCAGGCCGCGGCAATCGACCGGCGTCGAGTTGGTCGTGATGAGTTCGTCGAGGAAGCCTGTCTTGATTCGCTCGTAGCCCGATTCATTGAGGACGGCGTGGCTGACGGCGGCGCGGACGCGGGTCGCCCCGTTTTTCTTGAGGATTTCGGCCGCCGCCGCGAGGGTGCCGGCGGATTCAGTGAGGTCGTCGACGAGAAGAACGGACTTGCCTCTGACGTCGCCCACCATGCTGAAGGCCTCGACATTGGCGGCGTCTTTGCGGCGCTTGGCGACAAACCCGAAGTCGGTGCCCAGCATGTCGGCATAGGCGTTGACCATTTTGATGCCGCCGACGTCCGGCGAAATGACGACGAGCTTTTCGTCGCGGAATTTCTTCAGGTAATCGAAGAAAACGGTGGAGGCGTAGAGGTGGTCGACGGGGATATCGAAGAAGCCCTGGATCTGCGGGGCGTGCAGGTCCATGGTAAGTATTCGGTTGGCTCCGGCCGTGGTGATGAGGTTCGCGACGAGTTTGGCCGTGATCGGCACACGCGGCTGGTCTTTGCGGTCCTGCCGGGCATAGCCGTAGAACGGAAGGACGGCGGTGATGCGCTGCGCCGAAGCCCGCCGTGCGGCGTCGATCATGATGAGCAGCTCCATGAGGTTGTCGTTCGCCGGCGGGCAGGTGGGCTGCACAATGAAGACGTCTTTGCCGCGGATGTTTTCGTCGATCTTGACGAAGACCTCCTGGTCCGGGAAGCGCTTGAGCGTGACGTGGCACGGCGCGATCCCGATAAAGTCGCAGATGGCGCGCGCGAGTTCGGGATTCGCGCTCCCCATCAGAATTTGCATCTGCCCAATTTGCATAAATCAATCCTCGTTGCTCCGCCTCGCGGGGATTCCGAAGCAGCATGGACGGGCACCCGCCGCGCGCAACGCTATTCCCCGGCAAGTTGCGCTTCGAGCGCCTCGACCTTCTTGAAGAGGTGCGGGAGGCGCCGGACCATGGCTTCGAGGCGGCGCTGCTGCTTCAAGTCGGTCGCCGGCGTGCCGGTGACAACACTCTTGGGCGGAAGGCTCTTGCTCACGCCCGCCTGGCCGCCAACCTGGGTGAAGTCGCCGATCTCAATATGCCCGGCGGTCCCCACCTGCCCCGCGATGACAACGTAGTTCCCTACCTTCACGCTGCCAGCGATTCCGACGCCCGCGCAGAGAAAGCAATGCTCGCCGATGGTGACGTTGTGCCCGATCTGCACGAGATTGTCGATCTTCGTGCCCCGTCCGATCAGCGTTTGCGCAAAGCGCGCGCGGTCGACAGTGCTGTTCGCTCCAATCTCAACGTCGTCGCCCACGATCACCCGGCCGATTTGCGGAACCTTTCGATGCCGTCCGTCCACCGTCTCGTATCCGAATCCATCCGCACCGATGACCGCCCCGCTATGGATGACACACCGCCGCCCTAATCCGCAGTAGCGGTGTAACACCGCATGGGCATGCATGCGAGTATCCTCCCCGACGGAGGACTCCCGCCCGAGGTACACCTGCGCCGTGAGAACCGTCCCGGCGGCGACACGCGCCCCCGCCTCGATCACACAAAGGGGCCCGACATACGCCTTCCCGTCAACTTCCGCCGACGGATCGACCACGGCTGACGGATGCACGCCCGGCGCCGGCTTCGGATCAAGCGAACGCTCCATCCGCTCCGCGATGAGCGCGAGCCCGAGCGACGGATTGGCCATTCGCAAGTAAACCCGCCCCGGTGGCGGCTCCGAGTTTATCGTCTCCGGTAGAAACACCACACCCGCCCGGGTCGTCTCCAGCATCCGGGCATTACGCGGGTTAGAGAGAAATGAAATGTCGGACTCCCCCGCATCCGCGAGCGAGGCAAGTCCTGTGTACGGCCCACGGCCCTCTCCGGAGACGGAGTCGTGCGGAACGATCTCCATAACCTCTTCCAATGAGAATGAAAAAGACATGCGGCAGAAAAAGAAACACCCGGACAAGTGGCAACAACCAAGCCATTCACACGACAGTCTTCCCTCACAGCGGGTTTTTCGGTCCGTCCAACACGGTTTTCATCCGTCCGGGTATACCATCCAACCGCTGACGAATAATCCAATGCGAGCGGAACTGAGCGGGCTATTATGAAACTGTGGAAATTCTTCCGCAAAAATAAACCTACAAAACAATGAACAAAACAGCACTCATTACCACCGCACTCGCTCTCGTTCTACTCCAACTGACACCGGCCACGGCAACGGCGCAACGCCCCTCCGAGCCGACAATCGTCGGCATCGCCTTGGAGAATCCGGCGTTCTCGACACTCGTGGCAGCGGTCGTGAAGGCAGATCTCGTCGCCATGCTCGACGGGAGGCGGCAGTTCACGGTCTTCGCTCCCACAAACGATGCATTCGACGCGGCCGCCGAAGCCCTTCTGGGCGAGGATTTCAACGGACTGGACCTGGTTGACGTGCTCGCCCCGGAAACCCTCCGTGACATTCTGCTCTATCACGTGAGCCCGGGAGCGCGTTTCTCGCAAACCATCCTTTCCTCTCAACGGATCCGGACGGTGAACAAAGATTTCGTGTTTGTAGACGGTTTCACACTCGTCGGCAACGAAACCTCTGCCAATCTCATACCCAGCCTCGTCGACATACCCGCCCGCAACGGTGTGATTCACGTCATCGATTTCGTGCTACTGCCGTAAAGCAAGACAAACTTGGTTCTTTCGTTGAAGCCCGGCTGCAAAGCCGGGCTTCCTTTTATCCTCATCCAGTTCCGCGGAAGAAATCCGTACGCAAGAAGGCCCGGACCTCCTCGCGGAAATCCGGGCCATAAACCTGGCGATAACCTACTCTCGCACCGGAACGTGCCGGCACTACCATCGGCGGTGGAGGGCTTAACAATCGTGTTCGGGATGGGAACGTGTGTTTCCCCTCCCCAATGGTCACCAGAATGTGAACCGATTGTCGAAAAGCGGGCCTCCACAGGCCAGCCGCCTTTCTCTCGGAAAGTTCTGTGCGTGCTTGAACACACACATTAGTTTAACGCGCCTGGAGGTAAAAAAAACGTCTGATTTTGCAACGTTATCGAAGGAATCCAAGCCGATTGGGTAATTAGTACTGGTTAGCTCAATGCGTTACCACACTTACACATCCAGCCTATCAACGTGGTAGTCTACCACGACCCTCAGGGAGATCTTATCTTGGGAATCGCTTGGCGCTTAGATGCTTTCAGCGCTTATCGGTTCCGTGCTTAGCTACCCG
>SLLG01000199.1 GCA_007134215.1 Opitutales bacterium | reverse complement strand
CTCGTAGAGAGCGACGAACACCTTGCGGACGGCACGGGAAAGCCCGTCATCCATTGTAAAGCGTTCGCGATTCCAGTCGCACGACGCACCCATTCTCTTGAGCTGATCGATGATCGTGCGGCCGTACTTCTCCTTCCACTGCCAGATCGCTTCGATGAACTGTTCCCTTCCCATGCCGTAACGGTCGAGGCCTTTTGCCGCAAGGTCGCGCTCAACGACGTTCTGCGTGGCGATGCCTGCATGATCGGTTCCGGGAACCCACAATACGTTTTTTCCCAATAGACGCTGATAGCGGCAAAGAACATCCTGAAGGGTGATGTTCAGGGCATGGCCCATGTGGAGAACGCCGGTAACATTGGGCGGCGGAATGACAATCGAATACGGTGTCTTATCCGATGATTCTGCTGCGGAAAACAAATTTTCAGATTCCCAGCGCTGGTAGCATCGTTTTTCCACCTCGCCGGGTTCATAGCCTTTTTTGAGTGAATTGTCGGTCATAATTCTCGGTACTCCGGAAACGGTTCCTGTTTGTAATCAAAATGCAATCGTGATGGTTCTATAGCAAAAAAAATGGGGATTGAAAAATACAATCCCCACTCGTTCCGTTTTGTTTGGTTTTTCCGTCTATAGCCGCCCGTTATACCACCGCCGCAAAACGGCCGGTCGGCGTCTGGCCCTTCTACTTCCGGCTTTTTAACGATTCGAGGATCGCCGTTTTAATGGCATCAAATTCAGACGATAATTTCCGGGAAATGACTTCCTCCAACGCCTGATCGATCTTTTCCGAGAACTTCTGATCAATCACGCGATTCACGACCTCTTCAACTTGATCCGGGGTTAACCGGAAGGCGCTTTCAGAATCCGCATCCTTGGATTCGGGCGTTGAAACCCGAGCAGGTTCAGGTTCGGGCTGGTCTGCTTCCGGCTCTGCCGACTCCGGCTGCCTGGCTTCTTCTGCGGGTGCGTCCTCATCCACCCCGAAATACTGATCCAGTTTGTCCAGCAGTTCCTCCTCCAAAGCATCGGCTGCAGGCGGTTCTTCGGTTTTGGTTTCGGATTCCCCTGTGTATGCGGCCTCGTCCTCTTCGTCGAAAAAACCCTCAAGGGAAAACTCCTCATCTTCTTCCAAATCCGCTTCCCCCCCAATTTCCTCATCGGAATCGAGCATATCGGCAAGATCCATTTCGACTTCTTCGAGGTCTTCAATTTCTTCAATTTCTTCCGTATCCCCTGTATATCCGTCCCCCTCCAATTCGCTGAGTTCTTCCGCGGCTGCGTCCTCCGAGGTGGTTTCCGCCTCGGAAAACACCTCGTCGTCTGTTATGCCGGAACCCAAATCGATCGGTTCTTCCGGTTCCACCAGGTCTTCCTCTTCCGGCTCACCCAGTGAATCGTCCAGGAAATCGTCCAGGAAGTCGTCCGGGGTGTCGTCCGGGGAGTCGTCCAAGGGATCACTAAGGGGGTCACTCAGGGGGTCACTCAGGGGATCATCGAGGGAGAGATCCACTTCGATATCGGCCTGTCCAGCCTCTTCCGTGAGATCAAACTCATCGGTCAGCTCGAAAACGGACTCGTCTTCAAAAAAAAACACCTCTTCCCATTCCTCGTCCAGATCAAGATCGATCAGGGGTTCGTCCAGGGGTTCGTCCAGGGCTTCATCCAAGGCTTCGTCTTCGGCCAAACCGCCATCCAGATCCGCTTCACCCCCGGCTTCTTCACTGAGGTCGAAAAAACTGTCATCGTCGAGAGAAAATTCCTCTTCATCGGTTGCATCAAGATTCAGGGAGAGATCCTCTTCATATACGCCGTCAGTCTCGCTTTCGATTTCAGAATTCGCGGCACGCAGCTCTTCCGTCAATTCAAGCACGGAGTCGTTGTCTTCCGGAACATCTCCCCCAAGGGAAGCGAGATCCATGATTTCTTCATCAGCATCCATCCCGGCGCTTTCCAAATCGGAAAGGTCGATGATCTGATCCGCGTATTCATCCGCTTCGGCTTCCAGAGAAGAAAGATCAACGATTTCAGGCCCCTCATTCGCAGCCGGAAGGCTTTCGCCGATGGATTGATCAACTGTGTTTTCAGTAGCTTGTTTTTCAACCATGGATACGACTCCTGAAACCAAAAAGGGTAAATGGTTGGCAAATCTGAAACTTGCTCAATTTATTATGTTTTGTCAGTAGCATAACCACTACGGCGTGTCAAGCAGTTTACCAGTCCGTTCCATTCTACCATACTTTGCTTTGCAATATCAAATCAAATGCTTGCAAATATCCGGATTTTCCGTCAAAATACCGGGCCGGAAACCTGTATTTACAACCTGTCACAGGAAAGAGAACCATGCGCAGATTCTACGCGGATCCGTCCGAAATGCAAAATGACAGACCGCAAATCAGCGGCCCGGATGTGCGGCATATGCAGAAGGTGCTGCGTCACGCCCCGGGAGATCGGGTTGTGCTGATCGACGGATCCGGATATGAGTATACGGCCGTGATCGAAAGCCTGTCCCGTGATACGGCAACCTTTTCCGTCACCGGAAAATTTCTCTCCAGGGCCACGTCGCCCCTGGAGCTGGTTGCTGCCCAGGGGTTTTTAAAGGAAAAAAAGATGGACACCATCATACGGCATCTCACCGAACTCGGTATTTCCCGGTGGATTCCGATTTTCTCAGAGCGCTCCGTCGCCCGCCCCGATGAAAAAAGGCTTGCGGAACGCGGGCGCCGCTGGGAGGCCATTGCCATCGAATCCCTCAAGCAGTGCGGCCTGTCAAGACTGCCTGAAATTTCTCGCCCGATGCCCATGAAAGAGCTGCTGGAAGATGCGGAATCCTACGACGGAAAGGTCGTATTCTGGGAGGAGGAAACGGAACCCGTCGATGAACTTTTTCCGGGAAAGCCGGAAAAGATCCTCGTGCTGATCGGCCCCGAGGGCGGCTTTTCATCCGGAGAAATCGAGCAGGCAAAAGCGGCGGGATTTCAAAGCGCATCCATGGGCCCCCGG
>SLLG01000223.1 GCA_007134215.1 Opitutales bacterium | reverse complement strand
TTCGTAATGGCCGGGGTCGGAAGCGTCGGTGCCGTCGAAGACCCATGTCTCGCGCCGGACGACGTTGCCCTGCGCACCGCTCACAGTCACCTCAATCGTCGACCGCGCCGGTTCCATCCGGACCGGGTCGAGCGCATTGCGCGGACCCGAACCGAACGAAGCGACCGTGCCCGACCCCGAGGCCCGGCCCTGGAAGGCGATTGTCCGCCAGTAGCGGTTGCTTCCGGCCGGATCGTAAGCCGCCGCCGCGCTGAATCCCGTCAACGCGTTCTGCCCCGGTGTGTACGCCCCGGGCTGGTGCAGCCACACCGTTTTCGTGCCATCCGGATTTTCTTCAGAGAGGGGAAGGCCCGCCCAGAGTTGATCACTCTCCGCGACCATGGACGAATAGCGTTTTGTCACACTCGTGAAGTATTCCGACGGGGAAGCGAAGTCATTGCGGGTTGTCTTCAAGACTGTCAGGTCGTTGAGCGTTTCCGACTTGTCATACTCAAACTCACTTAACGCCACCACGGTGGAAGAGTCGCCCACGGTGGTCGTGACTTTCGTCGGCAGGTTGCGGAACTCGTGGTCGTGCCCGGTAGGCAATTGAAGAAAGGGATACCCGCCCTGCGGCGTCGGCACGGGAAACTGGCCGTATTCATACTCCGTCACTTCACCGGTGAAACTCGCGGCGGGCGACGAGGGCGCATTCTTGAACGGACGGTAGACACGCGTGTGCCGACCGAACGCATCATATTGCCAATAGGTCCAACCCCCGTCCGGCGGTGTGACCGACCGCAGCCAGTCCATATCGGAAAATGCGTACGTCTCTGTGTAATCCGAATCACCGTAGTCGCGCACAATCGACTCGATCTCGCGTTGGCCCGCCACGGTCTGGTAGGTCTTCTTCGTGCGCCGGGCGACGTCTGTTCCCTCGCGCACCTCGACAACGGCTTCACTCTTGTCCGGCTGCGTGAACTCGTGAACCACCGTGCGCCGCACCTCGCTGCCGTCGCCGGAATCGAGAGTCCACGTCATCGTCTGGTCGTCGTAAGCGACATCATGGTGCATCATCAAGTGCTCCGCCGAGGGCGAATCGACATGGTAGACGCGCAGCTCGATGTCTCCGCCGGTTTCCTCCACGACGATGCGCCGCCACGGATGCCCCGTGATCAAGACCGACTCCGGGGCGTCGAGGGCCGCGCCGGCGTTGAAATTTCCCTCGGCATAGAATTCCACCGTATAGCCCGTAGCGCCCGACAGGTCGTTCACGTCGACGAGGATATCCGTGCGCAGCCGCCGCAAGCCCGTGCCGTCACGGTGCGTTTCCAACGGCACATTGGCCCCGGGCATGAGGCGAAGATTGGAGCGCAAGGCCACGTCGCCGAGGTCCTCCTCGCGGATCGCAAGCAGACCGCGCGGTGCTCCCGTGACAGTATAGCCAAGACCGATTTCCCAGATGAAACGCCCGATCTCCGGAGTCGATACACTTCCGGCCGCGCGCCCTTCGAAGGAGGTTGGGACTATCGTTATTGTGTGCTCCTGCGAGTCATTTACACCCGCACCGCCGCCCGGAACCTCGTAGGCATGATAGCCCGTCGGCTGACCGTCGATGAGAACTCGGTAACCCGGAGGCGGAGTCAGAAACATCTCCCAAAGCGAGAGCGAGAACGAGTTCGTCGCCAAGACCACTTCTTTGCCCACCGGTAGGTCGATGTGGTGCAAGTCATAGACATTGTAGGTGCCGGCGGAATAGAAAACACCGAAAAGAAGATTCGTGGACGCCGCGTAGCTGCCAAACGGAGACGTCAGATTGAGCGTAGCGAAGTCTGGATCCCAAAATCCAGGCGAAGTCGAGTGCGCCAACCCTTGAAATTCGCACTTCACCCGGACGATTGTCGGCTGGTCAATCTGCTGGGCCGTGGCGGAAATCGCGTATAGAAACGAAGAGAGGGCGAGGACAATCGTGATATTTGGAATTTTCATTGGACAATTTGTTAGAAGTTGGAGCGAAAGGTTTTGGAGGTCTCTTATATGCGGACAGCCGCTTACCGGGCGGCCGACGGAATCAGCATTCGAAGTGCACCATGCGATTTATTCAGCCGGTTCCCTGGAATCCGCACCGCCCGGCGGATCGGCGACGAACACCCGAACAATGCCGGGACGGCTGTGCAGCCTGCCGCCGGGTCCCTCGCGCGGGCGGCCCGGTGCCTCCAGCAACCGGCCCTCGGCATCCATCGCCAAGTACGGATGCGGCGGCGGCGGCCCGGCCGGCACTGGCAACGGGAAACGCGGGTCATCGCGCCACTCGACGGGATGACCCGCACCGGAGTTGTCGGCAGCGCTCAGAGAAAGATCCACCACAGGCGCGGCGGCGGTGGTGCCCGACGGTTTGATCACCAGTGCGGAAACCATCTGTTCCTCCTCGTTCGAATTCGCAAAAAGCAGGGTGTGTGCCCCTTCACCGGACTGCGGCGGGAAGGATAAACCGATCACGGCATCGCCGGAAAACACTCCCGCCCGGTCCATGTCGATCCACACCGGCCACCCGGCATCGTCCGCCTTGTCCGCAAACTCCCCGAGCCGCGACAATCCCGTCGCCCCGCTCTCCGCCGGTCCGCCGCTCACGGCGACGGCACCTTCGGCCCCGTCGAACCGCAAAAGGACTCCCCGGAATTCGACATCCAGTGTGCCCTCCCCGATGACGAAACCGACGGAACCGGGAACCGCGTCGGCACCGGCAAAATCAAAGAGCAAAGCCTCGTCGCCGCTCCCGGCCCCGCCGAGAACAAGGGTCTCCAGCGTCCAAGAACCGCCTTCCCACCGCAGTTCATCGGCTGAAGACATTGCAGGAGACGCCGGAAGAACCGCGGCGAACACCATAGCCGCCGCACCGCGCAGAAGAGATTCAAGAGAGCATTTCATAGACAGGAATCCGGTTGTTCCGCGGACCCAAGGACCACGGATTGATTACAATTGATTTTCCAAAAAACCAAAACAACCGATGTTTTGCCACCCCCCC
>SLLG01000335.1 GCA_007134215.1 Opitutales bacterium | reverse complement strand
GGGCTTGTGCGTCCAGTCTTTCGCGAACGGGTGCTCGATAATTCCTTCGCGTGCCGGGTAGGGGGCCACGCGGTTGATGTAGTCGTTGAATTTTTCCTCTGTGCAGATGAAGGGGTAGTGCGGGCACTGGAGGCTCACCTTGAGGAGGAGTGGGCGTTGATCGACGCGGTCGTACCATGTGCCGCAAAAGCGCTCGCGAATGAAGTTGAGCGTGCCTTGCAGGGTATATTCGTCGTTGACCTTGAAGGGATTCGTGCCCGCGCCCGCCATGGTGAGTTCCTTGCGTAGGTCCCAGCCCGGGGGCGCGTCGCGGTTGAACGCATCATGCTTGGCGGCGGCGGCTTCGCCGAGGTGTTCCGGTTCGATGTGCGTGTCCATGCCGATACGCTGTGTCCAGCCCTGCATTTGGTCCGGCCCTTGGTGGTGGAGCTTGCCCGCGCACACCGTCTGGTAGCCGGCGAGGGAAAGCTGGCGCGCGAAGGTGGGGGAGAAGGGCGGCAGGTCGTCCCCGTAGCGGCGACAACCGTTTGTCGTCGGCAATTGTCCGCTCATGATGCACTGGCGGCCCGGCACGCAGATGGGGCTCGGCGTGTAGGCGTTCTCGAAAACCACGGCGTCGGCCGCCAAGCGGTCGAGCACGGGCGTGCGCACGATTTCGTTGCCCATGAAGCCCGCCACGTCGGAGCGGTGCTGGTCGTCCATGAGAAAGAGGATGTTCGGTGGTCGGCCTGTTTCCATGCGGACTGACTCTGGGCATCCGTGCGCCCCTGCGGCAATCCTTATGTGTGTGGTACATGTAACATCCGTGCGGATCGGTCCCTGCCACCATGGGTAATCTCACGAACACGCGTTTCCGCGATCATCGCGGCTTCCCGGCGCATTTCCGCGCGCGGTTCTTTCGGGAGCCGAGCCCGCTTGTTTCCGGGTGTTGATCCGCCGGGAAGAACGTGTCTTCATGAGCCGCAAACGTGATGCAGGTGAATGATAACTCAACGGTGCGACGGGTGGCAGTGGTCCTTGACCAAGCCTACCACTTTCACCGGCAGGTGTTCCCGGGGATTCTCGCCTACCAGAAGCGGCACCCGCACCTCCAATTCTCCACTTGGAATGGAAGCCCGATCCTCAGCGAGGAGCTGCTGGAGCGCGTGGAGGCCGATGGGGTGATCGCACAACTCAACGCCGAGGGCCATTTTGCGCGACTGCGCCGACTTGGGTTGCCCTTTGTCAATGTCTCCAATCTTCTCGCCCGAGGCGGGCCGCGGGTTATCTGCGCCGATGCGGCTGTAGGGCGGATGGCAGCGGAACATCTGTGGGAAAGCGGACTGCGCCACTTTGTATTCTGTGGATTCAAGGGGCATCGCTATTCGGAGGAGCGCTGGAAAGGGTTTGCGGCGTTCGTGCAGGAAAAGGGGGCGACGGCGCAGTGCTTTCGCCATGAACCGGGGAGCATGAACCTTCCCTTCGCGCGTTTGCCCCGGCCCGCTGGGATCTTTGCCGCGAACGACCGGCTTGCCCTCGTGGTCATTCACTATGCCCGGCTCGCAGGCATGCAAATTCCGGACGAGGCCGCCGTTATCGGCGTGGACAACGATGTCGTGCAGGCGGAGATGCTGCAGACGCCCTTGACGAGTGTGCAACCCGATTGCCGCCAGATCGGATGGGAGGCCTTGGCCTTGCTCGACGCCGCCATTCGAAGCGGCCAACACCCGGCCAACCGCGTGCATGTGCGCGTCCCGCCTCTGCATGTGGTGGCGCGCGCCTCGACCGATCTTCTCTTCATCGAGGACACGGAGATCCGGCGGGCGCTGCGCTGGATGCGGGCAAACTTCGGGCGTATCAAGGGTGTCGACGAGATCATCGCGCGTCTGCCCATGAGCCGCCGCACCTTCGAACTGCGTTTCCATAAGGTGGTGGATCGCAGCCCCCATCAGGAACTCGCCCGCTTGCGCTGGCAGCATGCCCGTGAGCGCCTGCAAAACACGAAACTCACCCTGCAGGAGATCGGAGAGGAGTGCGGATTTCAGAATATGAAGGACTTCAGTGCCTTCTTCTCCCGCCACGAGGGCGTGAGCCCCGGCCGCTTCCGCAAAGTGGCTCCGCCGGTGGACTGAGGGGCGACAGCGCCGGATCTGAATGGCGCTGTTGAGTTTCCCCGTCGGCCTGCACGCGTTTCCTTGCCGCAGGCCAGCGGAATGCTCGTTACCAGCCAGCCTTCCCCAAAAGCAATCTGCGGAAAATTAAACGCATTAGCGTAACGACACGAACGACGGAATCGGCTAATCTCATGCATGGTTTGGCTTTTACCCCTCCTGGCTCACAGTTCCCCAACCCCGCCCTTCCTGTCATGAGTAGATTATCCATCCCATCTGCTCTCTGTCTTTGCGAGTCTCCTTTTCGCTGCTTCGGGTCTCTTTGCGCTTACGGTCGACGATCTCTGGCAAAACTACGCGGCCAACCCGGACAACCACACGCACATTCCGAACAACTGCTTCGCTGGCTACATGCGCGTAGAATTTCCCGTGCGGATCTGCCGGTGGTGGCCAGCGTACTGGATTTCGGCGCGGAAGCGATTGAGGGGTTTGACAATACGACGGCCTTTCAATTGGCCCTCGATTACGCGGGTGAGCAGGGCGGGGGTGCGGTTTTGGCCCCGGCGGGACGCTACGAGTTCCAAAGCATCATCATGATCCGCCACAACGGCGTGGTCGTGGACAGGCAGGCACATCTGGATCAGCCCGGATGAAGACCTCTTTTTGAACCGCCATCGGGACTTGGATACTTTTGATTTTCTACCGTGGGACTCCTGGCGCTCCGATCACCGCGTGGGCGGCAACTACAACGGCAACGACCCCCATCCGTGGGAGTATTGGCGGCGTTCGCAGAAGCTCGCGGAGATCGTAGGCGAGTATCCGCGCGGTGCCCGCACGCTCACCCTGAGCGATGCCAGCGGCATTCAGCCCGGGCAGATGATCATGCTGCACTGGCGCTTGGACGAGGATTTCACATTGCCCCAGGAGGTCGCGGATTATCCCGCATGGAGCCTTCAGAACTGGAGCCAGGCGGGCAGCGGCGGGTGGTTGAATCCGAATCTTTACAACCGCTACCAGTGGCCCCGTCGAAGTGGCCTCGGTTACGGGCCATACGATCGCCCTGCGCCAACCCCTGCGCGTCGTCATCAAGGATGGCAGCAGCGACGGTATCGACTGGAGGTGCGAGGTCTATGCGATGGGAACGCACCTGCGCAACGTGGGGGTGGAGCACCTGAGCGTGCGCGGCTATAACACCATTGAATACATCGCGGGCGCGCCTTGGGACGGCCGCTTCGTATTCGATTCTCGTGGAAGGTGTCACCTCGCACCTCAACCTCGTCAACACCGCCAACCTGTCGAACACAGAGTGGGTCGACTTTGCCATTTACGCCAAGAACAACAACATCCCCACGATGGAGATCACCCTTCGCATCACAGGCGGCAGCGGGGACAATGGAAAGACGCTGCTTCTTGATGATATGGTCGTACACCCGGCCATCGAAGCATGGCGGGAGCAGTTCAGCGGGGGATTCACGGCCGTGCACCTCAACCGTGTCGTCAATGGATGCGTACGCAACCTGGAAACCATCGACAACCATGTTTCCGTCGTCTCCTCCGCCGCGAAGCACCTCACCATTTCGGATATCACGATTCGCAACGAGACCAACCGCGCGGTGCACAACCTCATTAATTCGCGGGTGGAATCCGCCGACAACCTGATTGAGAATATTCGTTTTCTCGTGCCCGCTGCGGCTCACGGCGGGATGAGAGGCCACATGGGCTTGCTCACGGAGTGGTTCACGAGCGGCAACGTGCACAAAAACAAGACGATCCCTTTCAGGGTTGGACAACGGGGGGCGACGGTTTCCCATCGAACCCAATCAGCCGAGTCTCAAAAAAAAAAACGCGGGCCCGGCAGCGGGCCCGCGTTGGCGAAAATAGGTTGCGTAATCGGCTTCGGTTCAGCGGCGTCGTCGCCAAGCGATGAACCCGAGGGCAAAGAGACCGAGAATCGCCGCGTAGGTCGTCGGCTCGGGAATGGCCGTGATGGTGTAGTTGTCGAGGCGCATGTTCCCGCCGGCGCGGTTGTCGACGAAAAGGCCGAATCCATGCACGGTGCCTTCGGGGAGGTCGCCGAGGTAAAAGTCGTAGTCAACGTACGTGTCGAAGTCGGCTTCGGTTTTCTCGGAACCGCTGCTGGGCCATTGGAACTCGCCGGTCGCGAATTCGTAAGACGGCATGCGGATCCAATCGCCGGAGGCTTGGATCGTGTCGCGGTGCCACTCCTGGTTGCGTGCCGCGACGTCGATCGTGAGGAGAGGATTGGAGACATACCAGTTGTCGGTATCGGCCGCCGATCCGCCCACTTGGATCATCGCGCGCATGATCTGGGTGCCGGAGGTGCCGTTGATGAGAAGATCCCAGGAAATGGACTGAATCTCATTTGAATTGAAGCCTCCGTATTCCTGCGTGGCGATGGCCACATTGAAAATGTTGGTGGGCGACCAGAAGCCGTGACCGTAGGTTGCTCCGGAGATGGGATTGTTGTTCACGCCGGCCGGGTTACCGAGGACGGACTGGTTGTTGTAGGGAACCGGATCGTCGGTGCCCCCGACTTCGGCGAAGGCGTTAGGGCCGCCGGATGTATCCAATCCGCCCGCGCGGCTTCCCTGCCAGCCAATATTTTGCGCCGGGCGCTGGAAGCCTTCCAAAGTATTGAAGTTCTCGAGATAGAGAACGGACTGCGCCGCGAGGGGCACGGTCGACGTTAGGGCGAGAAGGGAGAGTGTAAGGACGGATTTTTTCATTGGGTGGTTGGTGGTTTGAGATGAGAGTGAGATTTGTCGGGCTTGAGAATAACACGGTCCCGGAGCACCGCATATACGCAAACGCGTTTAATTTTCCTTATTTTGCGCAGCGCTGCCTTCTGCGTCCGCAGGCTGCGTCAGCCCTAGCCATGCCGAAAGGTCCGTCCGGGCGGCGCGGAGGGCGCGGAGGAGTTCGGGGTGGGGTTGGTCGGTGACGTCGACAAAGCCAATCGTTTGGTTTTCGCCGTCGCCGCGCCCCGTGCCGACTTGATCCACCCATTGAAACCAATGCGCCCCGAGGGAGTAGGGCGTGGTCGCCCAACTGCGGAGGTATTCGTGGTAAAAGGTTTCGCGCTCGGCTGTGGTGAAGGCGGTGTAGAGGGGCGGGAGCTGGCGGGGCGAGGCGAGGGGCAGGTGGTGTTCGCCGATGAGGATCGGGCGGCCCGTGGTCTCGTGCCATTCGCGGAACTGCTCGGGCGGTGGCGCGAGAGCGTAGCAATTGACGGTGACGACGTCGCAGAACCGGCCCGCCGCTCGCACGATGGACTTGGCGGGCGGATTGCGCACAAAACGGCAACCGAGGTAAAGGTGGTTTGGCGCGTGTTTCCTGAGGATGCGCGACACCTTTTCGAAGTAGGTTTTGGCGTAGCGGGCGTGGAAAGCCTCCGGGTCCTCACCCGGCGGGGCGAAGTCCATTTTCGCCCAAGGGAGTTCGTTATCGACAAACCAGCCGAGGATCCACGGGTCGTCCCGGTGGGGCGCGGCTTCGCGGGCGCAACGTTCGTCGAACCACGCCTCCCAGCGCGGGTCGAATACATCGGGAAAGCGCGGGGCGATGAGGGGCGCGCCGGCGTCGTTGGTGCGCAGCCAGCGGGTGTAGGGGATCGAATTCTGGTCCAAAAGGTCCATTGACCAGTTGCCCGCCGTATTGAAGCCCCAGGCCGGCAACCGTTCGAGCAAATGGCTCCGCCACGCCTCCGCGCTGGCGTATTTGCGCAGGACATTGAGGTGGTAGAAGCTGATGCAGTCGCGCGGACCGTCCTTGATGAGCGGGCGGCGCATGTAGGCCGTCGATTCCGGCCCGTCCGTAGGCGGAAGTTCCTCGAAAAGCCATTCCCGTCCCAAGTACGGCGTGTACTCGCTCAGGCGGATGCCCGTGACGCCCAATGACCAGAACGGGAAACCCTCCGGATCGACAAAGAGCCAGCGGCCCCCGACTCTTTCGGTGCGGAAGAAACCGGTTGCGGCCAACGGCGTCCCGGTCCGCCATCCGCCGAAGCGCCCGACTGCGCTGCGGTCACGGACATGCGCATCAGCGTTTGCGCTGTCTGTTTCTGTGGAAGCGGCATCCTGCCGCTTTTTCCCCGTGGTCCCTATGCTACGAACAATATCGCTCCGCTTCGTTACTTGGCGGAAGGCGCTCAGCTCCGCCTCAAGGTGTGCGCGCAGGTCGGCCTCCGTGCGAACCTTGCCGTCCCAATCCGTCTGAATGCGCTGTCCGTAGCGGTCGAGAACGGGAAGCCGGGTATTGCCTCGGGCGGGCGTCAAGACGAGGGAGGTGCAGCGCAGCGCGCCGCCTTGCGCATGGTTTTTGTCTCTCCGCACGTGAATGCGGAGGGCGGTGGGCTCGAAGGGCGGACGGTGCCCGGCGGTAAGCGGCAGCTCGCGGAGCGGGAGGCGGAGCGTTTGCTCCGCCGGGGACCAATCGGTGGAGAGGAGGTTGCGCGCACCCGCCACCTCAAGGCGGATGCAGGTGCCGGGATCGTCCGCCGAAGCCGACAGCTCCAGCGTTTCCATACCCTCCCATGATGCGGGAAAACCCGCTGCGTCGGGCGTCGCTTGCCACCAGGCGGTCTCGCCGTTCGCAATGACCGGACGCAGAATGAGCGTGGTCCCGTCGGTGTCCCATTCCAGCCCCTCGGCGCGGATGGAATGGTCGTTCACCAACTCGCCTCCGCCCGCCTGTTGCGCTTCGAATCGCTCGCTCATCGCCGCGCGGGCGGCGTGCAGTTTATTCCAGTCGGCAAAGACGGGTTCGCAGGGTGTCGATAAGTCCATCCCGTTAGTTGTTACGCCTGTTTCCGGAATGTCTATGGTAAATTCCCCTGAAGGCGCAGCGGCATCCCGCACTTTGTTTATGTTACACCAGAACTGGCGCCGTGGCGGTTGACCGGGTTGCCGTGTGCGGGTGTGCTGGATTCGTGACCGGGAAGACAGTGCCCTGGTTCCGCAATCTCCATAAGCACTGTAACTCCAATCCAAAATCATATGAAAAAGTTCACTATATGGATCGCGCCCGGCGCGTTGCTGATCGGCGCGGCTTCCCTTACAGGCCAAGCGATAACAGTTGATCTCGGCAACTTCGACAGCGGTCGGATCCGCACCAACTCCACCATCGACGGCACTGGTTTCAGCCAATGGAACGGTGGCGCGGACAATCCCGGAAACGTCGGCTACAACGCGGGGAACAGCGCCTATTGGTACAGCGCCTTCCGCTTCGCCGGCTTGACCGGGGGTTCGAACCCCAACCCGGAACTGTTCAACCTCATAAACGGCGCTCCACAGGTTGCCTTCAATCTGGGCGTGCTTTGGACGGAGGGAACCCCGTCGGGTGTGGATGTCTCCTTGTGGATCGTGCCCGGTCTGGACATTCCGGACGGTCAGTTGCCGAACTTCGAGAATACATGGTTGTTCGATTACCCCAACCGCGTGCAGTTTGCGACGATCAACGCGGATACGGTGCCGAAGTTTGGCTCGAGCTTCAGCGAATACGATTTCGCCGCGCCGACGATCGAGGACCGTGTGGACAACCGGGTTCTCTACGGTATGACGGATGAGTTGCAGGGGCTGATCGACGCCGGTCACCTGACGGACTCCACTCCGTGGGGTATTGTCGCCTGGCTCGACGGTGTGACGCCGATGGTCGGCGATCCGAACTTTGCCACGAATTCGGGCACAGTCATCGACCTGCGCACGGCCACGCTGGAAGTCATTCCCGAGCCCTCGACCTATGCCGCCATCTTTGGCTTGGTCGCGCTCGCGGGCGTGATGATCCGGCGCCGTCTGCGGAAATAGTCCATAAGCAATTCCGGGCCGGAGCGGGGTTTCGATGATCCCGTTCCGGCCTATATTCTTCCACTTTTTTCTCCAGTAAGATTTCCAACCCGTGTTCGCCATGCGTTACCCCATCCTCGTTGCCACTCTTTTCGTTGCGCCGCTTTCCGGCCAATCCATCGACCTTCCCGCGACCTTCGACACCACGATCGACTTTTGGAATGGCGTCGTAAATTCGAACCAGTCCCAGAACAAACAAATGTGGGCGGGTAACTCGGGCTCAGCGCCCAACGCCTCCGAGGAAATTTACCAGCGCTTCTTTGAGCGGTTCGGTCCCGTCGTGAAATTTGATCTCTCGGAGGTTTCCCCGGAGCTGGTGAATGATCCCGGCTTCGTTGCCACACTTGATGTCATGACGCACGGATTCGGTGCTGATCGGAATGTCTTCATTGGCAACGGCGCCACCACGCCGCCGGAGTTTGCCCATCATGAGGGCGACGGTATCACCAACCTTGTCGTGCACGCACTCCTCTTCGAGGGTACGCCCACCATGAACCGCTGGCTCGCCAACTCGACTTCGGGCAGCCTCCTCAACTGGGACGGTTCCGTGCCGACAAACTTCGCTCTTGCCACGGCTGATTCCGGAAATTTCGGCCCATCGACCTACGAAGGAACTCCGCGCGCCATGGCCACCTACGTGCATGGATGGAACCAGGATCCGCCCGCTCCCGGTGCGACCCTTCCCAATGAGTATGGACAACTGACATGGGATATCACCAGCCTCGTGCGCGATTGGGTCAACGGCGACCTGCCGAACTACGGCCTCATGATCGCCACCGATCCGGAGACCAGCTACGGCGAGCAGATCAACATGCTGACGATGGAAACGGACGACCGGCCGGATTCGGGCATCAGCCAACCGGGCGACGCCGCGCCCATGCTGCGTTTGCGTATCGAGGATGCGGTCCCCGTCGTTCTCCCGGAGCGCGTGGTTACCACCGTGCGCGACGGTGAGCTTGTCATTGAGTTTCCCTCGGTCAGTGGCCTCACCTACCAGGTGCAGCAGTCGGGTACCCTCCAACCGGGATCCTGGATGGATGTCGGTTCGCCCGTTTCCGGCACCGGCGCGCTGCTCGAAATTCCCGCGATGCTCCCCGCATCGGGTGAGGGCGTGTTCTACCGGCTCGCCGTTAGCGACGACTGATGGGCCTACTACGTACGAATCGTCTCAAAAAAGTCTTTACTCTTTGGTTTGACGCCGCCGCACCGTGGCCGGGCGGCCATTTTGGCCCCCGGCTCCGCCGTTCGCCTATCGGCGTAAACACCCGGTGCTTGCCAACGCCCTCGGAAGGCCGCACGCGCCACGACGAGTCACGTCCGCCCAGCGCTGCCTCCAGCGATATTGGCGGATCAGCTCGGGTGTTTGGGCAATTTTAAGACGACGAGTATCCACCTTAGGACAGATCCCATGATATTGAGAATCTCAGAAATATTGGGACGCGAAGAAGAGTGGAAGCGGCGTCCCGCCGCTTTTTGAGCCGCTGATAGAGCGGCGGGACGCCGCTCCCACGCTATTTCGGTCGTTTGTCGTTGTTGTTTTTATAATGGAAATAAAAGTAAGTAATTGGAAGTTCTTCGTTCTGGCTTGCCTGCTCGGCTGGGCCGCCACCGCCGCTCGAGGCGACGTGCGCTATCCGTCGGAGACGGTCATCGATGTGACCGCCGCCCCCTATTTCGCCGATCCAACAGGCGCGACGGACAACCGCGCCATCCTCCAACAAGTGCTCGACGACCACCCGGGAAGCATGCTGGAGAGGCCCATCATCTATTTCCCGGACGGGGAGTACCGCCTTTCCGGCGGGCTCGTCGTCGACACACACAACACTGCGAACGGTGGCTCGGGGCGCGGGGTGGTCTTCCAAGGGCAGAGCCGCGACGGCACGGTGCTTCGTCTCGACGATGGGGCGGCGGGCTTCGGCGATCCGGCGCAACCCGCCGTTTTCATCGATTTCAATGAGGCCAATGACATCCACGGCGCCTGGCAGTATGTCGCCTTCCAGACGCACGTGAAGGACCTTACGATTGATGTCGGGGCGGGCAACGCCGGGGCCATCGGGCTCGACTTCTGTGCGAACAACGTGGGCGGTCTGCGCAACGTGCGCGTGCGCTCGGACGACTCGGCGGGAGCTGGCCGGTACGGGATCCTCCTTAGCGCGATCCCCGGTCCGCAGCTCTTAAAGAACGTCGAAATCATCGGATTCGATTGGTCCCTGCGCACGGAGAATGATCCCCACTACGCCACGACCATCGAAGACATGGTCCTGTTCGGCGCGCGCGAGGGCGGGATCTTCAACCGCCGCCACAGCTTTGCCATCCACCGTCTGCGCGCGGCGGGCCTCGGCGGGCCGGCGGTGCACAACGACCATGCGGACGCCTTCACGGTGCTTGTCGATGCGCGGCTCACGGAGGGCCCCGGTGCGGGCGCGGCCCTTGTCAACCACGGTTTTCTCTATGTGCGCCAAGTCGTCACCAAGGGGTATGCGGGGGTGATTCAAGACCGCGCCGCAGGTCTCATCGCCCAACCCAACATGAGCGAATGGCATTTCGGCACGGCCGAAGGGCTCTTCGACACGGACATTCGCCACAGCCTCGGGCTGCCCATTGAAGACGCTCCCGATCCCGCCCGCGATGATCCGGCGGACTGGGTGAATGTCGGCGACTTCGGGGCGACGCCGGGAGACGATTGGAACAACGATGCGCACGGCGTGCAGGCCGCGATTGATTCCATGGCACCGGACGGTGCCAACACGGGCAAGCGCACGCTCTACTTTCCGCCCGGACGCTACCGCTTCGA
This sequence comes from Opitutales bacterium, assembly GCA_007134215.1. Taxonomy (GTDB): domain Bacteria; phylum Verrucomicrobiota; class Verrucomicrobiia; order Opitutales; family Oceanipulchritudinaceae; genus SLLG01. The sequence continues at coordinate 942 of SLLG01000335.1, read as the reverse complement.
CACCGGCGTGGTTATCAGCGAGCACGTGGAGCGGATTGTCGGGTGCTTTGCCACCATCCAGCCCCGGCTCGCCGCGATTGAGTCGCAGCCGGTCTGGCGCATTGCCGATGGTGATCGACTTCTCATCATCGAACAACTCACCGGCTACCCCGGCGGCCCGTTGCGCGCCACCCCGTTCATCCGCAACGAGAGCGACCGCGACCTTGTTTTGCGCGATGTTCTCGTTCTCGCCGGGCAGACCTATGTGAACACGGGCGCAGGCCGATTGTTTCTGGAGAACGTGGGCGGCACGAGCAGCCGGTATTGGTCCAATGAGCCGCAGCCGCTGCCCGAGGCCATCCCCCAGTTTGAATTCGGCGGGCAGACCGTCTGGGCGCGGCAACTCAACACCGAACAGAAAGATCTCAAGGTCCGCAACGACGGCGGCGACGTGTGGATTCTCGGGATCAAGAACGAGGAGGACGGCACCTACGTGCAGACCCTCAATGGCGGGCGCACGGAAATCCTCGGCGGCACCGCCATGCCCCTCGATTTCGATGACTTCGACTCTCCGGGCTTTGAGATCACCGACGCCTCCATGAGCATCATCATCGCCGGTCACATGGGCTGGGCGCGCGACCATTACGAAATCCTCGTGCGCGAGACCCGCGACGGCGAGACCCGCGACCTTCTTGGCGTCGATGCCGCCCACCACCGCACCTACACAAACAGCGCGGGAAGGCGCCCGCCGGTGCTGGCACTCTACCGTGGAAGTGTGCTCTCCGACGCCGAACACTGGCGGCGTACCCACTTCGGCACAACACTGGACTCGGGATTGGCCGCCGACGCGGCCGATCCGGACGGCGACGGCGTGCCCAACCGTCTCAAGCGTGCCCTCGGCGGAAAGCCGGGTGTGCCTGACGTGAGCCGCCTGCCGGAGTTCGGGACGGTGACTGTCGATGG
>SLLG01000333.1 GCA_007134215.1 Opitutales bacterium | reverse complement strand
TTTTTTTTTCTCAAACCAGTTAATAAATCCAATATTGTTAGGACCTTCGGGGTAATCGCTTTTTAAAGAGTCAAAAAAATGATCGTTTAAATCAATATCTTTAAATTTAATCAGTTGAAATTTCCCTGCCATAGATCGCTCCTCCTCCCGCTACGCAACCTTAATTCTTATTCGCAAAGTTTTACTGATTAAGACTAAGCGTCCAAGGCTGTTAGGGGCGATGAAAAAATCTTTTAGAAAACTGCCATTACAGAGTCACCTGTTTAAAACAAATGATATCATGACGGCACCATTCAGCACGTTAGCAATGTGAGTAATTTGAGAACAATTCAAACTAACATTCTTAAATATTGTTGCTTTTCCTTGATCTTATAAAAGGATCAGCTCCTTTTTGACACTACCTTGCTTCTTCCTTATCAAATGTAAATATCGCCTTTTCAAGATAAAATTTAAATAAGATGCTTTTGTAATGCCTGTGCCACGATTATTGATATTGATGCCACAAATTAGTGAACGCAAAATCTATTATTAAAAATATTTCATTCATTATAGAAACAGAATACTAACCTAACAAGCTCGAAACATAGGACTATTCTATTTGACAATGTTTTATCTGAGCATTACACCTACTACAAACATTAACTAAGTTATCTTTATAAAGTGTTCGAAACTATTCATAAAATCCTAAGTATGCTTGATAAAAAGAAAGAAGCGTATAAGAAATTGCCAAAAATACTGAACAATATTGACATGATTGAGACGATAAGAAGATAAATGAATATAGTCATAATATTATTATTCTCATATTTACTCTTGATCATCATATTTACATGAGTATCCCCTTCTAAGTTCCATTGGTATGCAGTTATTGCTTTATTGAGCTTTATATCATTATCAGATATATTTATATATTTAGCCCAAATATCATTTTCTAAATACCTGCATCTTTTATAATCACCATGAGATAAAGATAAAATCTCTTCATTGGAAGGGCACATATAAAAAAACTTATACTTTACAATATTTAACTGCCCTTTCATGGTTTCAATTAACGATCGATTAAGATTTCTAATTTCATTGACCCTGAAATCTATTATTTCTACATTCCAAAATGCACTTTGAAGCAGAGCATTAGCTGGCCTTTCTATCTTGTACAAGTTAGCAACGATATCACCTTCAAGTCTAAAACGATAATAAGAATTACTCTTCGAGTCAGTCAAGAGCAATTTAAATATTATGCCCCCATACCTATTCTTTATATATAAATCAGTATTAACATCGATATTGTATATACTAAACTTTTCTTCTTTTGTCACTGATGAAACATCACAATACTTCGAATGTGGTAAAGATCTAATTTCATAGTCTTCATTAAAAACAGCCTGTAAAATATCCGGCTGTGATATTACACCACCCAGATCTAATAACCTAATTGCTCTATCATCACAATTATATTGCATAAAAGATTCGTCCACATTTTTTATGCTTTCTGTATCCAAGGTAGGGAAATAAAAGTATAAGGCGCTTAACAGATGAGCATCCTTAATCATAATCCCGAAATCGATGAACCTACAATAATTATTAGTGTGTGGGAGTTTCCACATATTAATATGTAGTTCTGCGTCTAGTGATTCGATATTAGATTCGCTACACTTATTATCATCTCTTATATCAAACCATATTCCTATACTGTTGTTCAAACCCTCACTTCCTTTTAGTTTATTTTGAAAAAGATTTATCAGTTATCGTTCCTCAGTAACCCTCGGAGAGTTATCAGTTAGACCCCATAACTTATCCGGGGATCTTTCTTTTATACCGTTCACTTTAAACCCTCGATCATTCGACTTATAGGTGTAGGTGCATAAGAAACTATCGCATTCATATCTGTTAGGATAATCTCCTATTTTCTATGTCATAGTTTTTAATCATTAAATCAACTTAGCGAGTTCCGGTTTAATTGACTATAAAATTATGCTCGCACTTTGCTGCGTCGATAATACTAATAAATGCCTCCTCCGTTAACCTTTCAAAACCACGTGGTGCAGAGCTTATATCTTGTATTACTCCAAGTTCTATAAGTTCAGCTAGGTTTGGACGTCTAGGGAATGATATTGCATAAAGGAAGTTTAAGACAAAAGGATGGCTCTTTAAATTCCAATTCCATTGAGCACGTAGTTCATCAATATCGAAAACACTTCTTTTACCACAAATCAGTGCAAATTCATCAAACGTATTTATATTATCCATTACATTTTCTACTATCCCCAAAGTAGTTACCACACTTTTATAGTAACCACCAGTACGATAGAAAACAATTGCGTCTCCAGGGCTAAGTTGACGGTTCCAAGATCTCGAGACATAAGCTTTAGCTATTGCATTACGGAATGGTTCATGTTCTACAAAATCCATGGGTGATTCAGTTCTAAGGATTGAGTCTGGAAACAATTTCGTGTGATATTCTGGATAGATCGGAACGATATATTTATTTGAGGATGCAGAAATAAAAGGATAAGTGGTACGAGGATTTTCGAATGACACACCCCGCTTCATATTTCTTACATATACCTCTTCCTTTCCATACCTTGACTCCTTAACTCCTTTATGGACAAATCCGAAGTCAGACAGTAGATTAATTAACGCAACTTGCTCTATACGTTTCGGAAAAATGGTAACGTAGACCTCGTCTACATCAAATCTCAAAGCATTGTCAAAAATTATTTTGACAAATCTTTCACCAATTTTGTAACCATTTAATCGCACCTTAAAACTTCCTATCTTAAGCCGTTTTGCCGGTTTAAATATTGGACTGATATCGCTATATACTTCTTTTTGATCCTCGACTTTCAGATAAAGAAAAGCAACGATATCTTCTCCGGCTATTGACACATAAGCAATTTGATCTGATTTGTTATTGAACCATCGATCAAAATCAGTGTAGTCTTCTCTAAAGGTATTAAAAAAATCTGAAGTTAGATTAATGTTTCCAAAATACTCCTGATACACAGTTGGTATCGGATAATTAA
>SLLG01000070.1 GCA_007134215.1 Opitutales bacterium | reverse complement strand
GTGCTGGGCAAGGGGCTGCGGCCGAAGCGCGACGGCACGGGCGCGCGCGTGCCGGAGCCGGTCGCGGCGGAGGCGCGTGAGCGCGGGGGCCGCCTGCCCGCGCACGAACTGCTTCTGCGCAAGACGCGGCAGTTCAGCGAAGGTCTGGTGCTGGGCACGAAGGCCTTTGTCGAGGCGGCGCTGCGCCGGGACGCAGGCCTGCGCTACCGGCGCAGGCGCGCGCCGAAGCCGGTCCCGTCGCCCGCCGGGGAGGAGGCGCTCGCCTGCGCGCGTCAGTGGCTGCGGGCGAAGGAGACGGGGGCAAAATAGGCGATTCCCAGTACGGCTTACGATTGTCGGTTTCAACAAAGCACGCTCCGCGCCGCACCATTGCATTCCGGTTCGCCAAATGCGGTGAACGGGCAACAGTTATCGCTGTTTGAAGACAACGAATACCAGTCCCCGTGGCCTTCGCCGATTGCGACGGCTCCTCCTTGTCGGCGCGGTGTTCTTTGGCGTGACCGCCGTGGCCGGGGGCCTTTTTTTCGCGCGGCGGGCCGTTTTGGAGCCGGGGGAAACGGGCGACACGGAGATCTTTCCGGGGATCACCTACCGCGCGGAGCGGATCGACGGGCCGCGGAGCCCCCTCGCCCACAGCGTTACGGTGGATATGAATCATCCCGGCGTGCGGGTGACAGTCTCCGAACCGTACACCGGAGAGGGGCGCCCCTTCCGTCTCGCCCCCGCCGAGTGGAGACTGCGCCGCGGCGGTTACGCCGTTCTTCTCAACGGTGCCCGCTACAAGCCGGCGGGCTACCTCAACAGCCTGCCCGGCCGCGCCGTCGAGTCGGTCGAACTCGTTGTCGGCGACGGCGCGGTGGCGGGCCACCGGAGCATCTCGCACCTCATCTGGTGGGACACTGAAGGCGGCCTCCACGCCACAACCGAACGCCCCGCTCCGGAAGACGCGGTATCCGCCGCAGTGCACGGGGTCGGACTGCTCTCCCTACTCATCATCAGCGGCGAAATCGACCCCGGAGCCGCCGACCCCTACTTTGCCGACCGCGTGATCAACCGCACCTTCATCGGCATCGACCCGGAGGCCGGCCAGCTCACCTTATTCGCCTTCGCCGGGGCGCGCGAATTCGAGGCCGCACGGTATGTGCGCGACCGTGGTGTGATCTACGGCGGACAGCTCGATTCCGGCACCAGCACGCACCTCCTCCTCGGCCGCGGCGCCGCCGGCCTGCCCGCCTTCAGCGGGCTGCGCGGGTGGCGTCCCATCGCGAGCTACATCGCCGTCCACAGCAACGGGCCGTCAAACCCATGAGCCCGGGACCGCCCGGACAGGTCGATCAATCGCGTAAATTCAATCCTTCCGGAAGCGGCACCGCGGAAGGCGCGGCAGCAGGCACCGGTCGGTTCCGGTCCGCTATTCTTCTGCCCGCCGCGCCTCGGGCAGGGCACCGAGGGCCATGATCCCGAGCTGGGAGACCATGAAGAGGCCGAGCCAGAAGGGCGCGCCTTCCATGAAGCCATAGGAGTGCAGTCCCACGCCGAGCATGTTCACGCCGAACCATGAGAAGGCGACGATGATGTTGCCGAAGACCGCGCAGACCATGAGGAGACGTTCGTCGCCGATGCCTCCGATGCGCAGGTGCAGGATGACCGCCATCCAGAGGACGATGAGGAGCGCGCCGTTTTCCTTGGGATCCCAGCCCCAGAACCTTCCCCACGACTGGTCCGCCCAGATACCGCCGAGAACGGTCCCGGCAAAACTGAAGAGAAGCGCGAAACCGACCACGCCGAGCATGGTTGTGCAGAGTTTTTTCCGCAGCTCCGGCGTCCACGCGGAGGGGATGAGACGGGCGATGAGGTAGGCGGTTCCGAGCGCCCCGGCGATGAAGACCGCCGAGTACCCAATCGTAATGACAACCACGTGTGTCGCGAGCCAGAAGTTCGAGTTGAGCACGGCCCGCATGACCTCGATGGTGTCGCCGTCGCCGCCGAGGTTGTGGGCCACGACAAGGGTGAGAAAACCGAGGGCCGCGCCGCCCGCGATACCGAGGCCGTTGCGCAGGCGGCGCTCCACGAGCAGCCCGATCAAAACCGCCGCCCATCCGACAAACAGAGCGGAGGCGTGCAGACTCGTGACCGGAGGACGCTCCTGAATATACATTCGCATGAGGAGCCCGATGGTGTGCACGGCCCATGTCAGCCAGCAGAGACCGTTGGCCGCCGCCAGCCAGCGCGGTCCGGCCACCCACGAGACCGCCGTGAGGAGGAAAACCACGACATACAGCGCCGCGCCTTTCCAGAACAAGGCGAGCCGGTTGAACTTCGCCTCGAAGTCGGCGCGGTGGGCGGCGGCCGGAAAGCTGGCACTCATCCACGAGGAAAGACCGGCGGCAGCCGTATTGAATTCTTTCATGTCGCCGTCGCGCCACGCGCGGAGGATTTCGTGGTAGGCGGGAACGGCGGGATGGAGTGCTTCCGCCTGCAGACTGCGCTGAAAGCCCATTCCGACAGTCACCCAGTCGCCGCGCGGGCGGTCCTCGCCGCCCCGGTAGGGTATCGGCGCGAACTGCGCGAAGTCCTCCATGATGCCGTAGCGCACAACGGTCTCGTGCAGGCGTCCGAGGATTTCGTCCGGCACGCCCGACTCGCCCATTCCGCGCATCCGCGCAAAGACCGGGCGGATCTCGTTCTCGTGTTCCGCGATCATGCTCCCGAGATCCTCGACGCTTTCAATGTGGAAGCTGTGCCGCAGCCGCCAGTAGAGGGTCAGCAGGTAATCGAGCTGGAGGACGGCCTCCTCGAAGGTGCTGCGCCCGGCGCGGTCGCGCTCGCGGGCGTGCTCTGCCTGGTGTTGGATGGTCCCCCCATGGGGGCGGATGTCGTCAAACGAGAGCGTGAGCCGGCTCGCCTCGTCGTGGCCGAGGAGCGTCATGACCTCGGGTTGGAAAATCGTGAAGACGGGCAGCCGGTCGGCCTCATCGGGGCGCGCCGCGACGGTGAGGAGCCACTCGCGCGCGTCCATGCGCCCGCCCTCCGGCAGCCG
>SLLG01000233.1 GCA_007134215.1 Opitutales bacterium | reverse complement strand
CGGCTTACCCCCACGCGGGTGGGTACGGTCCTTCGCCCGACGGGGCGGGCGGACCTTGTCCGGCTGGTGCGCCGATCCCTGAGCGGCACCGGCGGCATCAGTGTGGCCGGCGGGCGCCACGCCATGGGAAGCCAGCCCTTCGGGACCGGGTCGATTCATTTCGACCTGACCGACGTCGCCGCGGTGGGCGATCTCGATTCCCGTTCCGGCATCGTGGAGGTCGAACCCGGCGTCATGTGGCCCAAACTGATGCGCCACCTGGACGAGCGCCAACCGTCGGCGCCCGCTCCCTGGTGCATCGTCCAAAAGCAGACCGGGGCCGATGATTTGACGCTGGGCGGCGCCCTCGCTTCGAACATTCACGGCCGCGGCCTCCGGTTTTCTCCGCTGGTACAGGATATCGAGTCGTTCACCCTCCTGACCGCCTCCGGCGACGAAATCGACTGTTCGCGGACCGTCAACGCAGACTGGTTCCGGCGGGCAATCGGGGGTTACGGTCTGTTCGGGATGGTCACCTCACTGCGCCTCCGTTTGATGCGGCGAACCACGGTCCGCCGGGAGGTGACCGAGACCACGGTCGACCGGATCCCCCGTCTGCTCGAACGTGCCATGGACGACGGTTGCCTCTACGGAGATTTCCAGTTTTCCACCGCGCCGGAAACCGACGGGTTCCTGAGGGCGGGGGTTTTTTCGGTGTACCGTCCCGTGGGCCTCCACGGGAACCAACGGTCGCACGGGGCGCCCGGCGAATTCCTCACCGCCCGCCGCTGGGCGGAACTCATCACCCTCGCCCATCTCGACAAAGCCCGTGCTTGCCGCACGTACGTGGACCACTACCGCACGACCGACGGGCAACAGTACCCATCGGACCGGCAACAGCTGAGCACCTACCTTCCCGACTATCACCAGGTACTGGCCCGGGCGCGGGGAACGGGAGTTAATCAATCCCTGGTCATCACCGAACTGTACGTCCCGCCCGAACGCCTGGTCGATTTCTTCGACGACGTTCGCGCCGATATGCGTCGGCACGAAACAGACCTGATCTACGGCGTCGTCCGGTGGATCGAACCGGACCGGGAGACCTTCCTTCCCTGGGCGACGGGCCGACGGGCCTGCTTGGTTTTCAACCTCAACGTCCGGCACACCCGCGAAGGACGGGCCCGGGCCGCGGCCGACTTTCGCCGGCTGATCGACCGGGCCCTGGACCGGGGAGGCGCCTACTACCTGACCTACCACCGCCACGCCACCCGCCGGCAGGTCGAGGCGGCCTACCCCCGTTTTGCCGAGATGCTGCGGGACAAAGAGCGCCGGGACCCCCGCAACACCTGGAGCAGCGACTGGTACCGTCACTACCGCCGCCTGTTCGATACGGCGTGACCGGGCGAACCGGCCGCGCCGCCGCCGGCGCCGAAAAACCACCCGCCGTCAACCGCGCGGCGCGGCCCCCATGATCGCCCCGAGGATAAAGTCGGCGACGTCGCTCTTGGGCGCGGGCCCGAAGGAACGGGATTCACCGGTCACGGAAAACAGGGTCACCCGGTTTTGGTCGGCTTCCATACCAATCTCCGGCGAACTGACGTCGTTGGCCACGATCCAGTCGAGGTTTTTTTGGCGCAATTTCCTGCGCGCGTGCGTCTCGACGTGATCGGTTTCGGCCGCGAACCCGACACAGAGCTGGTGTCGTTTTTCGGTAGCGAGCGCCTTCGCGATGTCCACCGTGGGCTCCAGGTGGATCACCAGGGATTCGTCCTTCTTCTTGATTTTCCGTTTGGCCGGGGAAACCGGACGGTAGTCGGCCACTGCGGCGCACATGACCAGGAGATCGCAGGCGGGAAAAAGCTGCCGGCACGCCGATTCCATTTCGGCGGCCGTCACCACGGGGTGAAAGGAGACTCCCGAAGGCGGAGCGAGGCAGACCGGGCCGCTTACGAGGTCGACGGACCACCCGCGTTCGACCGCGGCGGAAGCGAGGGCGTAGCCCATTTTGCCGCTGGAGGCGTTGCTGAAAAAACGGACCGGATCGACGTATTCCCGGGTCGGTCCGGCCGTGATCAGGCAGGTAAAATTGCTTGCGTTCATTGCATTCCGGTAAAGCCTGAACAAAATCCAGTAAACCAAAGGGTTCAACCCAATCCGGAAAGCATCGTGCCGAACACCGCCGCACCCAACCAGACCAAAAAAGAAAACACCTTCCTCAGTCTCGGGCTGAACATCTTTCTTCCCGCCCTGATCCTGATGAAAGGGACGCAGTGGTTCGGCTTCGCCCCGGCCACGAACCTGGTCGTCGCCCTGGCCTTTCCCATCGGGTACGGGTGTTACGACTTCGTTATCCGGCGAAAATACAACGTATTTTCCATCATCGGGTTCGTCAGCATCCTCCTCACCGGCGGGATCGGGCTCCTGGAGATGTCCCCGCGCTGGATCGCGGTCAAGGAAGCCGGCATACCCGCCCTCCTGGGCCTGGTCGTGCTCGGTTCCATGAAAACCCGCCGGCCGATCGTGAAACTCCTGCTCCTGCGCGACGAATTCATCGACCTGGAAAAACTGAACCGGGAACTCGACGCCCGGGACAATCACTCCGCGTTCGAAAAGCTGCTCGGCCAGTGCACCTACCTGCTCGCCTTTTCCTTTTTGGTCAGCGCCATCCTCAACTTCATCCTGGCCCGCATTATCGTGCAGAGTCCCAGCGGAACCGAGGCCTTCAACGACGAACTGGGGCGCATGACTCTCTGGAGCCTGCTCGTTATCGCCGTTCCCTGCATGATCATCATGGTCGTGGCCCTCTTCCGCCTGTTTCGCGGTATCAAGGAACTGACCGGCCTGGACATGGAAGTCCTGCTGCGCGACGCGCAGAAACAATCGGGCTAACGCTTGTCCCGGGGAACAAACGTGCGGGTGGTTTCGCCCACGTAGACCTGGCGGGGACGGTAGATGCGGCCGTTCGGGTGGCTGGCCACCTCTTTCCAATTGGCGATCCACCCCGGCATGCGGCCGATGGCGAACATGACGGTGAACATGTTCATGGGAATCCCGATGGCCCGCATAATAAT
>SLLG01000007.1 GCA_007134215.1 Opitutales bacterium | reverse complement strand
CGGGCAGGTTGCCGATGTCGTCCGCCGTCATGACCTCGATAAGGTTTGAGGCGTCGCGCTGCAAACCAAGGTTCAATGCGAGCACTTCGCGGTAGCCGACGATGAAGTCGTCGAGAATGACGACGTCTTCCTCGTCCGGGGCCTGCGCCTGTATCAGTGGCGCTGCGACCATACCGGAGAGGGCGAGGAGGATGGCTTTCGGGATTCGCGTCGCGCTGTTCACAGGCGCAACACAGCGTACAGCCGAGGGGCCGCCGCGAGGTACTTGGTTCGTCGCATAGTTCATAGTGGTTTATCTTGTGTGGGGTTAGGAGACTATCCTTCCGGCGACGGAAGGCAGTATGATACCAATCAATACCGTAACATACTAAACCGGAGCCCACGTTGAAAAATGGATTGACCCCTGTCAAGGGAGTTTATTGCTTTTTCCCAATTGTTGCGCGATTGTCACGCATTCAATGCCTGAAGAGAGTCCATCAAAACCTTGCGATTTTGTATGATACTGTTCACAAAAACCCCGTATTCTTGCCATTCCCACAGCGGTTTCATCGATGGAGGAGATCCGCCGATTTCCCGCTTTACCCGCCCCCGTCCCCGCCAACTATAGATGACACACGCCGATGAGCTTCACACCGAAATACCAGACAGTCCTCGAAAAGCTCCGCCTCGAAGTCGAACAGGCGGAGCCGGGCGTGCGCTTGATGCCGATCCGCCGGATGATGACGCAGTACAAGGTGAGCCAGTCGGCCATCGAGCGCTGCCTCGATGAGTTGGAGCGCGAGGGGCTGGTCGCGCGGCGGCGGGGCAGCGGCGTCTACGTCAACGACATCCAGACGACGAACCACGTCGTGGGGATCTACAGCGACAGCGAGGTTGCGCCCCACTCGCATGCGCGATTTCTAGAGGGCATCCGCGACACGGTGGAGGCATTCGGTTTCCATGCCGCGGACTTCGGCCCGCGCGACATTTTCGACGAACAGCACGAGGTGCTCTCGACGATGCAAAAGATGGGGTTTGCCGGAATCATCGCGGAGTTGTCCACCTCGACCTTCTTTCATCTTGAGAATGAGGACCTGTTGCGGCAGTTCCGGCAGCTCCAGCTCCCGATTGTCACCTGCCTGCCCCTGCCGGGTATACGCGCGGATTCCGTCATGCCCGATCACTTTTCGGCTTTCCGGAAGCTGGGACGGTATTTCCGGGAGAACTGCAAAGGACCGGTGAAGTTTCTCTGCTACCACGGCATCCCTTCGCTCGCGCGCCTGCAGGGATTCCAGGTGGGCCTGGGCAAGAACGGCGGTTTGGAGATCGAGACACTCGAGAAACAGCACACCACGGTCTTCCAGCGCACAGCCCGCCTCTGCGACGAAGGCTGGGAGGGCAACCTCGTTCTCGCCGTGCCCCCGGACTACCCCTCCGACCTCGAACTCCTCAACGGCGGACCGTGGACAAAGGATTATCCCTTCGACCTCGCCGTGCTGCTCGAAACCGGCGAAACGCTCCCCGGCCACCTCGCCGCGCACATCGTCCTCAAGCGTACCCGCCGCCTCGGCGAAAGCGCCGCCAAACAGCTCATCAAGCGGGTGCGCGGCTTCAAGGGCGAAATGGAACACAAGGTCGTTCCCCACGACGTCTTCTTCGCGCAAAAAGACTGAGGCCCGCAGTCTACCGGAACAACGGATTGCGTCCGGGCACGGGCTCGAGGGCGGCGACGGTCGCGTCGAAGGACGCCCGCATGAGATCGTCGCGCACGGCGCGGTGGTCCGCCGCGTCCCACAGGTTCTCGTGCTCGCCGGGATCGTTCCCGAGGTCGAACAACTCGCCCGCGCCGCACCCGTGGTAGATGACGAGTTTGTAGCGGTGATTCCGGTACATCGTGCCGTGGCTTCCGCGGTAGTGGGCACGGCCTGTATTGTTGGGCGCTGTGGCGTTGTAGTACTCGCAGCGGACGGCGGTGCGGCCGTGCGCGCGGTCCCCGCACAACACAGGACGCAAACTGCGGCCGACCATCGCCGGAGAGGCCGGCAGGCCGGCGAAATCGAGAAAGGTCGGCGCCAGATCGGTCAACTCCACAAGATCGTCGCGGATTTCTCCGTTCCGCGCGAAGCCCGGCCCGGCGATGAGGAGGGGCACGCGCGTGAGCCCTTCGTAGAAACGGCAGCCCTTGTGCAGCAATCCGTGGTCGCCGAGCATATCGCCGTGGTCGCTCGTGAAAACGATGAGTGTGTTTTCGCGTTGGCCGCTCGCTTCCAGCGCGTCGAGCATGCGCCCGACGTGGTGGTCGAGCAGTTCGATCATGGCGTAGTAGCGCGCCTTCACCTCCCGCGCCCCGAAGGTCTCGGGCCGTCGGCACGGCGTGCCGAAGTCGACCTCCGCCAATCGCGCCTGCGCCTCAAGATCGGACTCACGGAAAGCCGGCGGCGGGAGCGCCGCCGCATCGTAGCGCGCAAGGTAATCCGGCGGCGGATCAAAGGGCGGGTGGGGATCGAAGAGATTGACGCTGAAGAGCCACGGGCGCGCATCGGCCCCACGCAGGAAATCGATGGCGCGGTCGGCGCACCAGCGCGACTGGTGGAACTCCGCCGGCACATGCCCGAGGCGTTCCCGGATCGATCCAAGGCGTTCCCCCGCCGCCTCCCGCACCCAGTCAGCGTAGGCGTGGCCCGTCGGCCAAAGATCCTTCTGGTTGTGGCTCCAATGAAAGACCTCGTAGCCGTCGTCGCGCGGACGCGGCTCCCACACGGCTCCGGGTGCCGCCTCCGCCTGCCCGAGCGCGCTCCCCGGCTTGCGCGGATCGGCAAGGTGGAGCTTGCCCGCGAGCCCGCAGCGGTAGCCCGCGTCCTTCAAAAGCTTCGTCACCAACGGAGCCGCCTCCGGCCAGCGGGCGTTGCCGTTTTGATTGCACAGCACTCCGCTCGCGTAGCGCCCGGTAAGGAAGCTCGCGCGCGACGGGGTGCACACCGGGCTCTGGCAATACGCCCGCGTGAAGGCGACCCCCTCCCCCGCAAGGCGGTCGAGGCTGGACGTGCGGATATGCGGATTGCCCAGCGCGGCGACCGTGTCGTGG
>SLLG01000009.1 GCA_007134215.1 Opitutales bacterium | reverse complement strand
GGCGAGTTGGACGGACCGCTGATGAGCCAGCCGGTATCCGGATCCTCGACGAGAACTTCGGTGAAGAAGAGCGCCGCCTCTCTCATGACCGGATACGCGCGGTCCCGCAGAAATGTCAGGTCGCGCGTGTAGCGGTACCGCTCCCAGAGGACAAAGCTCAGCCATGCGCCGCCCCCCGGCCAGATGCCGTGATTTGCATGGTTGATGGGAGCCGTGCCGCGCCAGATGTCCGTGTTGTGGTGGAGCACCCATCCGTCGGCGTCGTAGTGGGCGCGTGCCGTGTCGCGGCCGCTGACCACCAGTTCGTCGATCATGTCGAGGACGGGCTCGTAACACTCGGTGAGATTCGTCACCTCGGTCGGCCAGTAGTTCATCTCGAAATTGATGTTCATCGTGTATTTGCTGCCCCACGACGGTTCGAGAAGGTCGTTCCAGATGCCCTGAAGATTGGCTGGCTGCGAACCGGGCCGGCTCGACGCGATAAGGAGGTAACGCCCGTATTGGAAGAGGAGTGCGGCCAGTGCGGGGTCGTCGCTCTTGTCCTCGCGGCGGAGGCGGTCATGCGTGGGCAGCTCCGCCGCGTCGCTCGTGCCGAGATTGATCGACACCCGGTTAAAGAGGCGGCCGTGGTCCGCGATATGGGCGGAGCGCAGAGAGCCATAATCTTTTCTTGAGGCGGCGGCGAGAACGCCTCCGGTCTCCGCTTCCGGATTCCCCGACAAATCGCGGAAATTGCGGTGGGTCGTGCCCGCGCTGAGCAGCACGGTGGCGGCGTCCGCGCCTTCAACGACAATGCGCCGCCCGCTCGTCGATACGCTCCCGCCGGTGACCCGCACGCGCACGCGCGCCGCGAACCCGATGCCGTCGTCCTGCACCTTGCCGCGCAGCAGCAACTGGTCGTCGCCTACGGCCACAATCTTGTGCGTGTCGTGCGGGCAACCCATTTCAAGGCTGAATCCGACGCTGCCCGGACGGTCCGCCTCCACCCGGGTGACGAGCACGTCCGCCGGATAGCTGGAGAAGGTCTCGCGGGTGAAACGCACCCCGTCGACCGTGTATGTGGTCTTGGCGACAGCCGCGGCGAGATTGAGTTCGCGCCGGTAATCTTCGGCGGCTTCATGGCCCGGAAAGTCAAAGAACAGGTCACCGAACGGCTGATACATCATCTGACGCAGGGGAACGCCCATGAATTCCCGCATGGCGAGGTCGTGCGCTTCGGCCTGCCGTCCCTCCCGCAACAGCTCGCGCAGCTTGGGCAAGACCTCGTGCGCGCCGTCGCGATGATAGGCATGGACGGTGCCTGTCCACAACGTGTCGTGATTGAACTGCACGTGACCGCGGGCGGGATCGCCGAAAACCATCCCGCCGAGGCTGCCGTTGCCGACCGGGAGGGCCTCCGTCCAATACTGGGCGGGAGCGGTGTACCACAGCACGGGGTCTTCTTTCGCACCGTTGGCAAACGCCGCCGGGAGGACCGAAAGGGTGAGGGCCGCACGGGCGGCGAATCGCTGCATCAGTTTCATGGGAAGCATAGTCATTACTTGGTTTCGGGGTTTATGGTCGCCGGGGCACCCAACCGTCCGCGCCGCCGAGGACGGCGGCGGGCGTGATCCGGGTGGCGTCGCCGGGGCCGGGAAAGCGCGCCCACGCGACGCGCCCGGAGGTGTCCGCGCCCGGGCCGGTGTTTCCGGTTTCCACGAAGCGTGCCGTTTGCTCGCGTTCGGGGCGGTTCCAGTTGTGCCAGCCCTCCGGGCGGACAGCGGCGGGCATTTCTGTGCGGAGAAAGGTCACTTGCGCGTAGTCGCGCCACGGACGACCGAGGTAGACACGCAACTCGTCGGACTCGACGGTAATCCGGCAACGGTCGAAGACAAAGCCGAACTCCGCCTCCTTCGGCGTGGATGCCGCCGTGATGTAGGAGCCGCGTAAGCTGTGCAAGTGGCAGCGCAGAAAATACGCTGTTGCCCCGCCGAAAATGTAATCCGTGCTGCCCGCAATGTAGCAATCCTCGAAATACTGGCGGCCACGGTTGAGGAAGATGGTGTCCTGCCATCCAAGGAAGCGGCATCGCCGGAAGACCACGCGGTCGCCGTCCACGCGCACGGCGAGGGCTTGGCCCACGGGACCCGCTGAATTTTCGAACGTCAGGTTCTCAAAAGTGATGTCATCCGCGTCGACCACAACTGTCGGCGTACGGAAAGTGCCGATACGCTCACCGTCGAGGCCGGTCATGTTGGCGTGCAGGTCGTAGGTGATGACGGTACGTCCGGCGTCCTCGCCGACCACGCGCAGAAAGCGCTTCTCCCGCTGGATGTAGACAAGCTCCCGGTACGTGCCGGGACGCACGCGGATCGTCACCGGCGCCTCCGGACTTCCCGTCGGAACGGCGGCCACGGCGGCCTGCACGGTCGTGAAGTCGCCCCCGCCGTCCGCGCACACCGTCACCTCGTGCGCGGTGCCTGCGGCGCACGTCCACAAGAACAGCGGAATCAGACTGGCGGCGTAACAGCGCATCAATCGGTCCAACGGGTCGTGAAGGTGTAGGTACCGGATTCGATCTCAAAGAGGACGCGCCCGTCTTCCCGTCCGAGGTAGGTAACGCCGGGTTGGTCATCCGCCGCACCGCCGCTTTCCGTAACGGCGGCCCCTTCGTCGGAGGGCAGCGAAACGGTTGCCCTCGCAAGCGGAGGCACCGTCGCGCGCAGCCGGAACTCACCGTCGCCGCGGTCCCAGCGCACCGCCACCGTGCCGTATTGGGATTCATGGGAGGCCTCGGCGAAGGTCAGGTCGCCCACCGGCTGCGGCGCGATGCGGATATGCCGGAAGCCCGGTTCCTCCGGGTCGGGTGCGATGCCCGCGAGGTGATGGTAGAACCATTCGATAATGTGCCCGAGCATGAAGTGATTCTGCGAGGCCCGGCGGTTCGCGTCCCATGCCTCGCTCAAGCTCGTCGCCCCGTGCTCCAGTTGCCACCCGTATCCGGGGCGGTCGCTCTGGTGGTGCATGTCGTGGATCACATCGGAGCGTCCCGCCTCCGCGAGAACCCGGAGGACGTATCCGTGCCCCACGTTACCGGT
>SLLG01000243.1 GCA_007134215.1 Opitutales bacterium | reverse complement strand
AATCCCCCGGGTTGCATATTAGCTCTAAATGGTGTAAGGTGAAAATCCTTATCAGTGCTTATCTTCCCGGCACCATAATACAGACCGCCATCAAAGAAAAGTGATCCATAAAAGCGGTATTCTCTGTTAAAATGGAGATTAACTGTTGTATATCCTTCTCTGATAAACCGATTATGAGCTGCATCTCCTATTTTCTGTTCATACCAATCAACCCCTTGCCAAGAAAGGTCTTCATCAATTGGGACGCCGTTCTTCGAATAAAATTGTTCAACAATTCTCAGGGGAGGTCCATAACTCATTCCTGTACCATGTTTCCGATATACACCAAAAAAAGCTTCCCGCTGATACATGCCTGTTCCCCCGCGGGAATCACCCCAAATTACTTCTGAATTCCAACGTTCAACAACTGCTGCTCTTACATTCAATGCCTTAATAGTAGAATCATTTAAATTTCTTGCAAAAGAACTATTGCTGTAATCATATAATTCATGGTCAGCTTCATGGGCAACCTCAATGGCCTCTTTCAAAGCATCAACAGCTTTTTCCCATTTTTCAACTTTGTATTCCTGAGGGAATAAAGTAATGTCTCGGCTATCAACGAAACCAGCATAATCGGTATTGCCATTAAATAAAGGGCTGGCAGCCAGTGTTAAAACCTGTGCTTTTAGGGCAAGTGCCATTGGTTTTGTAGGACGGCCCAGATCATTTTGGATATCCAGCACTCGCATAGGAAGATCGGGGATGCTTTCATCTAACAAGCTTACAATATATTCAACAACTTCATCTACAGGTTCTCTGAAAACTCGAACTTCCCCGGTAGAGGCGCTAATAGGTATATTTTCTTTTATAATTGGAATGGGGCCATACATACGTAAAAGCCAAAATTTATAATATGCTTTAAGGAATTTAGCTTCTGCAATCCATTGGATGCGTTCATAATCTTTCAGGTCAACGGGTTTATCGATATTTTCCATGAAAATATTAGCATCACTTATTGCTGTCCATAATCTTGACGCTCCTTGAACATTTCCTCCACTTTGATGGCTTGACCACTAATTTGCCAAAGGAGATTGCGTATTTTGTTGTCCCTGGGCAATTCTCCACAATATTGGATTAGGATAAAACTCTGCATTTTCAATCAGCCACCCCTCATCACCTGCCGTTAAAGCAGGATTCATGTCTAAATGAGAAGACCGGGGAAGAAATGAGTAAATGCCAAATAAAAAACCTTCAGCCTCGTGACGACTTTTAAAGGCATGATCAACTGTAGGAATATTATCGGGAACTACGTCTAAAAAGTCAGTGCAAGAAACACCTATCGCATAATAAATTCCGATAGTTATTGCCAAAATAGAATGTAAAATATTCTTTTTCATAATCACATTTTTTAGTCACATTTATTTAAAATGAAATGTTAATGCCTAGATTCATAACTTTTTGCAATGGGTAGCCAAGACCATTACCACCCATTTCAACATCCCACAAGTTAAATCTTGATATTAGAAACAAATTAGTGCCACTCACATAAAACCGGGCTTGACTCAGGTTCAGTCTATTTGTAATCCTGTCAGGTAAGGAATAACCAACCTCAAGACTTTTTAAACGTAGAAATGAACCATCTCTCATGAACATTGTGCTTCTTTGAGTATTGTTGGGTATTCTATAGTTTGACAGCCTTGGCCATCCTGCCTCTGGGTTTGGTGACAATTCTGACCAGTAATCATCTGCTATAAATTTTGCTGCTCCAGATTCCATAACTTGACCACCAGATGAGTATGTAATAAATGGAGTCAAGCTATGTGCATCAATCCAAAAGCTTGATCTTGCAGACCCTTGAAAGAATAGAGAAAAATCAAAACTTCTATATCCGGTAGAAATTCCGAAACCATAATTAATTTCTGGTGTGGTTGGGTAACCAATTGGTGCCAGATCCAATTCATTAATTACTCCGTCTCCGTTCAAATCTTTATACTTAATATCACCCGCACCATATTCTCCAAATTCCTGACGCGGGGCATTATTAACATCAGCTTCATCAATAAAAAGGCGTTCA
This sequence comes from Opitutales bacterium, assembly GCA_007134215.1. Taxonomy (GTDB): domain Bacteria; phylum Verrucomicrobiota; class Verrucomicrobiia; order Opitutales; family Oceanipulchritudinaceae; genus SLLG01. Next base: position 1,036 of record SLLG01000243.1, on the reverse strand, counting down.
GCTATATAGCCCCATTGTTGGGAAATTGGATGGCCCATCCTTGATCTCCAGGGTACACCCATCCCTTCAAAGTCTGTTTCTTCGTAAAATTTGAATGTTGATCTGGCGTAAGTATAATTGCCTCGAGCTATAATCCATATATCACTTCGAAAGGAGTGGTTATAATCTAAAGAAATGTCAACTCCTCCACCTTCAGCTTCACCCACGTTTGCCTGTGGGGTCGACCATAGACCCATAGTGCTGGGGATATCTGCACGAGGCTGAAGGATATTTTCTCTGTGCTCCTTATAAATATCAGTAAGAATATCTATTTTCCCATCAAAAAGCCCTATTTCAAGACCTAAGTTCTGTTTATACGCAATTTCCCAGGTTATTAACGGATTTGCATAATGACTAATAGTTGTCCCACTTCTATTTATCCCCGAAAAATTATAACCTAACAGATAATTGCCGCCTTGGTTAATATTAACTTGTGAAAGGTAAAAGAAACGTTCGCTCCCAATAGCATCGTTACCCACCAAACCATAAGTTGCCCGTATTTTGAGATTTGATATTGTATTCGCAAGTGCTCCTTGCCAAAAGGATTCATTTGACACTATCCAGCCTAACCCAAATGAAGGAAAAAATCCCCAGCGATGTCCTTCGTCAAACTTTTCAGAACCATTATACCCAAAATTAAATTCAGTAAGATACCTGGAGTCAAAGCCATAGGTGAATCGTCCTGCCAATCCAAGATTTCTTTGTGGAAGTGACTGCGCCAATGTTCCGGCATTGCCATCTAACGCATTTCTAGCCATGAATATCAACATGCCACTTACATCATGTTTATCTGAAACCATTTTATTATATGTCATCGATGCTTCACTATATATATTGCTATGTACGATTTTATCTCCTTCCTGATACTGTAAATATTCAGTTCCAACAAGAGGATTTAATTGTGATAACATATAATCATCAGTTCTTCTGTCATAAGAGATTGTGGAATAATAAAAAGGATTAAAAGATCGCATAAGATCAAAGTTGGAATACCTTT
>SLLG01000364.1 GCA_007134215.1 Opitutales bacterium | reverse complement strand
GTGTCGTGCACGAATGGTATGATCCGCTCTACCGCTTTGCGTGGTCGCTCTGCCGCGATCCGGACGACGCCCTCGACCTCACACAGAACACCTTTCACAAGCTGGCGACGCGCGGCGACGGCATCCGCGACCTGACGAAAGTGAAGTCCTGGCTCTTCAGTGTTCTGCACCGCGACTTTCTCGACCAATACCGCCGTGACCGGCGTTTCCCCTCGACGACCCTCGAACTTGTCCCCGAGCCGGTGGCGGACGGGGCGGCGCCGCCCGGGCGCGGGGAAGACACGGCGGCGATGCTGCGCGCGCTTGCCGGGATGGAGGAGAAGTTCCGCGCGCCCCTGACTTTGTTTTACATGCAATCCTTTTCCTACAAAGACATCGCCGAGGTGCTCGACATCCCTATGGGCACCGTCATGTCGCGCCTGCGGCGCGCCAAGGACCGCCTACGCGAACGCCTTGAAAGCGGCGCCGCCGGGGGCGGGGACACCTTACCTTTCCGCAAGGAGGCCAACAATGGATAATCCAACCGCCAAAGAAATTCTTTCCGCCTACCGGCCCGACGGGGCCGACGCGGGCGACCCCCGCTTCGCCGAGGCGCTCGCCCAGTGCGAACGTGATCCTACCCTGAAGGCGTGGTTCGAGCATGAGCGCGCCCGCGACGAGGCGATGGCACGGGCCCTGCGCTCGGTCCGGGCGCCGGAGGGGGGCAAGCGCGCCCTCCTCGGCACGGCGGTGTTTGACGAGGCGCAAGCCGCGGTGCGCGCGCCGCGGCGCCGGTGGTTCGGCTTCGGCGGCATTGGCCTCGCCGCGCTTTTTCTCATCGGTGTCACCTTCTTCGCGCTCTCCATGCTGCGGCCGACGGTGTCGCTCGACCCCGCCGGGTTTGCCATGGTGGATCTGGCCAACGCCGCCATGCCTTTCGACCGGCAGGGCCGTGACGCCGCCGCCCTCAAAGACTGGCTCGCCGCGCAAGGCGCGCCGGTCCCGCCCACGCTGCCTGCCGCGCTCGCCGCCGCAAGCGCCGCCGGGTGCAAGGTTTTTGAGGACGAAGCGGGCGGGAAGATCAGCCTGCTCTGCTTCGAGACCGGGGGCGGGATCGTCCACCTCTTCGTGTTTGATGAGCGCACGCGCCGCCTCCTCGACGGACCGCGCGGCGAGTGGTGGCGCGACGGCGGCTGGAATTTCATGGCCTATGAGGAGAATGAGGTTTTGATCGCACTCGCCACGCAGGACGACCCCGGTGCCTTTGCCGGTGCCTTGTGAGCGCGCCCCGCGACCGTGCGGTTTCTCCATGTGTCTCGCCCACGCGGCAGCAACGGAGCGGGGCGGCGCCGCTCGCCCGGCCGCGGCGGGAAGGCTGGGGTTTTTGGACCACGGATGGCATCGTTTCCATGGCAGCGTGCGGCTATGATGGGAACCAGACGCGGCTTTCAGCTCCTGTCGCGCTCGGCACTTCCGGAAGCCAGCCGCTGTTCCGGACGCAATTGGGCTCCGGCGGAACGGATTGTTGCAAGCGGCGGCAGGGTGTGACTTGCTGGTGCCATGACCGGCAACGAATCTCTCTCCGGACTTTATACCGACCGCTACGAGCTGGCCATGGCGCTGGCGTATTGGCGGTCCGGTCGCGCGGAGGAGCCGGCGGTATTCGACTACTTTTTCCGGCGTGCGCCCTTCGGCGGAGGCTATGCGGTGTTTGCGGGCCTCGGCACGCTGGTGGAGGCGCTGGAGCGCTTCCGCTTCGGTGACACAGAGCTGGCGTTCCTGCGGGAGGACGGCTTTCCGCGAGAGTTTCTCGACGATCTGCGCGGGTTTGCCTTCCGGGGATCGGTGTGGGCACCGCCGGAGGGCGAAGTCGTCTTCGCCGACGAGCCGGTGCTCACGGTCGCGGGCGGGCTCCTCGAGACACAAATTATCGAGACGCTCGTCCTCAACGTGCTCAACTTCCAGACCCTCGTCGCGACAAAGGCTTCCCGTTGCCGCCACGCGGCGGGCAAGCGGGTGCTGAGCGAGTTCGGGCTGCGCCGCGCACAGGGCACCGGCGGCCTGTGGGCGAGTCGCGCGGCCTTTGTCGGCGGTTGCGACAACACGTCGAATCTCGCGGCGGCGCGGGCCTACGGCCTGGAGGCAGCCGGAACGATGGCGCACTCTTTCATCCAATCCTACGACAGCGAACTGGAGGCGTTCCGCGTTTTCGCGCGTGTCCACGGCTCGTCGACCGTCCTTTTGCTCGACACCTACGACACCCTGCGCTCTGGGCTACCCAATGCTCTCGCCGTCGCGCGGGAGATGGAGGCGCGGGGCGAAAAGCTCAAGGGCGTGCGCCTCGACAGCGGTGACCTCGCCTACCTCTCCCGCAAAGTTCGCGCGGCGCTCGACGAAGCGGGATTGGAGACGGTGGGTATCCTCGCCTCCAACCAAGTCGACGAACACGTCATCCGCAGCCTGAAGGAGCAGGGTGCCCGGATCGACGGTTTCGGGATCGGCACGTCGCTTGCCACGGGCGCGCCCGACGGTGCCCTCGACGGCGTCTACAAGCTCGCCGAAACGGGCGGCAAGCCGCGCCTCAAGGCGTCCGAGACGGTGGCCAAGGCGACGCTACCGGGGCGCAAGACCGTTTACCGCATGGAGGACGGCGACGGTATGGCCATGGCCGATGTCGTGTGCCACGCCGACGAGCCGGTGCCGGACCGCATGGTGCATCCCTTTGAGCCGCGGATGCGCCTGGAGTTCACGGGGTGGCGCGCGCGTCCTCTCCGCGACGAGGTCATGCGCGACGGACGCCCGACAGGGCATGTGCCCTCTGCGGCGGAGGCGGCGGAGCGCGCCCGCGCGGCCCTCGGGCGCATTCCCCCGGAGCACCTTCGCTTCGAAAATCCGCACACCTACAAAGTGGGTGTGAGCGTGCAATTGCGCGACCTTCGTGATACGTTGCTGGCCGAAAAGCGAAAGGAGATCGATTCATGAAAGCACTCATCATCGTCGACATCCAAAAGGATTTTCTGCCGGGCGGCAGCCTCGCCGTGCCGGAGGGCGACGCCGTCATCCCCGTCGTCAAACGCCTCTCGGAAGATTACCCGCTCATTGCCGCGACGCAGGACTGGCACCCGCCGGGCCACCTCAGCTTCGC
>SLLG01000359.1 GCA_007134215.1 Opitutales bacterium | reverse complement strand
GTGCTCGAAGCCATGGGTCTGTATCCGCTTCCCGCCCGCCCGGAGTTGAATGTAACCGCGCACTCCCTTCGCCGCCACAGCGGGTACACCGTTGAGAATATCGCTGTCGAAACGCTGCCGGGGCACTGGATGACGGGCAACCTCTACCGGCCGGAGACGGTGCGTGAGCGGCACGCCGCCGTCCTGCACCTGCACGGACACACGCCGGGGCCGGACGCTTCCGGGGGATGGAGCGGGCACGGCCGGTTCCGGGAGGAATATCAATACAGCGCCGCCACGCTCGCGCGCATGGGTGCGGTTGTGCTCTCCGTCGACATGGCAGGCTACGGCGATCAAAAGGCGATTTCCGGCGAGGGCGCCCACCGGCGGCCCGGTTCCATGGCGCTCCAGTTTTGGAACGGTTTGCGCGCCCTTGATTACCTTGCCTCCCTGCCCGAGGTCGACGCCGCGCTGCTCGGAGTTGTCGGCTTCTCGGGGGGTGCGACCCAGGGGTTGATTCTCTCCGCTCTCGACGAACGCATCGCTGCGCAGGCGTCCGTTGCCATGGTGTCAGCTCATTTTTTCGGCGGCTGTCCCTGCGAGAGCGGACTGCCCGTCCACCGCAGTGCGGATCACTTTGCGAGCAACCCGATGTTGGTCGCGATGGCGGTCCCGCGTCCGTTGCTGCTCGTTTCCGTCGGCGGCGACTGGACGAAGAATACTCCTGAGGTGGAGTATCCGTTTGTCCGTGAAATCTACCGCCGCGCGGGTGCGGGTGGCCGTGCCGGAAATATCCATTTGCCGGACGAAGGCCATGACTTCGGACCGTCCAAGCGGCGCGCGGTGTATGCGTTTCTCGCCGCCGCCCTCGAACTTGACGCCTCGTTTGCGCACAACGCGGCGGGAGACTGGACGGAGTCTGCCGTGACCATCGAGGCACCCGGTGCCATGCGTGTCTTCAACAAAACCCGGCCCGCCCCGGACGGCGCGGTCGGCGAACCCGACGCGGCCCTCGCGCGGCTGCGCCGCTACGCGACATCCCCTTTACGATGAATCCGTTTCTCCGATACCAATGGAGGCCCCGTTGCCTCGCCACCCTGTGTGCCATCGTTGCCGCGTGCGCCTTTCCCGCCACAGCGGTGAAGGCGGACGACGTGTCCGTCGTTGATCTGCGGGCAGAGGGAATTGTCGAGCCGGTGGGTATTGATGTCTTCCGCCCGCGCCTTTCATGGCGCATGGAGAGCGACCGCCGCGGCGTGCGGCAGACCGCATACGCCATCCGCGCCGCCTCCTCGCGGGAACGCCTCGAAGAGGGCGATCCCGACTTGTGGGACAGCGGCAAGCTCGGCGGCACCAATCCGTCGCACACCTACCGGGCCACGCCGCTGTCGAACCACGAACGTGTCTATTGGAAGGTCCGCGTGTGGGACGAGAACGACGAAGCGACGGCATGGAGCAAACCGGCCTCGTGGACGATGGGCATGACCGACCGCCGCGGCTGGAATGCGGATTGGATCACGCATCCGGAGTGGCTGAAGTTCGAGCGCCCGCATCTCGGCTATCGTTCGGAAGCGGCGGAGTCGGTCGACACTCCGAAATGGGTCGAGCTGGATCTGGGCCGGGAATATCCGGTCGACGGGGTGATCCTGCACGCGCTGCGGCATACGGTGGCGGAGCGGCTTGGTTTTCCCGTGAGCTTTGTCATTGAGGCGTCGTCGTCGCATTCGCGCGATGACTGGAGAACGCTGGTCGATACAACGGACGAACCGCTCAACATTTGGTTTACGCGTCACAGTGCCGAAAGCGACGGACGTCCGGCCCGCTTCATTCGCCTGCGTGTTCCCGTGCTGCGCGAACTGAACGGTGAAATCTGCCTCGCACTATCGCAAATCGAGGTGCGGTCCGGCGGGCGCAATGTCGCCGAAGGTGCGCGTGTGACGGCAAGCGACAGTATCGAGGAGGGCTTCTGGAGCGCCTCTGCGGTGGTCGACGGTCTTGGTCTGCCGGACGCGAATCCGGTGGTCCACAATGCCATGGAGCTGCGCCGTGAATTCACGCTCAGCGCGGTGCCGGAGCGTGGCCTCGTGCATGTCGCGGGGCTCGGCGGGTACATTTTGGAAATCAACGGGGAACGGGTCGGCGACGACACCCTGAAACCGGGATGGACCAACGTGGACAAGACGATTCCCTACGGCAGCTACGATGTGTCGGATCTCCTGCGGGTGGGTGACAACGCCATCGCCATCCGCCTCGTTCCCGGTATGTTCAGTGTATCCGAGCCAGGTGACCGCTACACGAAGTTTGTCAGCCGTTTCCGTCCCCTCACGGCTCGCGCCACGCTGTGGGCGCTTCTCGCCGACGGTTCGGAGACGCAGGTCGGCACCGATGAAAGCTGGAGCGTCCGCAAGAGCGATGTCGTGACCTACACCCATGTCTTCGGCGGCGAGGACTACGACGCACGGGCCTTCGATCCGGGCTGGAGCCGTCCCGGCTTTGACGAACCCCGCGAGTGGATACCCGCCGTCAAGTACGAAGGTCCCCGCGGATGGCTACGCGGGGCGGACGGTTCCGCGCCGCCCATCGTCCACCACGAAACCCTTGAACCGGTAGCCATTACGAAGATACGGCCCGGGGTGGCTGTCTACGACCTCGGGCAGAATGTTTCGCTCATGATCCGCCTTGAGGCGCGCGGGCGTGCGGGCGACCGCGTGCGCATGATCCCGGCGGAACTGCTCGCCGACGACGGAACGGTGGACCGCGGGTCTGTGGCGCACCGCTCGCGGCCGGCATGGTGGCAGTACACGCTGGCCGGCGACGGTGATGAATCGTGGACGTCCGATTTCTTCTACCACGGATCGCGCTACATCCAAGTCGAGACGCACCCGGCGGAAGACGGCGGCGCGCATCCGGAAGTATTGCGCCTCGAAGGTCTTGTCACGCACACCTCGGCCGCGCCGGTGGGGCACTTCAAGACCTCGAGCGATCTCTACAACCGCACGCGCGAACTCATCCGCTGGGCGCAGCGCAGCAACCACATGAGTGTCGGCACCGACTGCCCGCACCGTGAACGCCTCGGCTGGCTGGAGCAATCGCACCTCAACGGCCCTTCCTTGCGTTACGAGTTCGACCTCGCTCGGTTCTACCGCAAG
>SLLG01000042.1 GCA_007134215.1 Opitutales bacterium | reverse complement strand
GCGGATCCGCGCCGAAAGGCGCAGGAAGTCCCGCGCGACCCGGCCCACAATCGCCGGTCCATCCTTTCGCGCTCTCTCGAGACGCTGCAACTCGCGCAAAAAATCCAGATGGGGCACAGTGTCCTGAGACAGGAAGCGGAGGGTATCCCGGCTGACGGGTGCATCGAGGCGCAGGATTGCCTCAAAACTTCCCTTTCGTCCGAAAATTCTTTGTATCCGGGAAAGCACGTCATGGCTTGTCAGACAATCCAGATCCAATTCCCGAAACGGTGTGTGCATACGCTCGCCGCGGAGACAGTCGAAATGGAGCTTTCGCAGGGTCGTGAGCGTGCCCCGCCGACGGGGCAACCGGAGAAAATGAACGGCAAGCCAGAGGGGGCCCATTTTCATCACAGCCCCCCAGTCGGACGTGCAGATACCGCGTTCTCCGCTTTCGCGGAGCATGCGGTCGGCCACGAGCCATGCCAATTGCGGATGCGAGGCCAACAGGGCCCGGAATCCCGGCACGGCGCAGGCCGCCGCCACGGCAAAATGCCCCTCCCGAAAGCGCCACCGCGCCACGGCCTCCAGCGTATCCGACGGAATGGTCTCGCTGAACGCGCGCACACGCGCGCTGAACTCCCCGAGGACACCCAGATCCCCGAGAACATCGTCTTGTGGATAATCGTAGGCATCGGAGGCGCGGTGCACGTCTTCAAAAGTGGGCAAAGCGCGTTCCAAAGCCGGGGGAAGGATCAACCCGTCCGCAAGGAAAAGCTCTGCCCTTCTGCCCGTTCCTTCTATGGAAATCCGGGCGTCCGGCCAAGGCTGCACGATGAGCGACTCGTTGTGCCAGCAGCCCGGAATCCGAACGGAGAGATCGTCCAGCCACTCGACGTCGTAGCCCATCGGCCCGGTGATCCTTCGCAGCCGAGTGCGTTGCTCCGCCCAAGCCTCATCCTCCGGGAGCAGGCACGCCGGGTCGACCGCCCGCGTGTCCGGAGGCGGCAGGTCTCTCCATGGATGATCGGTGAGCATACGCAACCACGGCTCCGAACATCTGTCCCGCGTTCCTTGGAAGCGGTGGCTCTCGCCGAACTCCCTCCTGAAACCCTTGCTCACCTCTCGATCATCGCGCCACGGGTGGGAACCGCCTTGCGGGCCGCCGACCCTGCCATCACGGGTTTGAACTGGCTCCTGTGCGACGGGCACGATGCCGGACAAGAAGTCGCGCACACACATTTGCACGTCATTCCCCGTAGACCGGGCGACGGCCTGCGCTTCGGGGGGCGTCCACGCAATGCCAAATCTCAAGCTGCGCTCCTGCCTCACGCTCTTCGCCTTCGTTGCGAGCGACCCCGGTCTCTTCAACGCCGTCCTCGCAAAATATTACAACAACGCCCCCGATCCCCTCACACTGAGGATCCTCGACCAAGCAAAGGGCCGCTCACCGCCATCGTAACGCGACCCCGTGCCCGAAGCGCACGCCCCAAAGCCTGCGGCGCGCGAGCCAAGAGGGCCACCCGGCAACCGTTGGTTCCGGTCGCCGCGCGGGAAACATTTGTCCCGTGCCCAGCGTGTGAGAACCGAAAGGATTTCAAGACGATGACCAACAAAGCAACCGGCCACACGCTGCGGACCCTGTGCCCGCAGCGGGAACTCCGGCGGAGACCGCACCGGTTGTCCGACCGACGGACCCTCCAGGCGGATGTTCCCGTCCCATGTTCTTTAACAGTTCAGTTTTCGGAAAGTCTCGCGGCTCGAGGGCCGTGATGCTTTCCCAACCGGCCCCGACAAGATGAACGGGGCGGCCCCTGCGGTCGCCCAACCGGTTGAAAGCCACGCGACCGGTTTCTCCGGAGGCCGGTCGCGGCGGTTCCGCCCCCGGCCTCAGTCGCGCGGAACCGCCGAAACGGGCACGTCATTGTGCGGTCACTCACGCGGGAGCGATCGGGCGTGCATCCGGCTTCCCTACAAACCGCTTTCGCGGAAGCCTTTGGATCTTAGCCGTTGTCACAATCCGAAGGACAGGCGTTTCGACTGAAAATCCGAACTCCGCCCCATCCTTCACCGCTTTCAATCGCACTCCCGCGCTGCGCCGCCGCCCGTCTTCGCGCCCGCTGCTTTCCGGATAACCGGCGGCGGGTCGACACACGGGCGCGCCGACACGCGGGGAACGCCGGGATCCTGTCGGGACCGTTTTTTTTCAGCTTTCGCCCCTACACGCCGGACGGGGAGCTTGGGATTTGAGTCCCACGGCGAGAACGCGCTGTAAGCGTAGTCGGGCTGATTTATCGCCCGACCCCGCGACGACAAGCGACCCCCGCCAACCCGAAGCTTGCCGCGACGCGGTGGGCCCACGAATGTCGTGGACGCCCGGTCCGCTGCGTGCGGGGGGCTGAAGCACCCCGCTACTTTGTCCCCCGGGGAAGATGAGCTGTCCGCCGCCGGGCCGCCAAAGCGGCTTGCCAGTGCGGGAAGCTTGGCCGAGACTCTTCCCCACACCATGAGCCTGCCGCGCAAAAAGCTGCCCATCGGCATCCAGAACCTCTGCGAGATCCGCGAGGGGGGCCACTACTATGTGGACAAAAGCGGCTACGCCGTGCGCCTGGCGACGGAGGGCAAATACTACTTCCTCTCCCGCCCCCGCCGCTTCGGCAAGAGCCTTTTTCTCGATACCCTCAAAGAACTCTTCGAGGCCAACCGCCCGCTCTTCGAGGGGCTCTATGCCGCGGAGCACTGGGACTGGTCGAAAAAACATCCGGTCATCCGCATAAGCTTCGGCACAGGCAATTTCTCATCGCGGGAGGCCCTGGAGCAGCGCATCCGGGAGTTGCTGCTGGAAAACGCGGAACGCCTTGAGGTCAACCAGCCTCCCGCCGACAGCAGCATCGGGGGCCTGTTCTCGACCTTGATCCGCAAGGCGCGGGAGCGGCACGGCGAGCGCGCGGTCGTGCTCATCGACGAGTATGACAAGCCCATCCTCGACAACATTGAAGACGCCGAAGTGGCCACCGCCATGCGCGAGGGACTGCGGAATCTGTATTCCGCGCTGAAGGACGCTGACCCGCACCTGCGCTTCGTCCTTCTCACCGGCGTGAGCAAGTTTTCCAAGGTCAGCCTCTTTTCGGGGCTCAACAATCTCCGCGACATC